>JADGOZ010000094.1 GCA_017882705.1 Candidatus Nanopelagicales bacterium | reverse complement strand
GCGACGGTCTACCGCTTCAGCGACGCCTCGCTGCGCCGCGCCCTCGACCGCCGCGGCTCTCGGTCGAGCCGGCGGCGCCCACCGAGGCGATGCTGGCGGCCGCCGTGCGCGCGCTGCGCGCCGGCGAGACCGCGGCCGCGAACCGGCCGTCGCCGATGCCCGACGGCAGCGGCAGCGGCCGTCTCCCGCGCTCGAGCACCGCGGAGACCATGGCCGAGCTGCGCACTGCCCTCGACAAGACCAAGCCGGTCTGGATCGGCTACGCCGACTCCACCGGCACGACCACCGAGCGCGTCGTCGAGCCGCTGCGCCTCGACGGCGGCTTCCTCACGGCCTACGACCTGCGCACGGCGGAGGTCCGCACCTTCACCGTCGCCCGCATCACCGGCGTCGCCGCGGTGGCCGACCCCGCGAGCTAGGCAGCCCGCCCCGCACCCGGTCCTGCTGCCGCATTCGCGCTCTCGACAGCCGATCCGGCAGCATCGCCCGGCCCAGGACTGTCGGACCCTCCGGCTACCGTCGCGACATGTCCTCGAACCTGCCGGCCCTGCTCCTCGGGGCCGCGCTGGGCGCGGTGCTCACGCTGCTCGGGTCCGTGTTCGTGCAGGCTGTCGTCGTGCCTCGGGTGGAGAAGCGCAAGCGGCGCGAGGCTCGGTTCGAGGCGGCGCTGCTCGACCTCGGACTCGCCCTCACGACCGACGTCAGCGACCGCGAGCAGGCGGTCAAGCGCGCGATCACCGACACGTTCGGCGACGACGACGCCTCGCCGCGTTCGGCCGACGACGCGGCCCGCGAGTGGGACCAGTTCGCGCAGCGGATCGACTGGCTCGTCGGCCGAGTGCTCGACGTGCGCGACGACGGCGACCTGCGCCGGCGCTACGAGTCGTGGCAGCGCGAGGCCGAGCGCTTCTCGTCGTTCACCTGGGTCTCCACGGACGGCTCGTCGTGGACCGACTGGGACGAGCCCGCGCTGCACGACCTCGTGTGGGGCGCGTCCGACTCCGAGTTCGACGAGCGCCAGCAGCTCGTCGCCGAGGTCGAGCGCCTCCTGCGCACCTGAAGCAGACGCCGGCGGCGAGCCGACGACGCAACCCCCGCCTCGCGTCGGCGGCACCGACCGGACACATCGCCGTGCGAGAGCTGACCCGTGACGCCCCGACCCGGTCCGAGCTCGCTACGCCGTGCGCCCGCTTCACCGCCCCAATCCGCGGAATCAAGCCCGGAAACCGCGGATTCAGCAGGGGAGGCGGCGTCCACCCGGCCGCCGAGCCCGAACAGACGTGTCGATCTCGCTCGCCTCCTGACATGTCGAACCTGGCATTCTGTCCGGGTGCAGGTGTCGCTTGTCTACGTGGACGACTGCCCCAACTGGCAGATCGCGGATGCACGGCTGACCGAGGCGCTGCTCCTGGTCGGGCGGCCCGATCTCGACGTCGAGCGGCTGCTGATCGCCACCGACGAGGAAGCGCAAGCGGCGCACTTCAGGGGGTCTCCCACCATCCTCATCGACGGCGAGGATCCGTTCGAGGGCGGTGCCGTGCCGCTCTTCGGCCTGACGTGTCGGGTGTACCGCACGGAAGCCGGGCTCTCTGGATCGCCGACCGTTGACGAGCTGGTTGCGGCGCTCTCGGCGCGCACGTAGGTGCCGATGCACAGCACGCGAGAACCATGGGACGGGTCAGGAGGACCACGTGCACCGGGGGCGCGCCCAGGCGAGCTGGTCGCGATCCCGCCTGGTCCGGCGCGAGGCGACGGAGTCAGCTGACGCGGGCGGCTGCGAGCAGGCTCGCACCCCAGGACGTCGCGCGCTCGATCTCCGTGGGCAGCAGCTGGTTCTGCTTGTCGACCAGGAAGCTCTCCGGGTCCGCGACGAGGCGGTAGCCGTGCTTGCGCAGCCGGTCCGCGATGCCCCGGCTCGCGCGTCCGCTGAGCAGGTGGTTGATGTCGGCGCGGGTGTCGAACGCGGCGCCGCGGGCCGTGCCCCCGGGGAGCGAGTCGAACCAGTCGCGCAGCCCGATGCCGTCCCATCCGGGCTCGAGCACGAGCGGGACGTCGAACTTGTCGACGTAGTCCGGGGCGCCCTTGCGCGACATCGACGACGACAGGCCGTGGGCGTGGGTCGGGCCGCCGACGACGACGAGATCGGCGTCGTGCACCTGGGCGGCCGTCACCTCACGGACGGGTACGACGACCACCTCCGCCGCCCCGGTGAGTCCGGCGGCGATGGCTTCCGCGATCGCCCGAGTATTCCCGAACATCGACTCGTAGACCACGAGAACTCGCATGCGAAGGCGCCTCCAATGCGCCCCCGAGCCTAGGCCCGACAGGCCCCGTGTTGCGCGGCTGGCGAGGCACGGACACGACGCCGCCGGGGCGGGCCCTGCCGGCCCGTCGTCAGCGTGCCGCGACGGCCGCCACGATCCGCCGGGACTCCGCCCCGGCCTCGCGCAGCATCCCTGACGGCGAGACGAACTGGCCGCAGAAGAACAGGCCCGGAAGCGCCGTCGCGCCGCCGGACACGAGGGGTCGGCCGTCGGGGTCGCACACGCTCGCCCACTCGGGCAGGAACTCCTCCAGCGCGGGCCGGTAGCCCGTCCCCAGGACGACGGCGTCGACGTCGAGGCCGGTCCCGTCCTCGAACACCACACCGGTCCCGGTGAAGCGCGCGATGGCGCCGTGCACGGTGATCCGCCCGTTCTTGACGTGGTCCATCGTCCCGATGTCGAGGAGCGGGATGTGCCTGTCGTTCTTGATCTGGGCGTTCGGGCCGTAGGGAAGCTTGCGCAGCCCGACCTTCCGGATGTCGCCGACCGTCACGCGCACGAGCGGCGCCGCGAGCGCGTCGGCCACCGACGGGGGGAGGTGCCGCATGATCGCGCCGACCTGGAGGATCGGGACGAGCCCGAAGATGTCGCGCGGCACGACGTTGACCTCACCGCGGACCGACAGGTGCGCCACGACGTCGTGCTCGACGAGGTCGATGGCCTGCTCGCAGGCGGAGTTGCCGAAGCCGACCACGAGCACGGGACGGCCGCGCCAGGCCTCGCCGTTGCGGAACTCGCTCGAGTGCAGCACCTGCCCGGTGTACGTCGCCATCCCGGGCCAGGTCGGGCGCACCGGCCTTCGCGTCGCACCCGTGGCGACGACCGCGTTGCGCGCGCTCCACGCGCGGTCGGCCGTCGTGGCGACCCAGAGCCCGTCGACCCGCTCCAGGCGAGTCACCTCCTGGCCGAAGTGCGGCTCGATGCCGAAGTGCGCGCGATAGCGCTCGAGGTACTCGACGACCTGGTCGCGTGCGGGGTAGCGCGGCCAGTCCGCCGGCATGGGCAGGCCGGGCAGGCTCGACGCGGACTTCGGCGTGTGCAGGTGCAGCCGGTCGTAGTGGTGACGCCACGCGGTGCCGACGACGTCGGTCGCCTCGAGCAGCTCGTAGGGCCGTCCGGCCTCGCCGAGCACCGCGGCGGTCGCGAGTCCGGACGCGGACGCGCCGATGATGAGGGTCTCGGTGTCCGCCGGCATGGGGTGAGGCTAGACGACACGTCCACGTGCGCGGTTCCTGATGCGCGCTCTGGAAGGGTTCCCCCCGAGGACCTGCCACCGGGCCGGTTCACGGGGACGTCGGCACGAGGGGCGCACGGGCATGGGGCTGTTCGGCAGGCGGCGCGACACGGCCACGCACGGGACACCGAGGCGGTCCCGGTTGGCGCTGCCCGACGGGACGTCCGTGAGCGCCGCCGACCTCGACCGCCTGCTGCGCGCGTGGGCCGGGGTCTCGGGCGGCGCACCCCTCCCCGGCGGCCTCCAGTGGGACGGCCCCACGGCGGCCGACAGCGACCTCGGCGAGCCCGGCGCGTGGGTCTACTCACTGACCTGGCCGGAGCCCGAGCGCGCACCTCGCCCGCCCTCGGCCCACGACCCGCGGCTGATGACCGACATCGACGTCGCGATCGACCTGCTCGCCCTCGTCGCCGACCGGTTCGGGTCCGGCGACGACGGCATCGACTCGGGACCGGGCGCGTTCTCCGCCGCCGCGACGACCGGGCTCGCGCGTCGAACGGCCGGCTGGGTCCAGCACCCGGGCGAGGTCTGGGCGCAGGCGCCCGACCCCGAGGCGACCTGGTCGGTCTACCTCGACCGGCGGCCCGAGGCCCACGAGGTCGTGACCGCGCTCTCCGACGTCCTGCCCGGGCTCACGCAGGCCGATCCCGCGCTGCCGGGCTGGGTCCTCGAGGCGCCCGACGGCCGCGGTCTGTGGCTCTCCGAGGTCGACCTCGAGGAGGGGGACGACGCCGTCTCGGCCGCGCCCTCGACGGTCGCGCTCTGCGCGCTCGCCGCGCTCCGCTCCCCCGCCCTGTGGGCCGTGCGGGTCGAGGGCGCCGACGACACCGCTGACGCGGAGACGCGCGCCGGTCTCGACCTGGTGGCTCGGCGCTGCGCCGAGGTGCTCGGCGGCGTCGCGGTCGACGCCGAGGGCTTCCCGCTGCGGAGCAGCTAGCCGGCCGCTTCCGCTTCCGCCGCTACGCCTGCTCGACGAAGTCGAGAGCCAGGTCGGCGACCTCCTCCCAGCCCCCGGCGTTGCACAGCAGGTGCGAGCGGTCGCGCAGCCGGACGAAGTCGATGCGGCCCGCGGACCCGGCGTAGCGACGCACGTTGGTCTCGACCATCGCGGCGGGCGTGAGGTGGTCGGCGTCACCGGCGACGAACAGCAAGGGGACGTGCGCGCGACGGAAGTCGATCGCGCCCTGCGAGGTGAGGGTGCTCCGCGGGACGTTGCGGCTCTCGGGGACGACGTAACGCTCGAACACCGTGTCGGCCTCCTCGGTGCTCGAGGTGTTCGCGAACGCGTAGCGGAACCGCTCGGGCGTCATCACGACCGGCTTGTTCCCGGCGAACGGGTTCGTGTGCGGGAAGTTCGCGCGGAAGAAGTGCGGGTCGAACGACAGCACCCCGCGCGGCGGCGCGGAGCTGATCGAGACGGCGGCTCGGGCGAAGCCGTCGTTGACCAGCTTCTGCACGAGCAGGCCGCCGATCGAGTGCCCGATCAGCACCGGCCGCTCGGGCAGCCCGTCGATGAAGTCCTTGAGCCGCGCGGCGACGTCGCCGAAGCGCAACTGCCCGAGCTGCGGGTCGACGCTCGCCCGCAGCACCGCGGGATCGCCCTCGTGGAACGGCCACGAGGGGGCGTGACAGGTCCATCCGCGCGCCTCGGCCCGCTCCTTCCACGGCGCCCAGGACAGCCCCGTCAGGTACATGCCGTGCACGAACACCAGGGGCACGTCGCGGGGAGCCATGGCGTCACGCTAGCCGCGTCGGCGGCTCCGGCACAGGATGGCGCCATTCGACGCGACGCCGGGCGACGCGCCGTGACGGACGGCTAGGTTCGTGCGGACTGACCTCGACGGAAGGACCGGCTGTGAGCCTCAAGCACCCGCAGAAGCCGCCCGCCAACACCCGGGACCTCGCGGTCGACCCGATGCTCACGATGGACGGCAACGGGATCCCGCGGCACCACATGCCGGCGGGCGAGACGCCGCCCGAGGTCGCCTACCAGATCGTGCACGACGAGCTCATGCTCGACGGCAACGCCCGGATGAACCTCGCGACGTTCGTCACGACGTGGATGGACCCGCAGGCGCAGCGGCTCATGAGCGAGTCGTTCGACAAGAACATGATCGACAAGGACGAGTACCCGCAGACCGCCGAGCTCGAGTCGCGGTGCGTCGAGATCCTCAGCAGGCTCTGGCACGCACCCGACGCGGCGCGAGCGACCGGCTGCTCGACCACCGGGTCGAGCGAGGCGGCGATGCTCGGCGGCCTCGCCCTCAAGCGCCGGTGGCAGCTCGCGCGCCGCACGGAGGGCAGGACCGCCGACCGCCCCAACCTCGTGATGGGCATCAACGTCCAGGTCTGCTGGGAGAAGTTCGCGAACTACTGGGACGTCGAGATGCGTCTCGTGCCGATGGACGGCGAGCGCTTCCACCTCTCGGCCGAGGAGGCCGTGAAGCTCTGCGACGAGAACACCATCGGCGTCGTCGCGATCCTCGGCTCCACGTTCGACGGTTCCTACGAGCCGGTCGCGGAGATCTGCGCCGCGCTCGACGACCTGCAGGCGCGCACCGGCCTCGACATCCCCGTGCACGTCGACGGCGCGTCCGGCGCGTTCGTCGCGCCGTTCATCGACCAGGACCTCGTCTGGGACTTCACGCTGCCGCGCGTCGCGTCGATCAACGCCTCGGGCCACAAGTACGGCCTCGTCTACCCCGGCGTCGGCTGGATCGTCTGGCGCGACGACGACGCCCTGCCGGCCGACCTGATCTTCTGGGTCAACTACCTCGGCGACAACATGCCGACCTTCGCGCTCAACTTCTCCCGCCCCGGTGCCCAGGTCGTCGCGCAGTACTACAACTTCCTGCGTCTCGGCTTCGGCGGCTACGCCAAGGTGCAGGGCTACGCGCGCGAGGTGGCCACCCGGCTGTCGGCTCAGATCGAGGAGCTCGGACCGTTCCGCCTCCTCACCCGCGGCGACGAGCTGCCGGTCTTCGCCTTCACGCTCAAGGACGAGGTCACGGCCTACACCGTCTTCGACGTGTCCAACGCCTTGCGCGAGCGTGGTTGGCAGGTGCCGGCGTACACCTTCCCGAAGGACCGGGAGGACCTCGCGGCGCTGCGCGTGGTCGTGCGCCGAGGCTTCAGCCACGACCTCGCCGACCTCCTGCTCCAGGACCTCAAACGACAGCTGCCCAAGCTCGAGGCCGGGACCCGCACGACTGGCGCGACCGGCGACGAGAGCGCCTTCCACCACTGACGCCACCGATCCCGGAGGTCCTGGTCAGCAGAGGAGGGAGTCCTGGGTGCCGAGGCCGCCGCGGTAGGTCGACAACCACGTGCCCGGCAGGACGGCCACCTGTGGGCTCATCCACGCGCGGATCGAGTGCGCCTTGCGGTCGAAGATCGTGTCGGGGAAGACCGTCACGTGCAGGGCGAACGTCGCCGTGGCCGACGTCGTGCCGACCCAGCATCCCGACGCCTGCGTCTGCGACTTCGCGACCGCGTCGGTCACGGACGCTCCGACCGCGATCCCGCGGTAGCGCAGCACCACGACGGGAGCGGCGTTGCTGGAGTTGCACACGTCACCGGGGCAGCCGACCGAGAAGTGCAGGCCCTTGGTGCGTGCGACCGGAACAAGGAGCGTCGCCCTCCCGTCGCGCACGAGGGTGGAGACCTGCCAGGGCGTCGCGAGCGGGTGCTCCCTCGTGCCGTCCTGCTCGGCGAAGATCCGGCACCCGGTCGGACAGCCCTGCACCGTGATGACCACGGTCGTGACCGTCGCCGGTGCCGTCGGACCCGTGCTCGGCGTGCCGCTGGGCGACGTGCTGGACGGCGTAGGGCTGGTCGACGTGACGGACGGGCTCGACGAGGACGACGAGGCGCCCGGCGTCGTCGACGTCGTCGGGCTCGACGTGCTCGACGTGGTGGCCCCGCTGCAGCCGGCGAGGGCGAGGACAAGGGCCGCCATCGCTGCACCCCCGCGGGCTCGGGCGGCGATGGGAGGGATGGACGCGCGCATGACGGCCTCCGCGGGTCATTCCGGGCACGCGGTCCGGCGGGCCGTCGGGCCCCCGCCCGGTACCTCGAATCTACGCCGGACCCGCCGTCGTCTCACCCCAGGCCACCCCGATCGCGCCGACCGGACCGTCGCCTCCCGGACTGTCCGGTGCCCTGGAAGCGACGGTGTGGCGGCATGGACGGGGGTGGCGGTCAGGAGAGGGGGGTGCGCTCCACAGTGAGCTGGGTGAGGACGTCGGGGATCGGCGTACGGCCGAGGCCGGGCTCGTCCGGGACGCGCAGACGGCCGTCCTCCATCACGAACGGCTCGGTGACGTCGAGGGAGTAGAAGCGCGCCGAGGCACTCGTGTCGCCCGGCAGGGTGAAACCGGGCAGCGACGCGATCGCGACGTTGGCTGCGCGTCCGACACCCGTCTCCTCCATGCCGCCGCACCACACCGGGATGCCGCGGCCGAGCGCCATGTCGTGGATCTTCTTGGCCGACATGTAGCCGCCGACGCGACCGGCCTTGATGTTGACGATCTCGCAGGCGCCGTAGTCGATGAGGCTCTCGGCGTTGTCGGCCGACAGGACCGACTCGTCGAGGCACACGGGCGTACGCATCTTCTCCGCGAGGAGCTTGTGCCCGAGGTAGTCCTCCTCGTGGATCGGCTGCTCGATCAGGAGCAGGTCGAACTCGTCGAGGGCGCACAGGTGGTCGATGCTGTCGCGGCTGTAGGCCTGGTTGGCGTCGACCTGCAGCGGCATGCCGGGGAGCATCTCGCGGATGACGCGGGTGGGCTCGATGTCCCACCCCGGCTGGATCTTCAGCTTCACGCGGCGGTAGCCCGCGTCGACGTAGGACTGCACCTCGTTCACGAGGGTGTCGATGTCGTCGTCGACCGGGATCCCCACGCTCACACCGCAGTCGATGATGTCCTTGTTCGACCCGAAGTACGACGCGAACGACTGCCCGACGTGGCGCAGGTGCGCGTCGAGGATCCCCATCTCGAGCGCGCCGCGGGCCATCGGGTGGCCGCGCACCGGACCGATCAGCCCGGGCACGTCCTCGGGTGAGAGCTCGCGGCCGAGCACGCGCGGGATGATGTGGTCGCGCAGCACGAGCAGCGCCGCGGCGTTGAACTCGTGGCTGTAGAGGGGGTTCTCCGAGGAGACGCACTCGCCCCAGCCGACGCCCTCGTCGGTCGTGACCTCGAGCAGGATCACGTGACGCGTGGTCTCGACGCCGAACGACGTGCGGAACGGCCGCACCAACGGCATCGCGACCTCGTGCGCGACAACGCTCTCGATCCTCACGACGAGACCTCCATGACGTAGTCACCCTCCACGGTCTGCGCGACGACGCGACCGCCTTTGCCCACGACCGGCTCGACGGCCTCCCGCAGGGCGAGCCGCCAGCGCGACGCCAGCCCCGGATCCGCCTTGCGGATCGCGATGATGTCCTCCGGAACGGCGACGAGTCGGACCGGCGAGGTCGCCGGGAGCACGATCAGCTCGCCGTCGGGGTTCACGTGCAGCGTCTCCTCGGCGCCGAGCGCCACGAGCTCCTCGCGCGCGGGTGCCGTCACCGCGCCCGACAGCGCGTCGGCGACCCGCTGCGAGGCGATGTCCCAGCGCAGGATGAAGCGGTCGCTCGGGTCGCCGACGTTGAGGCCGTCGGTCATGTCGCCGTAGAAGTCGGCGACGTAGTCGACCGCGACGCCGCCGAGCTTCATCAGGTTGAGCCGTGCGTTGCGCCGGACGAGCGGGTCGAACGTCCACTCGATCCGGTCGAAGTCGCGCTCGAGCGCCCAGCCGCGCTGGTGCAGCTTCAGCGCCGTACCGATGCCGCGGTCGCCGTACCCGGGCAGCGCGCCCGCGACGTGGGAGTGCAGGTGCGTGTGCCACGTGCCGTCGGCGTCCTGGCTGCGGCCGACGAAGCCGAGGCAGGAGGCGATCATCGCGCCGTCGACGTAGGCGCCGCTGACGTAGCCGCCGGCGTGGTGCAACGCGCGCATCAGGTGCGCGGTGATCTCGGTGCCGCCGGGCGGCAAGGGCCAGACCGTGTCCCACACGGAGCGGGCCTGGTCGAACTCCTCCTGGGTGTCCAGGCTGCGGACGACGACACCGGACCGCCGCGCGGCGTGCTCGCCGTCGAGCACCGCCTGCGCGGCGCTGACCACCCTGTCGACTGCCACGACCGACACCGTAGAGGGTCGCCCGCTCGGCCGAGCGGCAAGGTCGCATCCCTCTCCACCCGAGCATCCCCGGCTAGCCTGCGAGCGTGAGCTCCGGAGGGGTGCGGGCCGGGCGCGTCGTCCTCGCGGCCGCCGTGGCGGTCGCTGGCCTGGCGGCACTCCCCCAGGCCAGCGCCGGAGCCGCCACCGCCGGACCCGCGTTGACCATCGACGCAACCCACCCCGGCGCCGCGATCGATCCCGGCGTGTACGGCGCGTCCTTCCCCACTCCGGCCTTCGCGGCCGCGGCGAACATCTCCCTCTCGCGCTGGGGCGGCAACACCACCACGAGCTACGACTACCGCAGCGACTTCTGGAACCTCGGGAACGACTGGTACTTCGAGAACTACAAGTCGAAGGACTCCGCCGCGGCGAGCCCGTCGGCTCTCGACGACCTCGTGACCACGGCGGCGGCGACGAGCGAGCGCGCGGCCGTCACGGTCCCCGTCCTCGGCTGGGTCGCGAAGGCGAACAGCGCCTGCGGCTTCGACATCGGCGTCTACGGCGCGCAGCAGTCGGTCGACCCGTGGCGGACGAACTGCGGGAACGGCCGGAGCGCCGCGGGCGACGACCTCCCGGTCACGCGACCGCCGAGCGACACGAGCCTGCCGTTCGGCCCGGGCGAGGTCACGGGCATGGCGGCGCACCTCGCCGCGACGAACCCGGCGGGAGCCGCACCGCTCTACTACCAGCTCGACAACGAGCCGTCGCTGTGGAGCTCGACGCACCGCGACGTCCAGCCCGCCGCGGTCGACGGCACGAGCCTGTTCGCGAAGAGCACCGCCGCGGCCGACGCCGTCCTCGCGGGCGACCCGAGCGCGATCGTGACCGGCCCGGGCGACTGGGGCTGGTGCGCCTACTTCTACTTCCCGCAGGACGGCTGCGGCGACGGCGCCGACCGCACGGCCCACGGCGGGATCGACCTGGGAGCGGCGTACCTGAAGGCCTTCCACGACCACGACGTGCTCGTCGGCCACCGCACGCTGTCGGTGCTCGACGAGCACTTCTACCCGCAGGGCGGTGGCATCGCGCTGGCCTCCGGCGCGGGCGCAGCCGCGACGCAGGCGTTGCGGCTGCGCTCGACGAGGGCGCTGTGGGATCCGACGTACACCGACGAGAGCTGGATCGCGACGACCGGGGTCAACACCCACGTCATGCTCATCCCGCGGATGAAGGCGTGGGTGGACGCGTACTACCCCGGGACGGGACTCGCGATCGGCGAGTACAACTTCGGGGCGCTCGACACGATGAACGGCGCGCTCGCGCAGGCCGACGTCCTCGGCATCCTCGGGCGCGAGGGCGTGCGGTGGGCGGCGCTGTGGGGCCCACCGGAGACCGCCACGTCGCCGGGCACCTTCGCGTTCCGCATGTTCCGCAACCTCGACGGCCATGGCTCCGGCTTCGGCACGACGTCGTTGCCGGCGTCGAGCGCCGACCAGGGCAGGCTCGCGGTCTACGCCGCCGCCCGCCCGGACGGCACCGTGACCGCCGTCGTCATCAACAAGACCGCGGCCGACCTCACCAGCCCGGTCACCGTCGCGGGCGGCAGGCTCGCGCCGACGGGCACGCGCTACCAGTACTCGGCCGGCGACCCGGCGGCGATCATCACGAGCTCCTTCGACACCTCGACGCTCGGCGCCGTGACGTTCCCGGCCGGCTCCATCACGACGCTCGTGCTGCCCACGGCCCGCCCCGGCCCGGCCCTGACCCTGCGGACGTCGAGCGCCGGCGTCACCTACCCCGGCACCGCGGCCCTCACCGCGCGGCTGACCGACTCGGGCGCTCCCGTGCCCGGCGCGCTCGTCGGCTTCTACGCCCGCGCACGCGGCACCTCCACCTGGTACGCCGTCGCCTCACGCACGACGGCCGCGAACGGCACCGCGACGCTGGTCGTCCGGCCGACCAGGCACATGGAGTACTCAGCGCACGACGTCAGGACGCTCGGGCCGAGCGCCCCGCGCGCCGCGAGCACTGCGGCGGTCGGCGTCCTGAGCCGGCGCTCGACGACGATCGGCCTCTCGCACCCGTCGATCCGGCTCCGCTCCACGACCGTCGTCCGAGGGAGCGCAGCACCGAACGCCTCGCACCTCGCGCTCACCGTGCAGCGCCTCGTGGGCGGCACCTGGCGCACGTTCGCCCGCAGCCGGGTGCTGACCAGCGGCGCGTGGTCGGTCACGCTGCGCCCGACCGCGCGCGGACGGTACGTGCTGCGCGTGGTCGTCGCCGCTGACGGGACGCACCTCGCGGCGGTCTCGGCGTCGCGCACGCTCGTCGTCCGCTGAGCACGCGCAGCGTCCTGTTCTCAGCGGGCGTCCCATGCGCATTAGCGGCCCGCCGCCCCGGATGGGAGGATCGACGGATGACCGACGGCCCCCTCATCGTGCAGAGCGACAAGACCCTCCTCCTCGAGATCGACCACCCGCTGTCGGAGGAGTGCCGTCACGCGATCGCGCCGTTCGCCGAGCTCGAGCGGGCACCCGAGCACATCCACACCTACCGGCTGACCCCGCTCGGGCTGTGGAACGCGCGCGCCGCCGGCCACGACGCCGAGGGCGTCGTCGACATCCTGCTGCGCTACTCGCGCTACCCCGTGCCGCACGCGCTGCTCGTCGACGTCGCCGACACGATGGGTCGCTACGGGCGCCTGCAGCTGCAGATGCACCCCGCACACGGCCTCGTCCTGCACGCCAACGACCGCGCAGTCCTCGAGGAGGTGCTGCGCAGCAAGAAGGTCGAGCCGCTCGTGGGTGCGCGTATCGAGCCGGACACCGTCGTGGTGCACCCCTCCGAGCGCGGCCACCTCAAGCAGGTGCTGCTCAAGCTCGGCTGGCCGGCGGAGGACTACGCCGGCTACGTCGACGGCGAGGCGCACGCGATCGCACTGCGCGAGGAGGGCTGGGAGCTGCGCGGCTACCAGCGCGAGGCGGCGGAGGGGTTCTGGCACGGCGGGTCCGGCGTGGTCGTGCTCCCGTGCGGCGCGGGCAAGACCATCGTCGGCGCCGCCGCGATGGCGATGGCCCAGGCGACCACGCTCATCCTCGTCACCAACACCGTGTCGGCCCGTCAGTGGCGGCACGAGCTGCTCAAGCGGACGACGCTCACCGACGCCGAGATCGGGGAGTACTCCGGCACCGTCAAGGACATCAGGCCGGTCACCATCGCGACCTACCAGGTCATGACGACCCGGCGCAAGGGCGTCTACCAGCATCTCGAGCTGTTCGACTCCCGCGACTGGGGCCTGATCCTCTACGACGAGGTACACCTGCTCCCCGCACCGATCTTCCGGTTCACCGCCGACATCCAGTCGCGCCGGCGTCTCGGTCTCACCGCCACACTCGTGCGCGAGGACGGTCGCGAGGGCGACGTCTTCTCCCTCATCGGCCCGAAGCGCTACGACGCGCCCTGGAAGGACATCGAGGCGCAGGGCTACATCGCGCCCGCGGACTGCGTCGAGGTGCGCGTCACCCTCGACGACCGCGAGCGGCTCGTCTACGCGACCGCCGAGCCCGAGGAGCGCTATCGCCTCGCCGCCTCGAGCCACCGGAAGTACCGCATCGTCGAGCGGCTCATCGCGCGGCACCCCGAGGAGCACATCCTCGTCATCGGGCAGTACCTCGACCAGCTGCACGAGCTCGGAGAGCGGCTCAAGGTCCCGGTCATCACCGGCGAGACGCCGATCCCCGAGCGGGAGCGCCTCTTCGAGGCGTTCCGCACCGGCGAGGAGCGTGTGCTCGTCGTGTCGAAGGTCGCGAACTTCTCCATCGACCTGCCCGACGCCGGCATCGCGATCCAGGTCTCGGGCTCCTTCGGCTCGCGCCAGGAGGAGGCGCAGCGACTCGGCCGCGTCCTGCGCCCGAAGGCCGACGGACGCACCGCGCGTTTCTACGCCGTCGTCGCGCGCGACACGGTCGACGCCGACTTCGCCGCGCACCGACAGCGGTTCCTCGCCGAGCAGGGCTACGCCTACCGCATCGTCGACGCCGAGGACGTCCTGCACGGCGACATCGACCCCAGGCCCACGGCGTGACACCCCGCCTTCCGGAGCCCGCGGAAGCGGGTCAGAGGTCGAGCAGCCAGTTCCGGCGGTCGTAGAGGTGCTCGAGGCCGGCGCGGTGCATGTTGTGCAGCGAGGGGTTCGGGTCGTCCGGTGTCTCGGCCCCGGTCTCGGCGGTGATCCAGGCCATCCCCAGGTCGCGGGCGTCGGCGATACGACGCGCCATCAGGGCGCTCTGGGCACCGCGGCCCCTCGCCTCCGGCAGAGTGGCCGCGCCCGAGAGCTGTCCCACGTCGCCGTGCCGGAACAGCGATCCGATGGCCACCATCCGGTCACCGTCGTACGCCGCGTAGGCGCGCCATCCCGGTTCGGTCACCTGACGCGCGCACCACGGGACCAGCAACGGCGGCATCTCCATGCCGACGCACTGCACCCGCCCGAGCTCCTCGGCCTCCTCCGCGCTGACCTCGGCGATCCGTAGGTCGGTCGCGGCGACCGGCGGCTCCCCCACCGCGCGCATCATCTTGGCCCAGCACCCCCCGCGGCGGACGCCGCGCCGCTCGAGCAGCTCGAGCACCTCGGGCGTCTCGGCGTACGGCGGAAGCTGGATCAGCAGCCACGGCCCGCCGGCTCCGTGCGCGAACTCCACCGCCTCGTCGACGACGTCGTCGGTCAGCGGCGCGTCGAGGCCCAGTCCGAGCACCCGGTTGAACATCGGGAAGTCGTTCGACGCGGCCATCCGGAAAGCGGTTCCGCCGCCGATCGCGGTACTCGACACGCCGAGCGACTCGGCCAGCTCAGGACCGAGCATCCGCACGAGGCTCGAGATCGTGGCCTCCTCGGCGCGCTCGGCGAGCCGACCCCGTTCCTCGTCCTCCATGACTCCCCCTCGGCGGAGGCGCGACGCACGCGCACGCCGTCCGACCAAGGATGTCACCGGGAGACGCTCGGACGCGAGGAGTCGGGCCGGCGCGGCAACGGCGCGTCCGGTCGCACCAGTCGTGCATGGCTGCTCTCAGCGCGCGTCGCCCGCGCCGTCACCCGCCGGTCGACGGCCTCGGGTCCGGCTCCGACCCCGCTCATGCGCGCGACGCCGACGGCGTCGGAGGGACGCTGCCATCGGTGTCCGCCGACGGCGTCGCGGACCGAGGCTCTCGGCGTGCTCACGAATCGGGATCCTGGGGCGCACCTTCCGGGCCGGCGCTCAGGCCGCGTCCGTGGTGCGACCGACGACGACAAGGTGCACCCCTTCACGAGCACGACGCTGTCGCTCGCTCTGCTGGCGATGGCGTTCACCGTCGGGGGGGTCCCAACGGCCGCGGCCGCGGCCGCGGGGGCGCGCCCCCACCCGGTCGCCGTCACGACGCCCACCCCGCGCCGGCGGCACCAGCCGTCCCGAGTCCGATCGCTCCCGCGCCGCCGCGCGTCTACGTGTTCGGTGACTCGCTCACCGTCGGGACGATCGCCTACGGGTCGCCGTCGTACCTCAGCACCGCGATGCGCGGCGCCCACCTGACGCTGGCGGCGCGGCCGTCGGCGAACACGTCCTCGACTGGTTCGCCTTCGCCCGCGATCACGGCGTGAGCAACCGCCCGGACGGAATCCACTACAGCCTGCCGAACTACCGGATACGTGCGATCTTCTACGCAGAGTCGCTCGCTGCGAACCCGTGCTTCCTCCGCTACCTGCTCGGGTGAGGTCGTTCCCCATGACCAGGACATCTCGACGCCGGTCGCCGGCACTCGTCGCGGCGGTCGCCTGCGCGCTGCTGGCGCTCAGCCCGGGCGTGAGCCAGGCGAGCCAGGCCACGGGGCCGGGCACGGCCCCCGCCCAGTCACCGACCCTGCGCGCAGCGCCGCCCGCAGTCGTGGCACCGACGCCGAGGCACCGCGTGATCACGACGTACGTCCATCGCGTCCGCACCCGGGACCGCGTCGTGTTCCTCACCGTCGACGACGGGTGGACGCGGGATCCCGCGTTCCTCGCCCTCGTACGCCGCCAGCACCTGCCCCTCACCGTGTTCCTGACCAACGCCGCGTCCTCGCGGGGCCGGGAGGGCTACTTCCGGCAGCTGCAGGCGGCGGGTGCCGTCATCGAGAACCACACCCTCACCCACCGGGACCTCACGCTCGTGTCGCCGACCGAGCGTGTCCGCCAGATCTGCGCGGCACAGGTCCTCGACCACCAGCTGTTCGGC
Organism: Candidatus Nanopelagicales bacterium; assembly: GCA_017882705.1. Classification (GTDB taxonomy): domain Bacteria; phylum Actinomycetota; class Actinomycetes; order S36-B12; family CAIYMF01; genus Longivirga. The sequence goes on along the minus strand of JADGOZ010000094.1, from coordinate 11,142 downwards.
ACGCGGCCCACGCTCCTGCGCCCGCCGTTCGGCGCCACGGGCGCGGCCGTGATCGCGGCGGCCGAGTCGTGCGGCATCCGAGCGGTCGTCGGGTGGGACGCGGTCATGCCCGCTCAGGGGACCCTGCAGACCTGGTTCGGATCCCCGACCCTGCACGCGGGCGACATCGTCCTCATGCACTTCCAGCCCGGCATGGTCGGCCAGGTGCTCCGGCTCGAGCGCATCGTCGCCGCCGCGCACCTGCGCTTCGCGCTCCTCGAGAACTACCTCGACGGCGCCGTCAGCTGACCGAACCACCCATGGGTCAGCTCTGCTGGCCCATGCTCCAGAGGGTCCAGATCGCGGTGCGCAGGGTGCGGGGCTGCTCGAGTGTCGTCACGACGGCGTGCGCGACGTCGTCGGCCGTGAGCCAGTCCGCGAACCGCGGGTCGTCCTCGACCCGACCGGCCCCTACGGCGAACTCCGTCGCGGTTCCCGCGGGGCAGATGAGCGTGACTCGCACGCCCTTGCCCCGCAGCTCGCGGTCGAGGCTGCCGGCGAAACCGACCTGGGCGTGCTTCGTGCCCGCGTAGACCGCCTCGTCCTCGCCGCCGCGGAACCCCGCCACGCTGGAGACGATGACGATGTCTCCGCCACCGGCCTCGAGCATCGCCGGCACGGCCGCGCGGACGGTCCAGACGGTGCCGGCGTAGTTCGTCTCCATCATCTCGGCGAGCTCCTCGTCGGTCATGTCGAGGATGCCGCCGTAGAAGCCGATGCCGGCGTTCGGGACCACCGAGTCGAGCCGGCCCCACTTCTGGACCGCGGCGTCGACGAGGCGTGCGTTGTCGGCCGGGACCCGTACGTCCATCACGACGCCGACCGCGTTGTCGGCACCGAGCTCGGCGACGAGCTCGTCGAGCCGCTCGGCTCGCCGACCGCCGAGCGCGACCTTCGCCCCCTTCGCCACGAGCTGCCGCGCCGCCGCACGGCCGATCCCTGCGGTGGCACCGGTGATGGCGACGACGGTCCCGGTCAGGTCACGTGCGGTCATGTCAGCTCCTGGACGAGGCGATGCGGTCAGCACTCGAACGTAACCCCACCGGCCGGACGTGTCGAACGGGGCGCGGCGCAGGACCGACGAGGGTCAGGACACGTCGAGCAGGTCGCCGCCGCGGTTCTTCCACGCAGGGCAGATCTCGTTGTGGTCCAGCAGGCGGTTGCCCTTCTTCGCCACCCACTGGACGAGCCCGGACGACGACCCCGCGAACTCCTCGCCGCAGCGCGCGATCGCCCGCGCACGGGTGCCCGGACCGGTGGCGTTCCACACCGGCAGACCGGGCTGCCAGTCCCCCGCGATCTCCGCCCACTGCTGCGGAGAGGAGTAGATGCCCACGCGTACGCCGGCCGCCTGCAGCTTCGCCGCCATGGCGGCCAGGACGGTCGCGTTCTCCTGCTGCGTGCCGTTCCAGGCGTTGCCGAGCTCGACGTCGAGCCACCACATCGAGACGCCGCTGACGCCCGCCGCGTGCTCGCGCTCGATGGCGTCGGTCACGAGCTTCTCGCCGTACGCGACCGGGTCGCCGTTCCCGGACCACGACGTGTTGATGTAGACCGCACGAGCGGGGAGCTTACGGGCCCAGGCGAACTGCGCCGCGAAGCACTTGTTCGAGGTGAGCGGAGCACCGCCGTTGACCCCGACGATGCCGAAGGCCGACGGCTGCGGCGCCGTGCGCCCGCACTGCGGGTAGGAGATGTCGTAGCCGACGCCCGGCACGGACGCCGCGGGCTGGAGGGGCGCCACCGCGACGGTCGGCGCGCCGGGGAGCAGCGGCGACGACGAGGCCGTCCCGTCCGAGCCGCCGCTCGTGCCCGAGAGCAGGTGCGCACCGGCGTAGCCGAGGCCGCCGATCAGCGCGAGGCCGAGCGTCACGGCGATGACGACCCGGCCGACGTGGCGGCGGCGCAGCTGTGCGGCAGAGTGGCGCGGGGTCCCACGGCCGCTCACGCGACGACTCCCGACCGGCTCACCACGTGAACCTAACCGACGCCAGGCACTCGACCCGACGCCACCTCACGCCCGAGACGTGGCGTGCGCGCGTGGTGTCAGGCGCGCTGACGCCACATCTGCGACGGGTCAGGAGCCGGTGCCGTGGAACAGCGCCGAGAGGTCGAGCGACGTCACGCGGCGGTGGCCGGCGAGCGAGACGTAGGTGCGGGCGAGCGCGTCCTTGCCGGAGCCGAGCACGGTGCTGAGCAGGCCGATGGCCTCCGCGAGCTCGGCCTGGGGCTCGTCGGCGACGAGGCGGCGCCACATCGCCTCCTCGAGGCAGTTGAACGCCGTCTGGACCTCGGAGATGTCGAAGCCGGCGTGGAACCGCTCCTCGGCGACGTTGTGGGCGTACGCCGTCACGTCGGTCAGGTCGCGCTTGCGGATCGCGTCGACCACGAGGTCGTGCAGGTCGGCGAGGCGCTGGCGCGTCAGCCGCTCCCCGGCGGCCTGGTAGTGCGCGATGTGGGAGCTCTCGAGGGCCGCGAAGGCCTCGTCGAGCACCTGGGGGCGGGCCTTCTCGAGCAGGAGTGCGACATCCATCGTGGTGCCTTCCCGGAACCCGTCCGCCGCCCGTCCAGGACGCCGCCGGCTCCACACCCACGCTACGCCTGCCCTGGACAGCCGCGGTCGGCAGGACTACCTTGCGAAGCATGGAACCGGGTGAGGCACAGAACCCGCTCACCCAGCTGCGTCGCGGGGTGATCGAGTACTGCGTCCTCGCCCTGCTCACCGCGGAGGAGCTCTACGGGTTCGACCTGGTCAGGCGGCTCGGCGAGTCCGAGGGCCTGGTGACCAGCGAGGGCACGATCTACCCCCTGCTGTCGCGGATGCGCCGCGCCGGCTGGGTGACCACCACGTGGCGCGAGTCGGAGTCGGGACCTCCCCGGCGCTACTACGCGATCACGCGCTCCGGCCAGCACGCGCTGGACGGCTTCACGACCGAGTGGCAGCGCTTCCGCGACTCCGTCGACGGGGTGCTGGGGACGGGAGAGGGACACCGAGATGGAGCGCACCGTGGTTGACCCGCTGGTCGAGGACTACCTGCGTCGGCTCGACGGCGCCGCCTACCCGCTCGGCGACGACCGCCGCGGCGAGCTCATGGCCGGCATCCGCGAGCACATCGAGGCCGCCGTCGAGTCGGGAGAGGTGGACGACGAGGCGTCGCTACGCGCGCTGCTCGACCGCCTCGGCGACCCCGACGAGATCGTCGCGGCGGCGCGCGACGACGGATCCGGGGCTACGCCGTACCCGCTCGGCACGGCCGCGCCGGTGACGTACCGCCGCGCGGGCATCGGCCTGGAGATCACCGCCGCCCTGTTCCTGACCGTCGGCTCCGTCCTGTTCGTGATCGGCTGGCTCGTCGGCGTCGTGCTGGTGTGGTCCTCGCGCCGCTGGACCCTCGGCGAGAAGCTCCTCGCGACTCTGGTCTTCCCCGGCGGCCCCGCCGTCGCGCTGGTCTTCGCCACCGTGGCGACCGGCACGACGTCCTGCGGCAGCTCCGGCGTCATCGACGCGACCGGCACGCCGGTCGACGTCCAGGAGCAGTGCGTCTCCACGGGCCTGGTCGTGCCCACGTGGATCGGGCTCACCCTGGTCGCCGCGTGGGTGATCCTTCCGATCCTCGTGGCCGGCGTCCTGGTGATGCGGGCTCGTCGCCGCGCCGACACCGAGCCGCCGGTGCCGGTCGTGACCCCCGTCGGTGGAGCGACCCGCTGGGGCGGGCTCGAGATCGCCGCGGTGCTGCTGCTCTCGGTCGGCAGCTTCGTCGCCCCGCTCGTCGGACCGCTCGCCGGGCTCGTGTGCGCCTGGATGTCGCCGCAGTGGACCCGCGGCGAGAAGTGGGTCGCGACGGCGATCTGCTCGCTCGTCCTCGTCGTCCCGATCGTGGCCTTCGTCGGCCTCCTGTCCTTCCGCGCCCTCTGACCCTCGACCTCACCCAGGAGCTGTCATGACCCTCGACGACGGTTCGCTGTTCCAGTTCTCCGCCGGTCTCTGGCTCCTCGTCGCCACCACGTGGCTGTCCGGCGTCGCCGCAGCCGTGTACCTCCTCGTGCGCCTCGAGTCCCGCCGCTGATCCCGCGGTGTGGGCGACGAAGGACGCCTGCATCGCATAGAAGGCAATGAACTAGGCCTTCATCGCGAGCCACACGTGACCGTACGCTCAGGCCGTGACCTCCGAGGACGTGTCGATCCGCACGGCGGCGGCGGCCGACGCCGCGGCGATCGCCCGCGTGTACGCACCGCACGTGGAAGCGTCGTACGCCTCGTTCGAGGAGGTGGCGCCCGCTGCCGACGAGATCGCCCGGCGGATGGCGGACCCGCCGGCGCTCCCGTGGCTCGTCGCGGAGCGCGGCGGCGAGCCCGTGGGGTTCGCGTACGCCGCGCACCATCGGGTACGCAGGGCCTACCGCTGGTCCTGCGACCTGTCGGTCTACCTCGACGCTGCGGTGACTGGCCGCGGCGTGGGTACGGCGCTGTACGCGCGACTGATCCCGCTCGTGCGCGAGCTCGGTCATGTCTCGGCGTACGCCGCCATCGCGCTGCCCAACGCCGCGAGCGTGCGACTGCACGAGGCGCACGGGTTCGTGCCGCTCGGGACGTTCCGCGACGTGGGCTTCAAGCGCGGCGAATGGCGCGACGTCGCGTGGTTCCACCTCCCGCTCGTCGACCCGCCGCCGGAGCCGGCCGAGCCGCGCGCCTGGGACGGCGCGCTCTAGGCCGGACAGTCGCTGGTGCGATGAAGGCGGAGTTTGTTGCCTTCTATGCGATGCAGGCGTCCTTCATAGCCAACCTCCGCCGGGGCTAGGCGGTCTCGAGAGTGGCGTGGTGGCGGCTGTCGTGCTCGAACCACACGAGCATCGCGAAGCCGATCGCGACGAAGACGAGGCCGATGAGGATCTCGTCGCGGACGAGCGGGGCGACGTCTTCGAGCGATCGTCCGGCGGCGAGCTCGCGCGCGGCCTCGATGCCGTGCGTCATCGGCAGCACCTGCGCGACCGACTGCATCCACTGCGGGAGCACGTTCACCGCGACGTTGACGCCGGTGAACACGAGAAGCACGCCGAGCACGATGTTCGACAGCGTCGCCGTCTCGCGCACGCGCAGGCCGATGGCTGCCGCGACGAGGCCGAGACCCGTGCACGAGAACGACGCGACCGCCGTCACCGCGAGGATGGGCAGCCAGTCGCCCGCCGGGATCGACACGTGCAGCAGGAGAGCACCGAGCCCGAGCGCGACCACCGAGACGCAGAACCCGTTGAGGATCACCGGCAGCGCGCGGCCGAGGAACAGCGGCAGGCGACGGGCCGGGCTCGTGAGCAGCAGCCCGAGCGTCCCGGTGTAGCGCTCGTTCGCGATGGTGTTGCCCATCGCGAACAGGCACGGGATCGCGGCCGACGAGATGCCGTTGCCCATGAGGTAGAACGTGTTGTCGCCTACCCCCGCGTCCTTGCCGACGAACGCGAAGAACAGCAGCTCGAACATCGGTGCCACGACGAACGTCGGGATGAGGATCCACGGCGTGAGCCAGTGGAACAGCGCGCGGTAGCTCGCCATCCCGCCGATGAAGAAGATGCGCAGCGACGTCCTCACGCGTGCCTCCTCATGTCAGCGCCAGCGTCGCGCGCATGCGCGCGGAGTCGACGAGCCGGCGCGCGAGAAGCCAGCCGATCCCGGCGTAGGCCGCTCCCGAGACCAGGCACAGCGCGATGTCGGGCCACGCGTTGCCCCCGAGCGCCGCGTCGCGCACGGCGGCGACGCCCCAGGTCGGCGGCAGCAGGTAGGCGATCGGGCGGACCCAGTCGGGCAGCGCGTCGAGCGGCACCAGGAACCCACAGATCAGCCAGACGGGGAACTCCAGCAGCGAGCCGATCGCCCAGGCTGCGCGGTAGCGAACGGAGGCGACCGCCTCGAGAAAGCCCACCAGTCCGAGGGAGAAGGCGAGAACGACCGCAGCGACCACGAACACGACCGGCTGCGCGAACGAGATCGAGATGCCGAACGCGAAGCGACCCCACAGCAGGGTGACCACGAGGCTCCAGAGCCCGATCGTGCCCATCGAGATCGTGGCCGGCACGACCGTGAGCGGGAACGACGTCGGTGACGCGACGAGCAGCTCGAGCGTGCCTTGACGACGCTCGCCCTGCAGCGTGGTCGACGCCGTCGTGCTCACGGCCGACCACACGCCCATGCAGGCCGCTCCGACGGACGCAGCGACGAGCGCCTCCTGGTCGCCGTGCTGGCCGTACATGAAGAAGATCATCGTCGCGAAGAACAGCGGGTAGACGATCGAGAGGATGCCGTCGAACGACGAGCGGCTGCGCATCTTCAGCTGCAGCCACCACGTCACGCCGACGAGTCGGAGGACCCTCACGCGACCGGCCTCACACGTCACGCACCAGCTCGATGTACGCGTCCTCGAGCGTCGGCTCGCGCGTGGCGACCCGACCCAGACGTACGCCGTCCAGCGTGCCGAGGACCGCGGGCGTGACCTGCGCCGCGGCGCTCGTGCGGACGACGAGCAGCTGCGAGGTCGCACCCTCCTCGACGGCCACGCCCGTCACGCCGGCGATGGCGCGGACCGCATCGATCCGCTCTCCGGCGTCGCCGTAGACCTCGATCTCCACGACGTGGCCGTCGGCCACCCGCTCCTTGAGCTGCGCGGGCGTGCCCTCGGCGACGATGGAGCCGCCGGCGATGACGGCGATGCGGTCGCAGAGCTGGTCGGCCTCGAACATGTAGTGCGTCGTGAGCAGGACCGTCGTGCCGGTCGAGACGAGGGCCGCGACGGTCTCGCGCAGCTCGCGGGCGCCGACCGGGTCGATGCCGATGCTCGGCTCGTCGAGGAACAGGACCTCGGGCCGGTGCAGCAGCCCGCGGGCGATGTGCAGGCGCTGTCGCATGCCGCGGGAGTAGCCCTCGACGCGCTCGCGCTCGCGACCGGCGAGACCGACGAGCTCGAGCAGCTCGCTGATGCGCGGCCCCTGCTCCTTCGGTGCCACGCCGTACAGCTCGGCGAAGTAGCGCAGGTTGTCGAGGCCGGAGAGCCGCTCGTAGAGACCCTTGTCGCCGCCGAAGACGTAGCCGATGCGACGACGCACCTCGCGTGCGTCGGCCACGACGTCGAAGCCGAGGACGCGTGCGCGACCCGAGGTCGGCAGCAGCAGCGTGATCAGCATCTTGATCGTCGTGGTCTTGCCGGCGCCGTTCGGGCCCAGCAGGCCGAACAGCTCGCCGCGCTCGACCTCGAACGAGATGCCGCGCACGGCCTCGACGTCCTTCTTCGCGCTGCGTCGCAGTCCCGTGCGTGAGGAGTAGGTGCGCCTCAGCTCCTCGACCTCGATCACCGGCACGGTGTCCCCCTCCTCGTCGGTGCGCCCACCCTGGCAGGGCGACGGCGTCGGTCAGTCGAGCGCCACGCGGAAGAGGAGGCCCTCGGCGCTGCCGTAGACAGGGCCTTTGTCGAACCGCTCGACGAGGAGGCCGCCGTTGCCCTCGATCACGCGTTGCGAGCCGATGTTGTCGGGGTCCGTCACGATCTCGACGTACGGCAGACCCACTTCCCGGGCGAGCGGGAGCATCTCGCGCAGCGCCTGCGTGGCGTAGCCGCGACGCTGCTTCCAGGGCACGACGGAGTAGCCGATGTGTCCGAGGCAGTGCGGCGGGAGGTCGGGTGTGCCGGCCCGCCAGCGCAGGTTGATCGAGCCGCAGAACTCGCCGTCCCACATCCAGCGGGCGAAGCCGGGCAGACGCGGCACGACGCTGCCGTCGGGCAGCGAGACGGTGCGGCCGGCCGGGTCGCGGTCGTCAGCACCTGCGAGGAAGCCGACGGCGTCGGCCTCGATCTCGGCGAGGACCTCGCCGGAGATGTCGTGCTCGGTGCTCGGCGACCACCCGAGGCGGAGAGCCTCGACGTAGCTGTCGAGGTGTTCCTGGGACGGGACGACGAGATGCACACGGCGACCCTCTCAGCCCTGCGGGTGACGCCGCGAGCAGGTTTCGCCCGATGTCCGCCGACTCGTGGTTCACCCGTCGCCCTGACGCGCCGATGCAGGAGAGGGAACCCACCGACGACACCCGTCGTCGGAGGGGTGACCATGGTCGCGCGGGCCGAGGCGGCCCACGCCAGGGGAGGGAACGACGTGTCCGACTTCGAGCACCCGCCGTACGCCGACGAGCCCGTCGCGCCCGGTCCTGCCGAGCTGCTCGGGAACGGCGCGCCGGCAGGGCCCGTCCCCGGCGCCACCACCGACGTCCTTCCCCACGTCGAGCCCGGCCCGTCCCGCCGGCGTCCCGGCAGGTCCGTGGTCGCGGCGACCCTCGCCGTCCTGCTCGTGCTCGTCGCGGGCGGCGCGGCCTACGGCTGGACCGTCCTGCAGCGACCCGAGGTCCAGCTCGTCCGCGCCTTCGACGCCACCAAGGCCGCGGCGCAGGGCACCATGACGATCTCGGTGAAGGCCAGCGGCACGGCTGCCGTCGATGGCGCCGCCATGGCGAACTCGTCCCTCCGCTACTCCTGGGCGCCCGGCACCCAGCAGTTCGGCGTGGTCTACGACGGCAAGAAGGTCGGCACCGTCACCACGACCGACACGCACCTGACCGTGCAGATCGAGCCGACGTCGTTCCCACAGGGGGTCGACCCGTCCGCGTCGCTCGGCCGCCTCGGCGGCCTCGGCGGCTTCGGCGCGATCGGCGGGGCGGGCGAGGTGATCACCGCGCTGCTCGACGGCCGGCCCGTCGGCGTCGCGATCGGCCCCGGCTCGGCACTGCAGCGGGCCCTGGACAAGGCCCAGAAGACCAGTGGGACGTCGGGCTCCACGGAGCTCTCCCCCGCCCAGGTGGGGAAGGTCGTCGACTCCATCACCGCGGCCGTCAAGGACAACACCACCGTGACCGAGGCCGGCACCGACGCCAACGGCACGCACTACGTCGCCACCGTCGCGATGAGCACGGTCGTCGACACCGCCTGGAAGCAGGTCGCCTCGCTCGTGCCCGGAGGCGGCGGGACGAAGCCCGACCTCACCGGGCTCGACAAGGTCACGCTCAAGGTCGACGTGTGGGTCACGGACGGCGCCGTCACCCGCGTGGAGGTGCCGCTCGGTGCGGTGATGGCCGACGTCGCGCCCGCGGCCGGGGACGTCCGGGTCGTCGTCGTGATGAGCGGCGAGGGCGTGCAGCCCGTCGTCGGCCCGGTGACCGAGGTGCCCGACTCGCTGTTCGACCTGCTCGGCGGCATGGGCTGATCCGAACGGGTGACGCCGGACCACGCAGGCCGTGGGTTTGTTCGGTCCTGTCGAAGATTCGTCCAAGAGATGTCGAGGGCCTGTCCTCACTTCTGCCGATCGGGCGACTTCGGCTTGATGTGGCGGCGGCTCCTGCCGAAGGTGGATACGGAAGCACGCGGTGAGCAACTAGGCCGCCACGTCCCCCTGGAGGAACACCTCATGCGCACTCGTAACCGACGCACGCTGGTCGCCGGCACCGCCGCCGGCCTGACCCTCGTGCTCGCCTCGCCCTTCGTCGCCTCGGCGAACGCCCACACCCTCGGTGGCCCCGAGTCCGGTCGGCACGGCTGGCACTCCACGTCCAACCCGGCCGAGAACACCGCCAAGAAGGCGCTCAAGGCCGCCCTCAAGGCCGCGAACCAGGCCTACCGCACCTCGGTCCGGACCGCGAACACCGCGTTCCGCACCGACGGCACCGTGGTCGCTGCCAAGACCGCTCGCGACGCCGTCGTCAAGACGTCGACGACCCCGGCGCTGATCCTGGCCGCCAACGACGCCTACACCCTCGCCGTCGCCGTTCCGCTCGCGACCCGCGACGCCGCCGTCGAGGCCGCACTGGCCACCTGGATCACCTCGGTCGACGCCGCGTACACCGCCTACGACACCGCGACCCTGACCCCGGCCGAGGCCGCTGCCAAGGCGACCTTCCGCTCGTCGGTCCGCGCCGCGGCACTCACCTTCAAGGCGGCGGAGAAGAGCGCCAAGGTCGCGTTCAAGTCCTCGACCGCGGCCGCTCACGCGCAGCTCCGCGCGTCGGTCAACGCCGCCGTCGCCGCGTACCTCGCCAGCCCCAAGTCCTCCTCGGACAAGGCGACGTTCGAGGCCGCGATCCACGCCGCCCGCACCGTGTTCCAGACCGACGCGGCCGTCGTCGCGGCGAAGGCCGCGAAGGTCGCGAGCATCACCAGCGCCCGCACGGCGTACAAGACCGCCGTCCAGGCCGCTCGTGACGCCTTCTTCCTCGCGACGGGTCACAACCCGAAGCGCTGGAAGCCGGTCCTCCCCAAGGTCCACGCGTAGCACCTGAGCGATGACAACGACGAAGGCCCGGGACCATCTGGTCCCGGGCCTTCGTCATGCTGATCGTTGCTGATCGTCGGCTCCTGAGGTCGTCGCTCACCCCAGCCGCTGTGCGGCCGGGACTCGCGACGACCGAGGGCCCGGAACCTCACGGTTCCGGGCCCTCGAGAAGCAGTGCTTGCTGGGACTTCTTCGTCACTCCCTCGCTGCGCCGGCGGCCCGCTACGCGGACCGTCGGCCTCGCTCAGTCGTCCCTCAGAAGTCCATGCCCCCCATGCCGCCGTCGCCGCCACCAGGCATGGCCTGGGCCTTCTCCGGCTTGTCGGCGATGACGGCCTCGGTGGTGAGGAAGAGCGCGGCGATGGAAGCCGCGTTCTGCAGCGCGGAGCGCGTCACCTTGGCCGGGTCGATGATGCCCGAGGCGATGAGGTCCACGTACTCGCCGGTCGCGGCGTTGAGGCCCCAGCCCGGCTCGAGGTTGCGGACCTTCTCCGCCACGACGCCGCCCTCGAGGCCGGCGTTGATGGCGATCTGCTTGAGCGGAGCCTCGACGGCGACGCGGACGATGTTCGCGCCGGTCGCCTCGTCACCCTCGAGCTCGAGCGTGGCGAAGGCCACCTCGCTCGCCTGGAGCAGGGCGACGCCGCCGCCGGCGACGATGCCCTCCTCGACGGCCGCCTTCGCGTTGCGCACGGCGTCCTCGATGCGGTGCTTGCGCTCCTTGAGCTCGACCTCGGTGGCCGCGCCCGCCTTGATGACGGCGACGCCGCCGGCGAGCTTGGCGAGCCGCTCCTGGAGCTTCTCGCG
>JADGOZ010000093.1 GCA_017882705.1 Candidatus Nanopelagicales bacterium | reverse complement strand
GCGGCCGGTGGAGCCCAGGACCATGAGCACGACACCGATGACGGCGAGGATGATCCCCAGCGTCTCGAGGATCGCGATCTTGGCGAGCAGGCCGATCACGAACAGGACGATTCCGAGAATGATCATGGCGCTGGCTCCTTGTGCTGGGCGCCCGGTGGACCGGCACCCGGTGTGGTGATGTAGATCTACGGCGTAGTTTCAGTAGACGCCGACCCCAAGGTAATGTCAACCATGTAGGTCTACGCCGTCTTCATACACCGTAGAACGAAGGACGGAGCCGTCATGAGCGAGCCGTTCGACGCGTTCGAGACGCCGTCGACTCCGATCTCGCGGGACCAGGTGCTGCGCGCCGCGCTGGCGATCATCGACCTCGAGGGGGTCGAGAGCCTGTCCATGCGTCGGCTCGGCCGGGCCCTGGGCCGTGACCCGATGGCGGTCTACCGATACGCCGACACCAAGACGGCGCTCCTCGACGGCGTGGTCGAGCTGGTGCTCGGCGACCTGACCGTCGACTCCACCGACGACGACTGGCAGTCCCAACTGCGCGAGGTCGCACGCCGCTTCCGCGCCATCGCCGTGGCTCATCCCCACGTCGTGCCCCTGCTCGTGACCCGACCGCTGGCCACCCCGCTGGCGCTTCGTCCGCACGGCACGCTCCGACCCCTCGAAGCCACTTTGGCCCTGCTGGTCCGCAGCGGGTTCAGCGACGTCGAGGCCCTGCACGTCTACCGGCTCTTCTTCGGGTTCCTCCACGGTCACGTCCTCGACGAGCTGCAGGAGCTCGTCGACAAGCCGGAGGAGACCGACGACCTGCTGCGCCTCGGGCTGCATCGCCTGCCGATCAAGGAGTTCCCGATCCTGCGGGGCCTGGCACCCGCTCTCGCGTCCTACGACGGCGCCGCGGAGCTCGAGCGCGGCCTCGACATCCTGCTGTCCGGCCTCCAGGCCCAGCTCATGCCGTCGGGTACGACGCCGGCATCAGCGCCGTGAGCGCACGATGACGGCGGCCAAGAGCCCACCGCCCGACGTCTCTGCGGTGAGCCGCGCGATCCACTTCCTCTCGGCCTGGTCGTCGAAGGCCGCCGCGACCGCGCTCGCGTTGGTCGCCAGCCTGGTGGTCCTCGGGTGGGCGCTCCTGTCGCGCGATGCCGACCAGACCCTGATCTGGTTCGCTGCCGTCGCAGGTGCCGTGACCCTGGTCATGGTGTTCGTCCTGCAACACACCCAGACCCGTCAGCAGGAAGCCCTGCACCACAAGCTGGACGAGGTCCTGCACGCGTTGCCCGAGGCTGACAACAAGCTCATCCGGCTGGAGACGGCCTCGGACTCGGAGCTGGTCGAGGTCGAGCTCCGGCACACGGCGCTGCGGGACGACGCCCACGACGCCTGACGGGTCCGGCTCGACCAGCGGCCATCGCGTCGACGCGGATCGTGGCGCCCCGAGAACGAGGCGCGAGCGCTCGGTCAGGCAGCTGTCCTCGCATGCGCGCCCGGCCGCGGCCGGGTGGTCATGCCGCCCACGTCGACGCTCGCGGCGCCGCGCCCCTTGAACCGGCGCAACCGCAGGCTGTTCGTCACCACGAAGACCGACGAGAACGCCATCGCGGCACCTGCGACGATGGGGTTGAGCCTGCCCGACATCGCGAGCGGGATCGCCGCCACGTTGTAGGCGAACGCCCAGAACAGGTTCCCCTTGATGGTGCGCAGCGTGCGTCGCGACAGCGACACCGCATCGGCAGCAGCGCGCAGATCTCCAGATACGAGCGTGAGATCGCTCGCCTCGATGGCGACGTCAGTCCCTGTGCCCATCGCGATGCCGAGGTCGGACTGCGCCAGCGCGGCGGCGTCGTTGACGCCGTCACCGACCATCGCGACCACGCGGCCCTGCTCCTGGAGCCGCTTCACGACGGCCACCTTGTCCCAGGGCAGCACCTCGGCCTCGACGTCGGTGATGCCGACGGTCATCCCCACCGCGTGCGCGGCCCGGACGTTGTCGCCGGTGAGCAGGACGGGCGTGAGCCCGAGGCTGCGCAGCTCTGCGATGGCCTGGGCGCTGGTCGGCTTCACGGTGTCGGACACGACGACCACGCCTCGTGCCTGGCCGTCCCACGCGACGGCGATCGCGGTCTGACCTGCGGACTCCGCGGTGTTCAGCGAAGCGACGAGATCGGCAGGCAGCGTGACCGCCCAGTCGGACGCGAGCCAGGACGCGCGGCCGGCGACCACCGCGGAACCGCCGACGACGCCGTGGACGCCGCGGCCCTGGACCGACGCGAAGTCCTCGACGGCCGGGAGCTCGCCGACGAGATCGCGTGCTCCTGCTGCGATCGCAGCGCCCACCGGGTGCTCGGACGCGTCCTCGAGGGCGCCGACCTTGCGCAGCAGGTCGGCGACGTCGACCCCGGTCGCCGGGTGCGCGTCGACGAGCGTCATCCGCCCGGTCGTGACGGTGCCGGTCTTGTCGAGCACGATCGTGTCGACGCGACGGGTGGACTCGAGGATCTGTGGACCCTTGATGAGGATGCCGAGCTGCGCGGCTCGGCCCGTCCCGACCAGGAGCGCTGTCGGCGTAGCAAGTCCGAGGGCGCAGGGGCAGGCGATGATGAGCACGGACACGGCCGCCGTGAACGCGAACTGCGGGTCTGCGCCGGTCACGAGCCAGTAGGCCAGAGTCAGCAGCGACAGGCTGACGACGACCGGGACGAACACGGCGGACACGCGGTCGGCCAGGCGCTGCACCGGCGCCTTGCCGGACTGCGCGTCGGCGACGAGCTTGGCCATCTGCGCGAGCTGGGTGTCGGCGCCGATGCGGGCCGCGCGCACGGTGAGGCGCCCGCCGACGTTGACGGTCGCGCCCACCACGTCGTCGCCAGGACCGACCTCGATCGGGACGGACTCCCCGGTGAGCATCGAGGTGTCGACAGCGGAGGCACCGTCGACGATCACGCCGTCGGTCGCGATCTTCTCGCCGGGGCGCACGACGAAGGTGTCGCCGACGGCGAGCTGGCTGGTGGGGATGCGGGTCTCGATGCCGTCACGCACGACGGCGACGTCCTTGGCACCCATGTTCATCAGGGCACGCAGCGCGGCACCGGACTGGGTCTTGGCCCGGGCCTCGAGGTAGCGCCCGGCGAGGATGAACACCGTGACGGCGGCGGCGACCTCGAGGTAGATGTGCGCCCCGGCGTCGGCCTGGGACGGGAACAGCTCGAAGCCCATCGTGGCTCCGGGCATCCCGGCGTCGGCGAAGAACAGCGCGTAGAGCGACCACACGTAGGCCGCACCCACACCGAGGCTGATCAGCGTGTCCATCGTGGCCGCGCCGTGCTTGAGGTTCGTCCAGGCGGCCTTGTGGAACGGGTAGGCGCCCCAGACGATCACCGGCGAGGCCAGGGTGAGGGAGGCCCACTGCCAGTCGGTGAACTGGAACATCGGGACCATCGCCATGAGCACGACCGGGAGCGTCAGGACGGCCGAGATCGTCAGGCGCTGGCGCAGGGAGGCGAGCTCGGGGTTGGTCTGCTCGACCGTCTCACCGTCCTCGTCCACGACGTCCGGCGCCGCCTTCGGCAGCGTGGCGGTGTAGCCGGTCGCCTCCACGGTGGCCACCGCGTCCTCGACCGACGTCCCCTCGGGGAGGATGACGCGCGCGATCTCGGTCGCGTAGTTCACCTCGGCGACGACACCGGGCATCTTGTTGAGCTTGCGCTCGATCCGGGCCGCGCACGACGCGCACGTCATGCCGCCGACCTCCAGGTCGACGGTGCGGCTGGGGGCCTCGATGGTCACGGTTCTCGTCTCCTCGTAGTGCGGCGGTTCGAACGCGGCGGCGTGTGGTGCCGGCTAGGTGATCGGGTCGTCGACCGATCGCATGCGGACGTCCTGGGCGGGGTCTGCGGGAGCGCAGCAACCCCGCTGGCGCCAGGCGATCCGGCCGGTGACCAGCCCGAAGGCCAGGGTGACGAGGAACCCGGCGACGACCAGTCCGACGAGGGCCAGGATCACGGCGTACCGGCCGTGGCGAGGATCGTCCCGGTGTAGCCCGCCTCGACCACCGCGGCGAGGACGTCGGCGTCCGGGACGGATGCGCTGACGACCGCGATGCACTGTCCGGTCTTCACGCTCGTCTGCGAGGACACGACGCCGTCGACGTCCTCCAGGCAGTCGTCGACGAGGATTCCGCAGGACGCGCAATGCATCCCGGCGATCTCAACGGTGATGGTGCGGTTGTCCATGACGTCCTCGCTCATCTCAGGACACCACGATGGTGCCGGTGTACATGCCCATCGAGCACGAGATGGGGATCTCGCCCGCGGCGAGGGCGCCGAGGTCGACCTCGGTGTCGCCGGAGTCCGGCAGCACGACCTGCTTCCCGATGCTCGGGAAGGTCGTGTAGACGATGCAGGACCGCGTGTTGTCGGTGTGGAACACGACCTTGGTGGGCACACCCGCCTTCGCCGCGATCGACGACGGCGAGTAGCCGCTCGTCGTCGCGTCGATCTTCAGCACCT
This sequence comes from Candidatus Nanopelagicales bacterium, assembly GCA_017882705.1. Taxonomy (GTDB): domain Bacteria; phylum Actinomycetota; class Actinomycetes; order S36-B12; family CAIYMF01; genus Longivirga. The sequence goes on along the minus strand of JADGOZ010000093.1, from coordinate 5,503 downwards.
GGACGCCGTTCACCGGGGCCGGCGCGGCCGCGACCGGTGCGGCGACCGCAGGGGTGCCGCGCAGTTGCGCGACGATGCTCTGCACGGTGATGGGGGAGGCGAGCGCGGTCAGGCTCGCGTTCAAGGTGAACAGGCCCATGAGCACGACCACGATCCCGAGCAGGATCGACATCCGGCGGCTGTCGGGGCTGACGTACCTCTGGGTGAAGAACCCGTACGCCGTGAACATGGGCGCGGTTCCGAGCACGAACACGGCCATCACGGCGCCTCCGGCGACGGCGGACCCGGCGGTCGCGGCGAGGAGCATCATCGAGATCGTGACGCCGCACGGGATGAGGATCACAGCGACGCCGAGAAGGAACGGCGCGAACGCCGACTGCGACCGCGTGCTCTTGCGCACCACGCGGGTCCACGACGCGGGCGGGGTGAACTGGATCTCGCTGAACCCGGGGACTCCCGCGGCGCCGAGACCGAACACGATCATGATCGCGGCCGCGACGAGCTGCGCCAGACCGCCGATGCGGGCGTCGAGCGCGATGAAGGATCCGAAGGCGCCGAGGACGAGCCCGGCCAGGGTGAGGATCACGAGCTTGCCGAGCAGGAACCCCGCGACCGGCACGAGGTCGTCGGTGGTGGACGAGGAACTCGTACGGGGTGTCGCCTTCGGTGCGGGCTTCCGCGCGCCTGCCCGCTGACCGCCTCTGGCCGAGCCGGCCGCACCAGCGGTGACGAGGACCTTCGCGCCGTCGGCCTCCGCCGCGGCCTTCTTCTGACGGTTGAGCAGCCCGACCAGCAGGCCGCCCTGCGCGACCGCACAGGTCGTGGCACCCGCCAGCAGTCCGGCGCCGAAGATGGCCCACCAGTTCATCGTGTGCTCCCGCTCGTGGTTCCTGTGATGCTCACAGAAGGAGCATCGGGCGCCTGGTCGAAGGGTTCCCCCGGCGTTCCATGAAGATCCGATGAAGATGGCGATTCTCGGACGGATTCGCCTGTGCCGTATGGCATACGGCGGGCACAAGGGCACCCCCCCGACGGCACACGGCACGGCGCCTCCGTGCCCGGCGCGCCCGGTGTGCCCGGTGTGCCCAGCGTTCCCGTCGCGCTGCGCCGGATGCGGTCCGTGGTGCATCTCGTGGACGACCGCGTGGCCGCGTCCGCGCGCGATCAGCCACCGGTTCACGGGGACGGTCACGACGAAGGCGACGGTCAGGGAGACGACGAGCGACCCCCAGAACAGGGCGTCGCGGAGACCGGCGTCCATCGCACCGGGGATGGCCAGGACGACGGCGTTGTCCATGAGCTCCATGGTGAGGATCGACGCGGTGTCGGCTGCGAGCGCGACGGCGAACGCGCGGCGCAGTTCCAGGCGTACCCCCCCGGGGTACCCGCGCCTCAACAGCGGTCGCGGTGCAGGCATTCCCGGGGACCCGAGCGAGCCCAGGACGGGAGGGCGTCCCGACGACCGCCCCTAGGGGGCGGACGGAAGCGTGACGGTGAAGGTGGCTCCGGTGCCGGGTCCGTCGCTGGCTGCGTTGAGCGTGCCGCGGTGGTCGGTGACGATCGCGCGGGCGATGGTGAGTCCGAGCCCGCTGCCGGAGCCGTCGGTCGACGCACGAGCCGCGTCCACGCGGTGGAACCGGTCGAAGACGGCACGGAGCTGGTCGGTGGGGATGCCGTCGCCGTCGTCGACGACGGACAGGACGACCTTCCCGCCACCACCGTCGGCGTGGACCGCGACGTGACCGCCGGTCGGGGTGTGGCGCAGCGCGTTGTCGAGCAGGTTCGCGAGCACCTGGCCGAGGCGCTCGGCGTCGGCGAGCACCGCGAGCCTGCCTCCGGCGGATACGAAGGTGAGGCCGACGCCCTTCGCGAGGAAGCGCGGCGTCGCGGCAGCCACCGCGTCGGCTGCCAGGGCGGCGGCGTCGGTGTCGACCGGCACCAGGTGCAGCGCGTGCTCGTCCGCGGCGGCGGACTCGCGCAGGTCGGTCGCGAGCCGGCGCAGCCTGGCGACCTGGCCGCGCATGGTCTCGTACGACTCGGCCGTGGGATCGACGATGCTGTCCTCGAGCCCGTCGATGTAGGCCTCGAGGGTGGCCAACGGGGTGCGCAGCTCGTGCGCGAGGTCGGCGAGCAACCGGGTGCGGGAGGCGTCCGTGGCCGCGAGCCGCTCTGCCATGTGGGAGAACGACGTCGAGAGCGCCTCGAGCTCGCTGGAGAACGGCTCGGTGGGGACGTCCACGGCGTAGGTCCCGCTCGCGACCGTCTCCGCCGCCTGCGCGAGCTCCTCCACCGGGCGCGCGACGCGGCGGACCAGGAACCAGGACACGAGACCCGCGGCGACGAGGGACGCTCCCATGGCCACCGTGATCGCGATCGCGAACGACGAGGCGAACGCCTCCTCCGCGTGCGCGGTGACCTCGGGCGACATCATCCCGAAGTGCGACAGGTGGTCGTGGAACAACCCGGGGGCGACGAGGTTCACCGTGGCCAGCAGCGTGAGCCCCCCGACGGCGATGACCAGCGCCATCGCGGTCATCAGCCGCACCGCGAGCCGGGGTTGCGGGCGGCTCATCCGGTCCCGAGCCCGTAGCCGACGCCGCGGACCGTACGGACGTAGCGGGGCTCGGTCGCGTCGTCGCCGAGCTTGCGACGGAGGTGACCGACGTGCACGTCGACGAGGTGCTCGTCGCCGTACCAGTCCGAGCCCCACACGGCATCGATCAGCTGTCGCCGGGAGAACGCGAGCCGGGGCCGGGCCACCATGGTCGCGAGCAGGTCGAACTCGGTGCGCGTCAGCTCGACCGGCATGCCCGCGACGGTGACGGTGCGGGCCTCCTCGTCGACGACGAGGTCCCCGACGGTCGTCTCCGACGCGCTGACCGGGACCGAGCGGGGCCGACGCAGCATCGCACGCACCCGGGCGATGAGCTCGCGCGGTGAGAACGGCTTGACGAGGTAGTCGTCGGCCCCGACGGACAGGCCGACGATCTTGTCGACCTCCTCGTCGCGGGCGGTCAGCATGATGATGTAGGCGTCGGTGAACTGCCGGACCTGCCGGCACACCTCGACACCGTCGAAGCCGGGCAGCATCACGTCGAGCACGATCAAGTCGGGCCGGCGCGACTCGGCCAGCGCCACGGCGCTCGGGCCGTCGTGCGCCTGCAGGACGGTGAAGCCCTCACGCTCGAGGTAGCCGGCTACGACGCCGGCCAGGGCGATCTCGTCGTCGACGACGAGCACCGTCATCTGCGTGACCATCCAGCCTCCTCGGCGCATCTGTCCTGGGCAGGCTATCCGTGCTCAGGACCGCGCGGGCGGGTCGGTCGGCGGCGAGCCCACGGCCTGGCCGTCGAGCAGCCGGCGGACCTGGGCGTACTGCTCCGCGTCGATCTCGCCCGCTGCGAGCCGCTGGTCGAGGATCGCACGTGGATTCGGCCCGGTCGGCCCGGCGGCCACGGTCGAACCGTTCGCGCGCAGGAAGTGCAAGCCCGCCCACACGGCCAGCCCGATCAGCGCGACCCAGAACAGCATCATCAGGCCCATCGCCGCCCAGTTGCTGCTGCCACCGTCGTTGTACCAACCCATCATGGCCTTCTCCTGCACCTCGTCGTGTCCCTCGATCGTGCACGACGCACATCAAGGGACGACGGCACGGACCATGAAGGAACGATGAAGCCGGTTCCCGCCTCGGGAGCGGCGTAGGCCTCCGGGGTCGATCACCAACGGAGTCACATCATGTGGTGATGTGCGCTCACCACTCTGATTCCTAACGTCGCTGACACGGCCAGGCACCCCGCCAGGCCAGTAGCGACCGGGAGTCCGTCATGACCGTCACCACCACAGGCCTCACGAAGGCAGCAGGCCTCAGCGCCGCAGCCGCCGGGCTGATCTTCATCGCCGTCCAGATCAACCACCCGGCTATGACCGTCGACTCGGTCACCACCACCGAGTGGGTCGTGCGCAACTCGGCGAAGGTCGCGATGGCGGCGCTGGCGCTCGTCGGCATCACCGGCATGTACCTGCGCCAGATCCGGCAGGTCGGCGTGCTCGGGCTCGTCGGCTACCTGCTCTTCGGCGCCGGCTACCTGCTCATGTTCGCCTCGGAGGTCATCTCCGCCTACGTCCTTCCGGGCCTCGCGCACATGGCACCGGCCTACGTCAACGACATCCTGGCCGCGGCTGCCGGAGGCTCTCCGGTCGGCGACATCGGGGCGATGAAGACCGTGCTCGCGGTGGCCGGCGTCGGCTACATGGTGGGCGGCCTCGTCTTCGGCATCTCCCTCTTCAGGGCCAACATCCTCGCCCGCTGGGCGTCCGCCCTCCTCGCTGTCGGCACCATCGCGACGGTCTCGCTCGCCGTGCTGCCCGAGTCGTTCAACCGCCCGATGGCCGTCCCCGTCGGTCTTGCCCTCGTCGGCCTCGGCGTCTCCCTGTGGCGCGAGCAGCGCACGGCGGACCTCGAGCCCGCGTCCACGATCACGCTCGTCGAGCACGCGACCGTCTGATGGCCGGTCCGCGCACGTCCGGACTGCTGGGGCGCTCGCCCCGGCAGTCTCGGCCGTCCCCGAAGCGCGGCTGGCCGGTGCCGGTCGCGCTCCTGCTCCTCAGCCTCGTCCCGCTGCTCGCCGGTACGCTGCGCGTGATCCAGCTGCTCGGTGGCCCGGTGCTGATCCCGGCGGACCACCGCTTCGCCGGCTTCCCGCTCCCGCTGATCCTGCACATCGTGGGCGCCGCGGCGTACCTCGTGGTCGGCGCGTTCCAGTTCGTCCCGCGGTTCCGCCGTAGCCACCTCGCCTGGCACCGCGCCGCAGGACGCGTGCTCGCGGTGGCCGGCCTGATGGTCGCCGGGTCGGCGCTCTGGATGACCCTGTTCTACGCCGAGAAGCCCGGAACCGGCTCCCTGCTGTACGTGCTGCGCCTCGTGTTCGCCTCCGCGATGGCCGCCTGCCTCGTCCTCGGTGTGACCACGGTCCGTCGCGGGGACGTGGCCGCGCACCGCGCCTGGATGATCCGTGCCTATGCGATCGGCATCGCCGCAGGTACTCAGGCGATCACGGGCGGCATCCGTGTCGCGCTCTTCGGCACGGGCGTGCTGGCCGGCGACCTGGCCATGGGCGCCGCCTGGGTGATCAACCTCGCCGTCGCCGAGTGGATCATCCGCCGAAACCTGTCCCTCCCTGCCCACCGAGCTGCTGCTTCCCAGCGCACGTCTCGGCAGGGAAGCGTCCTTCTCGCGGGCAAGAGCGGGGGTGGGGGATGAGCGCGCGCGACGTCCGGACGTACGAGCTCCGGGTCGTCGGTCATCTCGACGACCGGTGGGCGTCCTGGTGCGCCGACCTCACCATCGCCTGCTACGCCGACGGCACGTGCACGCTCACCGGCGAGGTGGCCGACCAGGCACAGCTGCACGGGATCCTCGCCCGGCTGCGCGACCTCGGCGCGACGCTCGTCTCGGTGCGCATGCTCGGACTCGACCACGAGCCGGTCGCGTCAACCTCCAACG
>JADGOZ010000092.1 GCA_017882705.1 Candidatus Nanopelagicales bacterium | reverse complement strand
CTGCGCAGCGGAGCGGTCCGCGTTTACGGACTGGCCGAGTTCGGGCGACGTGCTGCGAGCCCCACCAGCGTGCTCAACGGACCTCTCGGCCCGCACCGCCGGTGGGGCTGGGCGCGCGCCGACCTGGCCGACGTGAAGGCCGTGAAGGACGCGGCGGGCGGCACGGTCAACGACGTCGTGCTCGCGGCCATCGCCGGGGGGTTCCGCACCTACCTCCTGTCGCGGGGCGAGGAGGTCGACGGCCTCCTGGTGCGGTCCCTCGTCCCGGTCTCGATCCGCACGGAGGACCACCGAGGCCGGCTCGGCAACCAGGTGACCGCGGTGTTCGCCGACCTTCCCGTCGGGGTCGCCGACCCCGCCGCGCGCCTGGCCTCCGTGTCGCGGCAGATGGACCATCTCAAGCGCAGCGGCGTGGCGGTGACGGTCGACTCGATGATGTCGGCCGGCGACTTCGTGCCTGCCACACTGATGACGCTCGGTGCGCGCATCTACGCCAAGACCGGTCAGCGGGTGGTCAACACCGTCACCACGAACATCCCCGGCCCTCAGTACCCGCTCTACCTGCTCGACCGCCGGATGCTCGAGATGTTCCCCTACATCCCGGTAGCGCAGGGCGTGCGCATCAGCGTCGGGATCGTCTCCTACGACGGCCATCTCGCGATCGGCGCCACCGGTGACTACGACGCCGTGCCCGACCTCGACGTCCTCTGCACGGCGATCGAGGACGGTCTGGCAGAGCTCGTGTCGCTCGCCCGCCCCGAACGCGATGCCTGACGACGGAGGAGATGTCGTGGACGCCTGGGACACACCGGAACGCCGGCTGCTGCGCGAGTCCGTGCGTCGCTTCAGCGAGCAGCGCCTCGTGCCGCGGCTCGCTGAGTGGGAGGAGCAGGGGCTCGTCCCGCGCGAGGTGCACCGCGAGCTGGCCGAGGCGGGCCTGCTCGGCATCGGCTTCCCGGAGGAGGCCGGCGGCTGCGGCGGCTCGGCGATCGACGCGTTCCTCGTCGCCGAGCAGATCATCCTGTCGGGCGGCTCGTCGGGACTCGTCGCCGCGCTGTTCACGCACGGCATCGGCCTGCCGCACCTCGTCGCCGCAGGCGACCGCGCGCTGGCAGACCGGGTCGCGCGACCCGTCCTCGCGGGCGAGCGGATCGTGTCGCTCGCGGTGACGGAGCCCGAGGGCGGCTCCGACGTCGCCGGCCTGCGCACGCGTGCCGTGCGCGACGGCGACGACTACGTCGTCACCGGCGCGAAGCTCTACATCACGTCGGCCACGCGCGCGGACTTCATCACGACAGCGGTGCGCACCGGCGGGCCTGGCGCGGGCGGCATCTCGCTGCTCGTGATCGACAGCGACCTGCCGGGGGTCCGTGTCTCCGCGCCGCTGAAGAAGATGGGCTGGCTCTGTTCCGACACCGCCGAGATCGGCCTCGACGGGGTCCGCGTTCCGGTCGCGAACCTCGTCGGTGCCGAGAACAGCGGCTTCCTCGCGATCATGATGCAGTTCGCCGCCGAGCGCCTGAGCATCGCCGTGCAGGCCTACGCCACCGCGCAGCGTTGCCTCGACCTCACGCTGGGGTGGGTGGCCGAGCGCGAGACGTTCGGCCGGCCGCTGGCCAGCCGTCAGGTCGTCCGACACCGGGTCGCCGAGATGGCTCGGGAGGTCGACGTCGCGCGGACCTACACGCGCAGCGTCGTCGACTCCTGGCTCGCGGGGGAGGACGTGCTCATGAGGGTCGCGATGGCCAAGAACACCGCGGTGCTCGCCTGCGACCGCGTCGTCGACGCGGCGGTGCAGCTGCACGGTGGCATGGGCTACATGCGCGAGAGCGAGGTCGAGCGGCACTACCGGGACAGCCGGATCCTCGGCATCGGCGGCGGCACCACCGAGATCATGACCGAGGTGATCTCGAAGCTGCTGCTGCCGTCGCGATGACCGGCCCGCGCCAGGCCAGGCGGGAGAGCACGGTCACGGCGCCGGTGCCCGCGATGACGGCGTAGAGGATTCCGGCGGGGATCTCCGTGAGCAGCGAGTAGAGCAGCCACGTCACGGCGTCGGCGAGGAGCACGAACCACGCGCCCGGTGCGATGCCGGTGACGTCGACGCTCGTCCAGGCCATCCACGCGGCGGGCGCGACGTACCACGCGACGGAGGCGCCGAGCAGCAGCTCGATCGGCGCCTGCGTCCACGGAGTGATGGCGCCGGCGACGACGAGCGCCCCGGTCCAGACCCACGTCGTCGTCATGCCCTCGCGCGACGCGTGGTTGCGCACGAGGATCCACGTGGTGGCGCCGAGCGAGGGGAGCGCGGCGATGCAGGTCAGCGTGACGGCGACGTCCCGGAGGGCCGCGCCGTACGCCACCCAGGCGACGCACGAGATGAGGGCGTTGCTCGTCGCTGCGAGCGACACGCCGTCGACCGAACCGGTACGCCGGACCCGCAGCCACTGCGGCAGCGAGTAGAGCGCGGCCAGCGTGACCATCACGACGCCGAAGGCGAGACGAAGAGCGTCGGTGCTCATCGGTCACGGTCCTTCGCGTCGGCGCGGCGGGGTCACGGGCGATCGTACGGGTCCGTCCGATGCCGGTCCGACGGCGCGGTAGCGTGATCGAGCCAACGGCGGCCCAGGCCGCTTCGTCGTCCGAGGAGAACCCCCGTGAGCTTCTACCAGGTCCTCAACCCCGCCACCGGCGTCGTCGAGCGCGAGTACGAGTCCGCGACCGACGCCGAGATCGCGTCCGTCCTCGAGCGCACGGCCGCCGCTGCCGCGGCCTGGAGCCGGGTCCCCGTGACCGAGCGCGCGGCGATCATCCACCGCGTCGCCGACCTGCACGACGAGCGCAAGGTGGAACTCGCGGCGCTCATCACCCGCGAGATGGGCAAGATCACGGCCGACGCGATCGGCGAGGTGGAGTTCGTCGTCGACATCTACCGCTACTACGCCGACAACGGCCCGACGCTCCTCGCGGACCAGCCGCTCGACGCGAGCACCGGCGGCACGGCGTGGGTGCGCAAGGCGCCGATCGGCCCGCTGCTCGGCGTCATGCCGTGGAACTACCCCTACTACCAGGTCGCGCGCTTCGCCGGCCCGAACCTCGTGGCGGGCAACACCATCGTGCTCAAGCACGCGCCGCAGTGCCCGGAGTCGGCGCTCGCGATCGAGCAGATCTACCGCGACGCAGGGCTTCCGGCCGACGCGTACATCAACGTCTTCGCGACCAACGAGCAGGCCGCCGACATGATCGCCGACCCGCGGGTGCGCGGCGTCTCGGTCACCGGCAGCGAGCGCGCGGGCACGGCGGTCGCCGCGCTCGCCGGACAGCACCTCAAGAAGGTCGTCCTCGAGCTCGGCGGCTCCGACCCGTTCATCGTGCTCGACGCGCCCGACGTCGAGAAGGTCGCCAAGGACGGCGTGTTCGCGCGCATGGAGAACGCCGGCCAGGCGTGCAACGCCGCGAAGCGCTTCATCGTCGCCGATGCGCTCTACGACGAGTTCGTCGAGAAGTTCACGGCTGAGATGGCCTCGCTCACGACCGGCGACCCGACCGACCCGGACACGTCGTACGGCCCGCTCGTCTCCGAGCAGGCGGTCGTGGGCCTCGTCGGGCAGATCGACGACGCGGTGTCGAAGGGCGCGACGGTCCGCACCGGCGGCAAGCGCCTCGACCGTCCGGGCGCCTTCCTCGAGGCCACCGTCCTCACCGACGTCACGCCCGACATGCGCGCGTTCCGCGAGGAGCTGTTCGGCCCGGTCGCGGTCATCTACCGCGTGAGCGACGTCGACGAGGCGGTGCGTCTCGCCAACGACACGCCGTTCGGCCTCGGTGCCGCGATCTACACCCAGGACGCGACGCTCGCGCTCGACGTCGCGAACCGCATCGACACCGGCATGGTGTGGATCAACGAGCCCGAGGGCGGCGGCGCCGACCTCCCGTTCGGTGGGACGAAGCGGTCCGGCGTCGGCCGCGAGCTCGGCCCGATGGGCATCGACGAGTTCCTCAACAAGAAGCTCATCCACGTCCCCGCAGCCGGCTAGCCCGGCGCATCTCGCCCGACCGCGACGTCACTGACGTAAGTGCCACAAACTGAGGCCGGTTTCTCACACTTACGTCAGTGACGTGCGGGGCGGGGTCAGTCGCGGGGGCCGCCGGCGACGTAGACGACCTGGCCGCTGACGTAGCCGGCGTCGTCGCGGCAGAAGAAGCTCGCCGTCGCCGCGATGTCCTCGGGCTGGCCGATCCGGCCGACCGGGATCGCCGCTGCCGCGGCGAGCTTGAACTCGTCGTAGCCGACGCCCATGCGGGCGGCGGTCTGCACGGTCATCTCGGTCTCGATGAAGCCGGGGGCGATCGCGTTGGCCGTGACGCCGTAGCGCCCGAGCTCGATCGCGAGCGTCTTGGTGAACCCCTGCAGCCCCGCCTTGGCCGCGGAGTAGTTGGCCTGGCCGCGGTTGCCGAGCGCGGACGTGCTCGACAGGTTCACGATGCGCCCCCAGCCGGCCTCGACCATGTGGGCCTGCACCGTGCGGCTCATCAGGAACGACCCGCGAAGGTGCACGTCCATCACCGCGTCCCAGTCGTCGGCCGACATCTTGAACAGCAGGTTGTCGCGCAGGATCCCGGCGTTGTTGACCAGCACCGTGGGTGCTCCGAGCACGGCCGCGACGCGGGCCACCGCGGCCGTCACGGACTCCTCGTCGGCCACGTCGACGCCGACGGCGAGGGCGCGGCTACCCGCGACGACGATCGCGTCGACCGTCGCGGCGCACGCCGCCTCGTCGAGGTCGAGCACCGCGACGGCGAACCCGTCGGCTGCGAGCCGTCGCGCGATCGCCGCGCCGATGCCTCGGGCCGCCCCCGTCACGATGGCCGTGCGCTGCTCCGTCATGCCGATCCCCTCTCCTACGCCGTGCCCACGGGCCGAACCTCGATGACCGCCACGATCGCCGTACCGCGCAACGTCGTCGCCTGCTCGACGACGAGGACGTCGCGCGGCCAGAGCGGGACGTCGCCTGCGCGGACGTCGCCGTGGACGACCACCACGAGCACGTCGCCGCCCTCGACCGGTGCGACGTCGACGGCACCCGCCACGTCGACGACGTCGAGCGTCGCGGTGCGGCGACCACGGCGGGTCATCACGTTGAGGTCCCTCGTCGGGCCGTCCACCAGCGTGGCCGACGTGTCGGCGGCTCCGTCGAAGCTCAGCGGGTCGAGCGGCCCGAGCGGCACGACCCACCCGTCGACCACGAGCTCCATCCCCGCGCCCTCGACCACCATGATGATGCGGTCGATGCCCGGGAAGGGCGAGAACGGTCCGCCCGCGTCCACGTCCGCGAGGCTCACCCGCCAGTCGAACGAGCCGAGATCGGCACCCACGGGCGAGGTCGCGACCTGGTAGGTCGTGCCGCCGCCGTTGGCCCAGGGCATCCGCGCGTGGTCGTCGGCGCGCAGCACCGTCAGGCCAGTCATCGGGTGGCCTCCGGGTGGTCCCACACAGCGCGGATCGAGGAGTGCAGCTCCTGTGCGACGTCGAAGGAGCGGTGGCGTCCACCGGCCACGACGACGCGGCCGTCGACGACCACGGTGTCGACGTCGGACGCGAAGGCGGTGAGCAGGATCTGGTCGGGCAGCGACCCGACGGTCCGCACCGTGTCGAGCCGGACCGCGACGAGGTCGGCGCGCTGCCCGACAGCGATGGTGCCGACGTCGCGCCAGCCCAGTGCCCGGTGGCCGTTCTCGGCCAGGGCTGTCATCAGCTCCGGCGGCTGCTTGCGCCCGCGCTGGTGGGACACGAGCCGCTCGTGCATCTCGAGGGCACGCGCCTCCTCGATCAGGTCGATGACGGCGTGCTGGTCGGAACCGAGGCACAGCGGCGAGCCGGCGGCGAGCAGCTCGAGCGCCGGACCGATGCCGTCGGCGAGGTCGCGCTCGGTGGTGGGGCAGAAGCAGCTCGAGGTGCGGGTGCGGCCGAGCGTGGCGATGTCGTCGCCGGTGAGGTGCGTGGCGTGCACCGCGGTCGTCGACGGACCCAGAGCCCCGGTGTCCTCGAGCAGCTCGGTGGGAGTGACGCCGTAGTGCCCGAGGCACGCGGCGTTCTCGGCGATCTGCTCCGAGAGGTGCACGTGCAGCGGCCGCTCGCCGACGGCGGCGACGACGGCGGGGATGGAGTCCTTCGGCACGGCGCGCACGGAGTGGATCGCCGCGCCGATGCGGGTGTTGTCGTCGTCGGCGAGCAGCGAGAAGCGGCGCGCCCAGCCCTCGACGTCGCCGTCGCCGAAACGCACCTGGTCGGCACCCAGAGGCAGATGGCCCTCGCTGGTGAGGCCCCCCGCGAGGTAGCAGGTGTCGAGCAGGGTGAGCCGCAGGCCCGCGTCGCGCGCGGCGACGCGTACCGCCTCACCCATGGCGTTGGGGTCGGCGTAGGGAGTGCCGTCGGGGGAGTGGTGCACGTAGTGGAACTCGCCCACGCTCGTGACGCCGGACAGCACCATCTCGCCGAACGTCGCCCGCGCGAGCGAGTAGTAGGAGTCCGGGTCGAGCGTGCGGGCGACGCGGTACATGCGGTCGCGCCACGTCCAGAACGTGCCGCCGTCGCCGTGCGTGCGCCCGCGCAGGGCGCGGTGGAACGCGTGCGAGTGCGTGTTGGCGAAGCCGGGCAGCACCACTCCGGGCAGCTCGACGACCTCGCGGGCCGCGTCGTCGCGGGGGCCGATGGCGGTGATGTAGCCGTCGGACCCGGTGGCGATGTCGACGTCCTGGGCGACACCGCCGTAGACCCACGCCGACGCGCAGCGGAAGACGGTCATCGCGCGAGGTCCGTGAACACGGCGGCGAGCGCGTCGACACCGGCGTGGCAGTCCACCGGCTCGGCGAACTCGTCGGGCGAGTGCGAGATGCCGGTGGGGTTGCGGACGAACAGCATCGCCGTGCGCACGCCGACGGTCGCGAGGATCCCGGCGTCGTGCCCCGCGGCCGTCGGCAGAACGGGTACGTCGCTGCCCGCCCCCGATCGTGACACGACGTCGACGAGCCGATCGCGCAGCGGTGCGTCGAACGTCAGGAGCGGTGTCGTCGACTCGGTGGTGACGTCGACCTCGGTGCCGTTCGTGAGCGCGCCGGACGCGGCGGCGTCGGCGACACGGGCGACCAGGGACTCGAGGGTCGGCTCGTCGGACGCGCGGGCGTCGAGCCAGGCGCGCACGGTCGACGGCACGGCGTTCGTGCCGTTGGGCTCGACCTCGATGCGGCCGAACGTCGCACGGCTGTCGGTGGCTCGGGCGGCGGCGTCGGCCGCGAGGGCCGCGTGGGCGTAGGCGACCATCGGGTCGTGGCGGTCCTGCATGCGGGTCGTGCCCGCGTGGTCGGCCACGCCGCGGAACGTGAGGCGGTAGCGCCCGTGCGGCCAGATCGACTCCGCGACGCCGACTGCGGCTCCCCGCTCGATGAGGTGGCGGCCCTGCTCGATGTGCAGCTCGACGAACTCGCCGATCCGGGCGAGGCGCTCGGGATCCGGGCCGAGCGTCGTCGGGTCGAAGCCCTGCGCGGACATCGCCTCGCCCATGGTGAGCCCGTCGCGACCGACGAGGCCGCGCGCCTTGTCCGCGTCGAGGGCTCCGGCCATGAGCCGGGAGCCGGCGCACGCGATGCCGAAGCGGGCGCCCTCCTCGTCGGCGAAGGCGACGAGCGCCACCGGGCGGTCCGGTGCGACGCCCGCGTCGCGCACCGCGTCGAGCGCAGCGAACGCCGACACCACGCCGAGCGGGCCGTCGTAGGCGCCGCCGTCGGGCACGGAGTCGAGGTGCGAGCCGAGCACGAGCGCGGGGGCCGAGGGGTCGATGCCGGGCGGGACCCACCACGCCCAGAGGTTGGTGTTGCGGTCGGTCTCGACGTCGAGGCCTCGGGCCTGCGCCGTGGCCACGAACCACTCCCGGCAGTCCAGCTCGGCGGTGTCGAACGCATACCGCCGGTAGCCCCCGGTGGAGGCGTTGCGGCCGATCGGCGCGAGCTCCGACCAGAGCTCGTCGAACGAGTTCATCCCGCGTCCTCGATCCTGTGCGTCCCCTGCCGTCGAACCGTAGTGGAGCGGGTCAGGTGCCGGTGCCCGGGCGCACCCGTCCGCGCGCGACACGGCCATTGTCACGCGATGACTGACTCACGGTCATGTTTGATGTCATGATCCTGCTGCGGGGTGGGAGGACGCGGGTGCCGGACGGGGGACGGCGCCGGCGTCGTCCCGTCCTGCCCAGACCCGGGAGGCCACCGTGCGCGACGCGCGCCGAGGCGCGAACGACGACGGTGAGGCGGTCGGGGCCCGGATCAGGAGTCTGCGGCTCGCCGCGGGCCTCTCGCAGGCGGGGCTCGCCGGCGGGCAGGTCGACGCGAGCTACGTCAGCCTGCTCGAGACCGGACGACGCACCCCCACCCCTCAGGTCCTGGCCCACCTCGCGGGGCGGCTCGGGGTCCCGGTCGACGAGCTCGTCGGCGACCCGACTGCGGGTCTCACGTCGACCCTCGTGCTGGCCGAGTCGGCCACCGGGCTCGGTCGGCCCGCCGACGCCGTGGCGCTCCTCGAGCCCCTGGCAGCCCGCTTCGTGGCCGACCGGTTCGCCGCCGACCACGTGCTGTTCCGGGCCGGGGAGGCCTACGCCGCGGCGCTTGAGGGCTCCGGGCGCCTCGAGGGCGCGATCGTCGTGCTGGAGCAGCTGCGTGCGGCCGCGGACCTCGCGCCCGCGCGGCTCCCGCTGCTCCCCGTCGTGATCGCCCTGACCCGCTGCTACCGCGACGCCGGCGACGTCGGCCGCGCCATCGACGTGGGCGAGCAGGCGCTCGAGCGTCTCGAGGGCTATCAGCTCGGCGACGTCGAGGGCTACGCCGCGCTGGTGTCGACGGTCGCCGGTGCCCACCACGAGCGCGGCGACCTGGTGCGCGCCCAGCAGCTGCTCGACGACCTCGTGACCCGGGCCGATGTCGAGGGCTCGTCGGCCGACCGGGGCGCGGCGTACTGGAACGCCGCTCTGCTGGCGGTCGACCGGGGCCGGGCGGGGGAGGGCCTGCGGCTGGTCGAGCAGGCCACCGCGCTGCTCTCCGACGCGACCGACCAGCGCTGGCGGGCGCGCATCCAGGTCACGCGGTCGTGGGTCCTGCTCGCGCAGGACCCGCCCGCGGCGGCCGAGGCCCGCGACGTGCTGCGCCGTGCCCTGCCGGCCATCCGGCAGCACGCTGGCTCGGCGACCGTCTGCAGCGCCGAGACGAACCTCGCGCGCTGCGAGCTGCTCCTCGGCCGGCCCGAGGTCGCGCGCCGCCACGCCCGCTCGGCGCTTCGGGACCTCGAGCCGGCGTCGCGCCTGGAACGTGCTCGTGCCCTCGCCGCGCTCGGGGCGGCGTCGATCGCGCTGGGCGAGACGGCGGCCGGCGTGGAGTCGCTCGAGGCTGCGGCCGACCTGCTCGCGGGAGCGCAGGCGCCCCTGCAGGCGGCGGCGGTGTGGCGGATGCTCGTCGAGGTCTACCGCGACCTCGGCGATCCCCAGCGCGCGCTCGACGCCGCCGACCGCGCGCTCGACGCCGCCGGTCTGCGGCGCGAGCCGCTCGTGCCGACGGTCAGCGGCGCTGCGCCACCGGCCGGGCGGGGGCGTCGTGCGGTGCCTTCACGAGCTTCAGGGCCAGCCGTGGGCAGGCGTTGACCGCGCGCTTCGCGTGCTGGTGCTCCGACCCCTTCACCGGCGTCGGGTCGATGATCGGATAGCCCCACTCGTCGAGGATGATCCGCTCGGGCAGCAGCTGCGCGCAGGTGCCGAAGCCGTCGCACGCGATGCGGTCGACGGTCACGATGTGGCCGCTCATCGCCACTCCTCCCCGGGTCGCGCGACGGGCAGATCGACCTTCCCGGCGGGCACCGGCAGGACGAAGGTGCGTCGGCCGGCCGAGCACTGCCCGGACAGGTGCCGCTGCACCTCGTCGCCGAACACCTGAAGGGCGGAGGCGGCGAAGCGCACGACGCCGTCGGGGTGACGGCACGCGCCGCGACCGGGGATGATCCCGAGCCGCTTCTCGAGCGCCCCGAGGCCGGTGCGCTTGAGCTTGCCGCCCGCGAGCATCGCGAAGTCCTGGGAGACGGCGGCGAGGCCGAAGCGGCACGGACCGCACTGGCCCGCGCTCTGGCCCGCCATCCACTGCACGACGCGTCCTGTCTCGACGAGCCCGCAGGCGTCGGTGGGGAGGACGGCGAGGACTCCCGCACCGGGGACGCCACCGACCGGGCGCAGGCCGTCGACCGAGAACGGGAGGTCGATCGCCGCGCCCGCGGAGACCCAGGCGCCGCCGTAACCACCCGTGACGGCCGCGGCGACGGACCCGGTCGTGCCGCCGGCGAGTCCGAGGATCTGCCGCATCGTGGTGCCGGTGGGCACCTCGACCACGCCGGGCTGCGCGACGGCGCCGGACACCGAGACGAGCATCGTGCCGGGCTGCGGCGGATCGCCGACCTGGCGGAACCAGCCCGACCCGCGGCGCGCGATGAGCGCGATGTGGGCGAAGGTCTCGGCGTTGGACAGGAACGTCGGGCGACGGCGCACGCCGGACTCGAAGACGCGCGGCGGGACGGTGACGGGCAGGCCGATGCCCTCGCCGACGAAGTGGGCGAGGGCGCTCTCCTCGCTGGCGACGTAGCGCGCCGGTGCCGAGAGCACACGCAGCTCGACGGGGTCGCCCGTGCGCTGCGCGACGGCGCGCTCGAGCGTGCCGACCGAGCGGCTGCCGCGGTGGGCGACGACATAGGCCACCGGCGACCCGACGGCCTGCGCCGCGAGGACGGCGCCGTCGAGCACGAGGTGCGGGTTGCGGTGGACGAGCACGGAGTCCTTGCTCGCGGCAGGCTCACCCTCCATCGCGTTGACGACGACGATCGGGTCCTTGCGCGACGCGCCCGCGGCGCTGACGACCGCGTTCATCTTGCGGCCGGTGGGGAACCAGCCGCCGCCGCGACCGGCGAGGCCCGACGCCTCGACCTCGGCGACCAGCGGCCCGGCGTGGCCGCGCTTCACCTTGTGCTGCGAGGGGAGGGGGCCGAAGGCCTTGACGTGCTTGCCGAGGTCGACGCCGACGGCGTCGCCGAGCAGACGCGGCGAGATCGCGCCCGACCCCGAGGTCGGTGCGGGTCTCGTGGTGCTGGTCACCGGCGGATCTCCGTCCTGGTCGTGACCGAGACGACGGGGTCGTCCTGGCGGTGCGGGGTGAGGAAGCGGGCGACGACGGCGCCGAGCACGAGGGCGGTCATGGCGGCGGCGAGCACGCGGGTGAGGAGCTGGTCGGTGCCGACGCCGAGCCCGTGCACGACCGCGACGGCCCACATCAGGTAGGAGGTCCAGTGGACGCCCTTCCACAGCGTCTGCGGGATGCGGCGTCGGACGAGGCTGGTGATGATCACCGCGAGCATGAGGTCGAACGCGATGGTGCCGAGCCCGACCCAGAGCGTCTTGTACGTCGTCTGGAACGGGATCACGACGTCGAGCCAGCCGATCGGCACGTAGCCGTCGATGACGGTGGTGCCGATGTGCACACCGAGGAACACGACGGACAGCAGTGAGATGTTGCGGTGCAGCAGGGTCACGACCGACTCGGGCCAGCGCGAGCTCGCCCAGCCCTTCGTCGTCGCGATGCCCATGATCGTGACCACGGTGAACAGCACGAGGGAGATCTCGCCGGTGGCGCGCGTGGCCAGCCAGAGGGGGTTCATGCGGTCTCTCCTTCGGTCACGGGCACGGGCCAGTCGCCCAGTCGGACGATGCGGCCGTCGACGCCGACGAGCCGGACCGGGAGCCCGGTCTGCTCGAGCCACGCTTCGGCGCGGTCGCCGAGGACGAGGGCCGCCGTGGTGGCGGTGTTGGCGGTGACGCAGTCACCAGCAGCGACCGAGACGGTGCGCCAGACCGGGGTGACCGGCCGCCAGCGGATCGGGTCGATCACATGACTCACGGTGTCACCATCGGCGGTCTGGCGTCGCCGAACGGTGGTGCTCGACGTCGCGAGCCCGCCACCCGCCAGGCTGACCGTCTCGGCCACGGTGTTGGCCGAGTCGACACCCTCGCGGTGGTCGTCGGTGACGAGCACGATCCAGCCGTCGGCGGGGACCGGCCCGGACATCGCGATGTCGCCGGCGAGGGACACCAGGACGCCGCTGCCGGACTCGATCGCCGCGAGCTCCGCGGCCCGGTCAGCCGCCCAGGCCTTCGCCGTGGCGCCGAGGTCGAGGCGCACGCCGGCGGGCATCGTCACGATCGTCGAGTCGCCGTCGTGCGCGAGCTCGACGTCGCGGTAGGAGCCGGTGCGCGTGACGGTCGGCATCGCCGACGCGGCGATGAGGGTGACCGAGCCGACCGTGGGGTCCACGGTTCCGTTCGTCGTCGCGGCGGAGGCGAGGGCGACCCGCAGCGCGGCCGCGAGGACCGGGCCGACCCGGGTGGGGCGTCCGTCGGCCGCGTTGAGCGCGGTGATCTCGGAGTCGGGTCGATAGGTGCTCGCGGCCGCCTCTACCGCGGCGAGCCATCGGCGTACGGCAGCCACGGCGACCTCGTGCGCGTCGGGCGCGGAACCCCCGTGCGTCGACACCGAGGCGATGCCGCCCCAGAGGTCGAACGTCGTGGTCGTGATGGCGTCGGTCATGTCAGGACCCGCCCGAGGCAGCGGTGGGCTTGGGCTTGGGCTGGGGCGCCGGTGGGGCGGGGGGAGGGGTGTACGCCTTCTTTGTGACGACGGGCGTCGCCTTCGCGGTGGCCCGGGCGGTGGCCTTCGTCGTGGCCTTCGTCGTCGCCTTCGCGGTGGCCCGGGCGGTGGTCTTCGTCGTGGCCTTCGTCGTCGCCTTCGCGGTGGCCCGGGCGGTGGCCGTCGCGGCGGCACGTGCGGTGGGCGACGCCACTGGTGTCGGCGCGCCGGTGGCGGTCGTGGCCGGTGCGGCGTCCGTGGCCGACGGGTGCGTCGTGGCGGCCATGCCCACGGCCAACCCGGTCGCGCCGACGGCTCCGAGCACCGCGGTGCTGGCAGTCAGGACGGTCACCCGGGTGAGCAGGTCGTCGCGGTGGCGCGACGTCCAGTGGCGTGCGGTCACGAGATCTCCGAAGGTCGAGGGTCGGTCGGCGTCAGGGTCTCGGGGATCAGGATCCGCCGCTGGTGGTCACAGCGCTCTTCGTGGAGGACGTCGTCGGGGCGGAGACGGTGGACGACGTGGAGGTGGACGTGGCCGCGG
>JADGOZ010000091.1 GCA_017882705.1 Candidatus Nanopelagicales bacterium | reverse complement strand
TGGTCGGACACCTGGATGATCGCGTCCAAGGCCGCCCACCCGAACTGCATGTACAAGTGGATGGACTACATCATCTCGCCGAAGGTCAACGACGAGGTGGCCGAGTGGTTCGGCGAGGCGCCCGCGCAGACGAAGGCCTGCGACGTCGCGACGAAGGGCTTCTGCGAGCAGTTCCACGCGCTCGACGCGGCCTACGCCAACTCGATCTCCTACTGGACCACCCCGACCAAGAACTGCCTCGACGGTCGCGGTGACACCTGCAAGGACTACGCCGCCTGGGTGCAGGCGTGGACCGAGATCAAGGGCTGATGTCCGCATCCTCGACGCTGATCGCGACGGACCCCTCCGGGGGTCCGTCGCGGTCGGCCTCGCGCTTCCTCTACCGCCACCCGCGCGTGCGGCTGGCGGGTCTGCTCACGGCCCCGCTGCTGTGGCTCGTCGTGCTCTACCTCGGCTCGCTGCTGGTCATGATCGTCGCGGCCTTCTGGAGCACCGACTCGTTCACCGGCACGCTCATCAAGGAGCCGACGCTCGACAACTTCAAGACCCTCCTGCACGACCCCGTCTACCGCACGGTCGCGCTGCGGACGCTGGGCATCGCCGTCTCGGTGACGGTCATCGACATGGTGCTCGCGGTGCCCATCGCGTTCATGGCCGCCAAGGTCGTGCGCAGCCGTCGCGTGCGCTATGCCATCGTCATCGCGGTGACGATGCCGCTCTGGGCCGGGTACCTGGTCAAGGGCTACGCCATGCAGACCATGTTCATCAACAACGGCGTCATCGACTGGATGCTCGCGCCGTTCGGCCTCAAGGGCCCGGGCCTCGGCCTCCTCGCGACGATCCTGTCGCTGGCCTACCTCTGGCTGCCCTACATGGTGCTCCCGGTCTACGCCGGTCTCGAGCGCCTTCCCGACTCGCTGCTGGAGGCTTCCGCGGACCTCGGCGCCCCCGCCGGCCACACCTTCCGCGCGGTCGTGGTCCCGCTCCTCGTGCCCTCGCTGGTCGCGGGATCGATCTTCACGTTCTCGCTGACGCTCGGCGACTACATCATGGTGAAGATCGTCGGCGGCACGACCCAGATGTGGTCGAACATCATCTACGACAACGTCGGTGTCGCGAACAACCTGCCGCTCGCCGCGGCCGCCGCGTTCTTCCCGATCATCGTCATCGTCGGCTACCTGCTCGCGGTGCGTCGTACCGGCGCGCTCGAGAACCTGTAGAGGCCGCACCATGACGCTGTCTCGCCGTACCCGCTGGATCCTCGGGATCATCTCCGCGGGCGTCCTGGTGTTCATCTACTTCCCGCTCGTCGTGGTCGTCATCAACTCCTTCAACGCGTCGAAGGTCTTCTCCTGGCCGCCGACCTCGTGGACGCTCGAGTGGTGGCAGAAGGCGGCGACCAACGAGGGCGTCCGCGCCGCGCTGGTCACCAGCCTCAAGGCCGGGCTCGGCGCGACGACCATCGCGATCCTGCTCGGCGCGATGATCTCGTTCGCCGTGTCGCGCTACCGCTTCTTCGGCCGCGAGACCATCAGCTTCGTCGTGATCCTGCCGATCGCGCTGCCCGGCATCATCACGGGTATCGCGCTGAACTCCGCGTTCAACACCGTGCTCGTGCCGCTCGGCATCACGTTCGGCCTCTTCACCGTGATCCTCGGTCACGCCACGTTCTGCATCGTGGTCGTCTTCAACAACGTCCTGGCGCGGCTCCGGCGTACCGGCACGAACCTCGAGGAGGCCGCGATGGACCTCGGGGCCGGCCCGTTCCAGACCTTCCGCGACGTCACGTTCCCCGCGGTGCGCTCCGCGCTCGTCGCCGGCGCGCTGCTCGCGTTCGCGCTGTCGTTCGACGAGATCGTGGTCACGACGTTCACGTCCGGCCCGGGCATCGAGACCCTGCCGCAGTGGATCTTCAACAACCTCTTCCGCCCCAACCAGGGCCCGATCATCAACGCCGTCGCGGCCGCCCTCCTGGTGGCCTTCATCCTCCCCGTCTACCTCGCCATGCGCATGAGCGACGCCCCCGGAGCAGTCACCCAGGTAGGCGCCGAACCGTGATCCACAGCCTCATCCGCGTGTAACTGGTTCCGTGGCTGCTTCCCGGCCCGGGAAACGACCGCACCACCAGTTACATGCGACACGATGTGGGGATGGACGACGACTCCGTGCTGATGCGTCCGGCTCCGGAGCCGGACGTCGTCGCTTCCTACGGTCCCGGGGCCCTCGATGTCGCGGACGTGCAGCTCGGCGGGGACGACCAGCCGCTCGTGATCGTGCTGCACGGCGGGTTCTGGCGGCCGGAGTACGACCGCACCCACCTGCGTGCGATGATCCACGCCCTCGCCGCGGAGGGCTTCACCGCTGCCGCGGCCGAGTACCGGCGCATCCCTGGCCGTCCCGACGCGGCGCTCGAGGACGTCCGGGTGGCGCTGCGCATCTTGCCGGTCGAGCTGCGCGGGCGGCACGACGGCCGTGTCGTGGTGGTCGGGCACTCCGCCGGCGGGCACCTCGCGCTGTGGGCCGCGTCGGTGGCCCCCGCACCCGGGCTGGTGGGCACCGTGGCCCTCGCCCCCGTCGCAGACGTGGCGGGCGCCGAGCGCGAGCGCCTCGGCGCGGGGGCCGTCGAGGCGTTCCTGGGCGGACCTGCCTCCGCCCGCCCGGACCTCGACCCGACCCGGATGGTCTCCGCGATCGAGCCGGTGGTCCTGGTGCACGGCGCCGAGGACGACGTCGTGCCCCTGCGCCAGTCCGAGGCCTACGTCGCGGCGCACCACGAGGCCGAGCTCCGGGCGCTGCCCGGCACCGGGCATTTCGCCCTGATCGACCCCACGTCCCCCGCCTGGCCCAGCGTGGTCGAGGCCGTCCGGGACATGGCCGCGAGCCGGACGGTCGAGGGCGTCCCCGGAGCCACGTAGACTCCCCTCGTGCCTCGCGGTGACGGACTGCTGAACCACGACCTGATGCCCGGTGAGAAGGGGCCGCAGGACGCCTGCGGCGTCTTCGGGGTGTGGGCCCCTGGCGAAGAGGTGGCCAAGCTCAGCTACTTCGGCCTCTACGCCCTGCAGCACCGCGGCCAGGAGTCGGCCGGCATCGCGGTGAGCGACGGCTTCCACACCGTGGTCTACAAGGACATGGGCCTCGTCTCGCAGGTCTTCAACGAGGCGTCGCTCGAGAGCCTCCACGGCCACATCGCGATCGGGCACGCGCGCTACTCCACGACGGGCGCGAGCATCTGGGAGAACGCCCAGCCGACCTTCCGCGCGACGGCCACCGGCCACCTCGCGCTCGGCCACAACGGCAATCTCACCAACACCCACGAGCTCGCCCGCCGGGTGCGCGAACGTGCGGAGGCCAGCGGTGAGCTGCCCCTCGGCGACACTCTCGCGAGCTCGAGCGACACCGACCTGCTCACCGCGCTGCTCGCCTCTCACCCCGACCTCTCGCTCGAGGCGGCCGCGATGGTGGAGCTGCCGCTGCTCAAGGGTGCGTTCTCGCTGGTCTTCATGGACGACTCCACGCTCTACGCCGCTCGCGACCCGCAGGGCATCCGGCCGCTCACGATCGGCAAGCTCGAGCGCGGGTGGGTCGTCGCCAGCGAGACCGCGGCGCTCGACATCGTCGGCGCGTCCTTCGTCCGCGAGGTCGAGCCCGGCGAGCTCGTGGCGATCGACGAGAACGGCCTGCGCACGCAGCGCTTCGCCGAGGCAGACCCGAAGGGCTGCCTCTTCGAGTTCGTCTACCTCGCGCGCCCCGACACCACGATCTCCGGCCACAGCATCCACGCGGTGCGCGTCGAGGTCGGCCGCCAGCTCGCCCGCGAGCACCCGGTGATCGCGGACCTCGTGATCCCGGTGCCCGAGAGCGGCACGCCCGCCGCGGTCGGCTACGCCCAGGAGTCGGGCATCCCCTTCGCTCAGGGCCTGGTGAAGAACGCCTACGTCGGTCGCACGTTCATCCAGCCGTCGCAGACCATCCGCCAGCTCGGCATCCGGCTCAAGCTCAACCCGCTGCGCGAGATCGTGCAGGGCAAGAAGCTCGTCGTGGTCGACGACTCCATCGTGCGCGGCAACACCCAGCGCGCGATCGTCCGGATGCTGCGGGAGGCCGGAGCGCTCGAGGTCCACGTGCGCATCTCGAGCCCACCGGTGAAGTGGCCCTGCTTCTACGGCATCGACTTCGCCACCCGCGCGGAGCTGGTGGCCAGCGGCCTCTCGGTCGACGAGATCCGCCGGTCCATCAGTGCCGACTCGCTGGGCTACGTCTCGCTCGACGGCCTCGTCGCCTCGACGGGCGTCGCCATGGATCGCCTCTGCCGTGCCTGCTTCGACGGCGTCTACCCGGTCGAGCTGCCCGAGCCCGAGCTGCTCGGCAAGCACCTGCTCGAGGGCATCGCGGGCCTCGAGCAGGGCCTGCGCGACGCCGAGAACCCCACCCCGACCCTCGACATCGACGGCCTCCCGACGTTGCTCGGCGGTGCCGGCGCGTCCGACGCCCTGACCCGCCCGTGACCGAGCCGATCTCGGGCGACGTCGTCCGCCACGGCCCCACGGCCCCCACGACCTACGCCGCAGCCGGTGTCGACGTCGAGGCGGGTGAGCACGCGGTCGCGCTCATGAAGGCCTCCATCGCGCGGGCGCAGCGCCCGGAGGTCGTCGGCGACTTCGGCGGCTTCGCCGGCATGTTCGACGTCTCGGTCATCAAGGGGATGACCCGCCCGCTGCTCGCGACGTCGACCGACGGCGTGGGCACGAAGGTCGTCGTGGCGCAGAAGATGGACAAGCACGACACGATCGGCATCGACCTCGTCGCGATGGTCGTCGACGACCTCGTCGTGTGCGGCGCCGAGCCGTTGTACATGACCGACTACATCGCCACCGGCAAGGTCGTGCCCGAGCGCATCGCCGCGATCGTCGCCGGGATCGCCGAGGGCTGCCGTCAGGCCGGCTGCGCCCTGGTCGGCGGCGAGACCGCCGAGCACCCCGGCCTCCTCGCCCCGGACGAGTACGACGTCGCCGGGGCCGGCACCGGTGTGGTCGACGCCGACGACCTGCTCGGTCCGTCGCGCGTGCGCCTGGGCGACGTCGCGATCGCCATGCGCGCGAGCGGCCTGCACTCCAACGGCTACTCCCTGGCCCGCCACGTCCTGCTCACCGCGGGCCGGATGCGCCTCGACGCCCACGTCGACGTGCTCGGCCGCACGCTCGGCGAGGAGCTCCTCGAGCCCACGCGGATCTACTCCTTGGACTGCCTCGACCTCGCCCGCGCGGCCGACGTCGACGTGCACGCATTCAGCCACGTCACCGGCGGCGGCCTCGCCGCCAACCTCGCACGCGTGCTGCCGCCCGACGTGCACGTGGTCGTCGACCGCTCCACCTGGACGCCGCACCCGATCTTCGGCCTCGTCGGCGAGACCGGTCAGGTCGCGCTGCCCGAGCTGGAGAAGACGTTCAACATGGGCGTCGGCATGATCGCGATGGTCGACCCCGGCTCGGTGAGCACCGCGATCGCGCGCCTGGCGGCCCGCGGGGTCGATGCCTGGGTGCTCGGCGAGGCGGCGGTCCGCCTCGAGGGCGAGCGCGGCGACGCGCCGGCCAAGGGCGGGGGCGGCGGCGCCGTCACCCTCGTGAACCACCACGCCGGCTGACCGGGCTCGCTCACCGGGCCGCCCGGCGGCTCGCGCCGCATCCTGAGGCGCCCGTGAGGGCTGCTGGAGCCGTTCGCGAGTCCCTACCGGGAAGCCTGAGGCTCGCATCGGCCGAACGGGCCATGCCGCCGACTGCGGTCGACGCCTGCGCGGAGGGAGAGCCCCGTGAGCCATAGGCCCACCCGCGGCGCCTCTGCGGTGCAGTACTCGCTGTTCATCGTCGTGATCGGCGCCGCCCTGGTCGCGACCGTCGGCCTCGGCCGCGTCGTCCTGACCTCCTTCGCCCACACCACGAGCTGCTACGCGGTCGCCACCTGCGCGGCGGACGTCGCGACCACCGAACCCGTCCGGACCGGCGGACCGGTCCGGACGGTCGACGCCCTGGGCAACCCGATCACGGTCGGCTGCGCGCCCGAGTCGGCGAGCGCCGACCACGGCTGCGGCCGCGACACCGACGACTCGCCGACCGCGGCCCCCTGAGCCGGGTTCCCCGCAGCCGGATGCGCCGGGGGCCGGATTCCCCCGGCACGCACGACGACGGGCGCTCACCCGTGGGGGGTGAGCGCCCGTCGCGGCGTCTGCGCGAGGACTACTCGTCGTCGTCCTCGTCGTCGATGTACTTGGAGTAGAGGTCGTCGTCGTCGTCCTCGTCGTCGACCACAGCAGGTGCCGCCGGCGGGTGGTAGCCACCACCGGTGAGCTCGGCCTGCAGCTTGGTCAAGTCAGTGTTGCCACTGCTGTACTTGAGCTCGCGTGCGACCTTCGTCTGCTTGGCCTTGGCTCGGCCGCGCCCCATGGCTCGACCCCCTCACAGGACCGTCATGGCCCCTGATCCGACCGACATGACACGCCACCGGGCTCGGGCGCCGGTGGTGCGAGTCGCCATCATAATGTGCCGCGCCGGGTCTCGCGGCACAGGTCCGCCCCAGGCGGACGTCCGCGGCGCGGCGCCGCCTCCGGCACGAGGCGTCGCAGGCCCCTCCGGTCCCCGGATGGCGGCCTACGCCGGACCCGCTCCGGCCTCGGGCGGGGTGAACGAGAGCCGCGGCGGGGCCGCGGCGATGCGCTCCTCGGCCAGCCGCTCCGCCGCCTCGAGCGGGGTGGTCCCGGCCGCCTCGGCGCGGCGCAGGACGTCGAGCAGCGTGCCGCCGATGGCCCGGGCCCGGTCGCGCGCCGTGGCGTCGTCGTAGCTGCCGCGCCCGGCGTACTCGGCGCCGACCGCGATGACGCCGCCGGCGTTGACCAGGAAGTCGGGCGCGAACAGCACCCCGCGGGCGGCGAGGACGTCGACGAGGTCGGGCGTCGCGAGCTGGTTGTTGGCGGCCCCGCAGACGGCCTGGGCCGCGAGGAGGTCGGCCACCTCGCGCGTGATCGCGCCACCCAGCGCGCACGGGCTGAGGACGTCGAGATCGGCGGCCACGACGTCGTCGGACGACGCGGCGATCTCGGCCTCGGGGACGGCGGCGCGCAGCCGCGCGACCGCCTCGGGGTTCACGTCGGCCACGAGCACGCGGCCGCCCTCGGCGACGACGTGCGCCGCCAGGCGGCCGCCGACCTTGCCCGCGCCCGTGATGCCGACCCGGCGCCCGGCCAGCGACGGCGTCCCCCACAGGTGCTCGGCGACGGCCTTGAGCCCGTGGTGCACGCCGACCGCCGTGAGGTCGCCGGAGTCGCCGCAGCCACCCTGCTCCGGCGAGCGGCCCGTGGTCCAGGGGTTCACCGTGGCGATGAGGTCCATGTCGGCGACGTACGTGCCGACGTCGGCCGCGGTCACGTAGGCGCCGTTCAGCGAGGCGACGAGCCGTGCGTAGGCGAGCATCAGCTCGGGAGTCTTGTCGCGGTGGGGGTCGCCGATGATGACGGCCTTGCCGCCGCCGTGCGCGAGGCCGGCGAGCGCGTTCTTGTAGGTCATCGCACGGGCGAGGTCGAGCACGTCGCGGAGGGCTGCGTCCTCGTCGGCGTAGGCCACGAACCGTGTGCCGCCGAGCGCGGGGCCGAGCACCGTGGAATGCACCGCCACGATCGCGCGGAGCCCGACCGAGGCGTCGTTGCCGACCAGGACCTGCTCGTACGCCGAGATCGTCGCGGGGAGTGTCACGTCGCCAGGCTAGGGGACCACGACGTCACTGGCGCAAACGTCAGGCTGGACGGCTCCAGCTTCGCAGTCCCGCCAGTGACGTCACAGGCTTCGGGGGTCAGACGGGGAGGTCGGCGAGGCGCGGGGGGTCGGCGCCGACGCGGGTGCACGTGATGCCGGCGACGACGATCGCGCGGGCGACGGCGGCGCGGACCTTCTCGAGGTCGGCGAGGTCGTCGCGGTGGTGGCCGGCCTGCTGCCAGAAGGCGAGGAAAGCACCGCCGAACGCGTCGCCGGCACCCACCGTGTCGACGACCTCGACGCCGGGGACCGGGACGACGACCTCGGTGTCGCCAGCGAGGATCCGCACGGAGTCGCCCCCGTCGGTGAAGAGCACGACGCGCGCCCCGTGGCGCAGCAGCCCCCGTGCGACCTCGAGGGTGTCGGCGTCGGGGTCGAGGTAGGCGAGGTCGTCGCCGGACACCTTCACGACGTCGGCCCGGCGCAGCACGCGGTCGAGGCGGGCGCGGTAGCCGGCGTCGTCGCGGATGATCGTCGGCCGGCAGTTCGGGTCGAGGAACACGAGCACCCGGTCGGGGGCCTCGGCCACCAGCGCCTCGACGGTCGTGGCGATGGGCTCGGCGATCAGCCCGAGCGTGCCGACGGCGAGGATCTCGACGTCGTCGCCGATCACGACGTCGCCCTCGTGCAGCTCCGCGGCCGCGGTGCCGTCGACGTAGAACGTGTAGCTCGCGGCGCCGCCGGAGTCGAGCTCCGCGATGGCGAGGGTGGTGTTGAGGCCGGTGCGCGGGGCGACCGGGGTCGCGACGCCGTCGGCCTCGAGCAGGGCGGCGATACGCCGGCCGAACACGTCCGGCGAGATCCCGCCGCCGAAGGCCGTGCGCACTCCGAGCCGGGCTGCGGTGCGGGCCAGGTTGAACGGTCCTCCGCCCGGCACGGCCTCGAGGCCGCCGTCGGGCGAGACGATGAGGTCGACGAGCGCCTCACCCACGACGAGCACGGTCACGATCGGTCCTCCGCTGGGTCGGCTGCCCGCGGGGACGGGCTGCTCCGGGCAGCGTAGTGAGCGCCGGTCGGTCGTGGCCCAGGTTGTTCGCCCAGCGGGCGCGAAGGCCCGGGATCCGGGCGCCTCACGGACGGGTCACGAATGGGGAACGGAACGCGCCATCGGCGGACCTGCGTGGGATAGTCGCCGCCGGACCAAAGGGACAGACCGGACACCGCTGCGTGCCGGCCCACCCGAACGACGTCGACTTGGGGGGACACAGATGGCGAGTCGCCTTCCGGATGCCGACGAGCTGCTGACGCCTGCCGAGGTCGCGGCGCTCTTCCGGGTGGACCCGAAGACCGTGACGCGCTGGGCCAAGGCCGGCAAGCTCACGTCGATCCGCACCCTGGGCGGCCACCGCCGCTACCGCGCCGCCGAGGTGCGCTCGCTGCTCGGCGAGATCCCGGGACCGCGCGACTCCGTGGAGCAGGGCGAAACCTGACCTTTGCGACCCGCCCCGGCCGACGCCGGACGCCTCGTCCGGGTCAGAGCTGCGGGAGCGAGCGCAGCAGCGCCGCGAGCTGCTCGCTCATGCCGGCGTGGTCGTGCTCCTCGCCCGTGCCGTCGTGGCTGTGGTCGCCGAGGTAGCTGGCCAGCGCCGCGCCCATGCCGGCGTGGACGATGACCATCTCGCAGAGCGCCAGTGCCTGGTCGCCGACCAGGTCGGGCTTGGCGAGGCAGAGCGACACCGCGCCGTGCGCTGCGGCCCACAGCCCGGTCGTGACGAGCAGCGGGTCGGTTCCGGGGGCGAAGACCCCGACGTCGATGCAGCGCTGGACCGCCTCGGTCAGGTGCTTGTGGGTCGGCCCCGCGACGATGTCCTCGGCGGTGAAGGCGTTCGGGCTGGAGTCCTGGTGCCCCGGCATCCGCATCATGGCGAGGCGGTACTGCTCGGGGTTCTCCAGGGCGAACCGCACGTAGCAGATCCCGCGCAGCCGGAGGGAGTCGAACGGGTCCTCGGTGGTCGCGGCGGCGGCCTCCATCGCCTGGTCGAGGTCGGCGAAGACCGCCTCGCAGACCGCATCGAGCAGCGCCGTCTTGTCGGCGTAGTGCAGGTAGATCGACGGCGTGGACACGCCGACGCGATCGGCCACGGCGCGGACCGAGACGGCGTCGGCGTCGTTGGTCTCGGCGAGCAACTCGCGCGCGGCGACCAGGATCTCCTCGCGCAGCCGCTCGCCCTCGCCGCGACGGGCGCGGCGACGAGGGCGAGCGGGAGCGGAGGTCATGCGGGTCAGCCTACGACCACGGGATCGACGCGACGGCCGTCGAGGTCGGCGCTGTACTCGGCGTCGTCGGCCTCGCTGATGCCGATCCGGTCGTGCAGGCGGCGCAACGGTGCGGGAGCCCACCAGTTGGCGTCGCCGGCGATCCGCATGAAGGCCGGGACGAGCAGGCCGCGCACGACGGTGGCGTCGACCAGGACGGCCAGCGCGACGCCGACGCCGAGCATCTTGATGATGGTGACGCCGCTCGTCGCGAACGCGATGAACACGATCGCCATGAGGCCGGCGGCCGAGGTCACGAGACGACCGGTCCGCTGGAGGCCCTTCGCCACGGCGGCGGTGTTGTCGCCCGAGCGGTCGTACTCCTCCTTGATGCGTGAGAGCAGGAAGACCTCGTAGTCCATCGAGAGGCCGAAGGCGATGCAGAACATCAGGATCGGCATCGAGGTGTCGAGCTCACCGGTGACGGTGAAGTCGCCGAGCCACTGCGACAGGTGACCCTCCTGGAACACCCAGACCATCGCGCCGAACGTCGCCGAGAGGCTCAGCGTGTTGAGCACGAGCGCCTTGAGCGGCAGGACGACCGAGCCGGTGAACAGGAACAGCAGGATGAACGTCGCGACCGCGATGATCCCGATCGCCCACGGCAGTCGCGACCCCATGGCGTCCTGGGAGTCCGCGAACACCGCCGCCGAGCCTCCGACGTACGTCGTGCCCAGGGGCGACGGCACCGCGCGGAGGTCGGACACGACCTGCTTGCCGGCGTTGGAGTAGGGCTCGACGTCGATCACGACGGACAGCCAGGAGCCGTCGCCGTCCTTCGCGACGAAGCGCGTGCTGGCGGGGCTCGTCGGCGCGACCTGTACCCCGCGGGCCCACGAGCCGCTCACCGCGTCGACTCGCGTCACGTCGGCGACCTCGGAGAGCGCAGCGGCGTAGGTCGAGACGACGCCGGTGGCGGCGGTGCTGGCCGGTGCGACGATCGTGAGCGGGTCGGACTCACGGGAGTCGAACCTGTCGCGGAGCAGCTGGCCGGCCTCGGCGGCCTGTGCCGACCTGGGCAGCACGCGGTCGTCGGTCTGGCCGAAGGAGACGCGGAAGAACGGGAGGCCGAGCGCGACGAGGAGCGCGACACCGCCGATGAGGACCGGCCACGGGCGGGCCATGACGAACTGCGAGAGCCGGTACCAGAACCCGTGGTCGGTGACCTCCATCGAGCCGCGGAGCACGCGGAACCGGTTGACCTTCGTGCCGAGCACCGCGAGCAGCGCCGGGAGGACGACGACCGCGGCGAGGACGGCGAGTGCCGTCGTCGCGATGCCGGCGTAGGCGAACGAGCGCAGGAAGAACTGCGGGAAGACCAGGAGCGCCGAGAGCGCGATGCCGACGGTGATGCCGGAGAAGACGACCGTGCGCCCGGCGGTGGCGACCGTGCGGGTCACGGCGTCGTGCGGCTCGCGACCACGGGCGAGCTCCTCGCGGAAGCGGGTGACGATGAAGAGCGCGTAGTCGATGCCCAGGCCGATGCCGAGGGCGGTGACCAGGTTGATGGCGAAGATGCTGACGCTCGTGACCTGCGTGGTGAGGAACAGGGCGAGGAACGAGCCGAGGACCGCGACGGCGCCGATGACCGCCGGGAGGCCGGATGCCACGAGGGCGCCGAACACGAGCAGCATGAGCAGCATCGTGATCGGGACGGCGATGCTCTCCGCGCGCTGCAGGTCCTTCTCGATCGTGGAGCCGACCTCGCTGAAGACCACCGGGGCGCCCGACACGTGCACGACGAGCACGCCGTCGGGGCTGTTGCCGGCGAGCTCCTTCGCGATCTCGCCGGCTCGCTTCTGCGCGGCGTCGCCGCTCGCGACGAGGCGCGCGGTGACGAGGGCGAGCGAGCCGTCGGTGCTGCGCAGCGCAGGGTTCGGCGCCGACCAGTAGCTCGCGACGTCGCGCACGCCGGGCTCTGCGGCCAGGCGCTGCGCGAGCGCGCGACCGGCCGCGGCGACCTCGGGGGAGTCCACCGACGTACCGGTCGGGCTGCCGGCGACGAGGACGAGGTCGGACGGTCCGGCGCCGAATCGGTCGGCGAGCTCGCTGGCCGCCGTCGCCGAGGCACTGCCCGGGTCGTCGAAGCCGCCGGAGGACAGCCGGCCGATGACCCGGCCGCCGACGACCGCCGCGACGACGACGAACAGCACGGCGATGACGAGGATCGGCCGCCGGCGACGGACGGTGAAGGCGCCGAGGCGGGTGAAGCCATGGGGTGCGGCGACGCGGGCGCCGGCGGGTGCTGCGGACACGGGGGCTCCCGAGGGACGGGACGGCCGGGGCGGCCGTGCTGAACGCGGGTAACGTACCCACGTTCACTTACCCACGTCAACCTATCGGGGTCAACTCACCAGGGTCACCGTGTAGGAGAACGACGTGATCCGTCCCGACGGGGTCCTGATCCCCGAGACCGTCACGCGCCACGACTGGTCGGTGCGCACGGTGTGGCTCGGGCGGGCGGCCAGCCGCCAGACCAGGGCGGAGTCGCCGTAGCCGACGGCCGGGGCGTAGCGGGTGACCCGGACCGCCGCGCCGCCCGGACCGACGACGCGCACGGTGGCGGAGCCGAAGGAGTCGCCGTGCGAGGACGAGAGCGACCACAGCCCGTTCGGCTCGGCGGCGCGGGGGAAGTAGCCCGCGGTGGGCCAGCCGTAGTAGGCCGGGGTCCCCGCGGGCGGCGCCGCCAGCGGCGTGCCCGCGACGTAGAGGGCGCTCGCCCGCGCGGTGTTGCCGATCCCGAGGGCCGCGAGGCGCGGGTAGAGCAGCCAGCGCCGGTGACCGGCGGCCACGTTCGCCGCGCCGGGGTCGACGAGGTAGGCGAGCACGGCCTTCGCCCCAGCCGTGCCGAGCGCGAGGTTCGAGTGCCCGGCCCCGGCTGCCCCCGCTGCGGACCAGCAGCGCCAGGACGACGGGGGGCTGTGCGACAGCGAGCCGTTGGCCTGCATGATCAGCGCCGCCCGCTGAGCGTGAGCGGAGTAGGTCGCGTCCAGGCGGGGGACGGCCGAGATGCCGGCCATGCCGCGGGCCCAGTTGACGGTGGTGAGCGTCGCGTCGCGGTAGGCGGTCGAGGCCGAGCCCGCGGCGCACGTCGAGGTGCTGCCGTTCCACGTGTTCGCGACCCGCGTCGGCACGACGACCCGGTCGCGGTACGCCGCGAGGACGGCCGCGCGGCTCGACCGGTTGATCTTCCCGCTCGCTGCGGTCGTGACCAGCGTCGGCGTCGCGGCCACAGCCGTCGCAGACAGGGGAGCGGACGATGCGGATGCGGCGCCGGGGCCGACGACGGCCGCACCGACGGCCGCGAGGGCGATCGCTACCGCGGCCGCGACGACACGCTGCCGGTTCGAGCTTGGAGCCATGGTTCCTCCCAGGGACGCTGGCCGAAGTCGGGACACTACGTCGCCCGGGCACCCGCGGTGACCACCGCAACGCGGTCTGGGCCGGACCTGGGCCGGACCTGGGACGAGAACGCGACGGGGGTACGACGGGGCGTGCGCGACGTCCCGGATATCGGGGCCGGACCGGTGCCCGCCGTCAGGCGGTGAGCCGGGTGACCTGCGTCCAGAGCTGCTGCAGCGTGACGGTGAGCAGCGCGTCGGCCTGGTCGGGGAACGACGAGAGCCCGACCACCATGAGGTCGTTCGCGCGGTCGAGGTAGGCGAACTGCCCGTGGATGCCGAGCATCGCGACCACCCGCTCGGGCTCGAGCACCCAGGCCTGGTTGTGGTACTCCGCACCCGGCATCTCAGCGCCGTGCTCGCCGCGGGCGAACGCCGCATTGCGGCCCGGGTCGCCGCTGTAGGTCTCGCGCACCCAGCTGTCGGGGACCACCTGATGACCGCCGAAACCCTTGCCGCCGTTGATCATCGGGAAGGCCCAGCGCGCGAAGTCCCGCAGCGTGAGGTTGACCTGTCCCTCAGTGATCGGCGAGCCGGTGGCATCGAGGTTGACGAGTGCGCGGTGCTCGGCGCCGACGCGGGCGTAGAGCCGCTGCTCGTAGAGGTCGACGGCGGGGACGCCGTACTCCCGTTCGAGGACGACGGGGAGGAGGTTCGTCAGGTAGGACGCGTAGTTGAAGCGGGAGCCGGGCCCGTCGAGCCGCGTCACGAGCTCGCGGCGGACGAACTCGAGCGCACCGATCTGGCGGTCCGCCGGCACGGTGAAGTAGCCCACGGCGTCGGCGTAGCGCCAGTACATCGAGCCGGCGTTCTCGTAGTGCTCCTCGGTGTCGAGGCCGGCTGCCATGTCGAGCACGTGCTGCAGCGTGACGCCGTCCCACCCGCGGATCGGCGCGAGCTCGGTGACCAGCTCCTGCATCGGCTGCTCGGTGGCGAGCCGGCCCTCCTCGACCGCCCAGCCGATCATCATCGTGGTGAGGGTCTTCGAGCAGGAGTGCACGACGTGGTGGTCGTCGTCGCGCAGCCCGTCGCGGTAGGACTCGTGCACGATCCGGCCGTGGTGCACGACGAGGAGGCCATCGCTGCAGAGGCGCCGCTCGAGCAGCGTCTCGGCGGTGGAGGCGCGGCCGGTGAGCGGGTCGGTCCAGCTGCCCCGCTCGAGGTCGATCTGCTCGCCGCGCGGGATCTCGACCGCGGGTCCGCCGGTTTCGAGCCACGCCGACGGCATCCGCTCCAGCGTGGTGATCTGCCCGCGCGGCAGGTTCCACGGCCGGTCCCACGTGAGCCCGTCGTAGCCGATCGCGGCGAGGTCCTCCGGAGTGCCGGTGGGGTCCACGCGCTGCACCATGACGAGCTCCGTTCGATCGGGCCGGGGAGGCCCCATCTCACCACTGCCCGGCTTCAGGAGCGGCGGCGGATCCCGTCACGACGTCGCGTTCAGCTCCCTGTCCGAATCGACGGAGCCTTCGGTGGGGAAGTCGTGCGAGTCGCAGCTGGCGAGGAAGGCGTCGAGCGCAGCCCGTTCGTCGGCCGCACCGGTCGCCCCCGACGCGATGTCGTACTCCAGCCCCCGACAGGACGTCAGCGGACGGCACGCGCTCAGCGGTACGACGGCCAGGACGAGGACGCATGCCAGTCCCCACCGGCCCGCGGACGAGGTCACGCCGGTTCCCCCATGCACTGAGGATGCCCGAACCTGGTCGGTACGTCCGGTGCTTGCCGCCGATCGTCACGTACCGGATGCGGGCCTTGGTCGTGGCCGCGGCGGTGCAGCGTCGCGTACCGTCGACGGCATGACGCCGGAGGAGATCGCCGACCTCGCGCACCTGCGCCGGGCGCGCGACCACATGGACCGCGCCTACGCGGAGCCCCTCGACGTCCCCGCGATGGCGCGCGTCGCCCTGATGTCTCCGGCGCACTTCTCCCGCAAGTTCCGCGCGGCCTACGGCGAGACGCCGTACTCCTACCTCATGACCCGTCGCATCGAGCGAGCGCAGGCACTGCTTCGCCAGGGCATGTCGGTCACCGACACGTGCTTCGCCGTCGGGTGCACGTCGCTCGGGTCGTTCAGCTCGCGCTTCACCGAGATCGTCGGCGAGACGCCGTCGCACTACCGCGCGCGTGACCACAGCGTCAACGAGTCGCTGCCGTCCTGCGTGAGCAAGGTCGCCACCCGGCCGCGGCGTCGACCGGTGTGCGCCTGACCCTGTCCAGGCGAGCAGGATCGGAGAAGCGCCTGCGCCGAAGCCCTATCTAGGGTCGCCGCATGGCAGTCACCGTCTCCACCATGTTCATCCCCGTCCACGACCCCGACGCCGCGCTCGGCTTCTACCGCGACGCGCTCGGCCTCGAGGTCCGCAACGACGTCGCGGCCGGTGGGTTCCGCTGGGTCACCGTCGGCGCCGCGGGACAGGACCTCGACGTCGTCCTGTTCCAGCCGCACGGCGGCCGCTCGCCGGTCGAGGGCGACGCGCTCCTGGCGCTCGTCACGCAGGGCTCGTTGCAGGCAGCGATCTTCCGGTCCGACGACCTCGACGCGACGTTCGAGAGGGTCCGCGCGTCAGGAGCCGAGGTGCTCCAGGAACCCGCGGCTCAGCCCTGGGGCGCGCGCGACTGCGCGTTCCGGGACCCGTCGGGCAACCTCGTGCGCATCGCGCAGGGCTGATCGCCGTCCGACCCTCGCCGGTGATCCGGAAGGTACGGTGCGAGCGACGGATGGAGGCTCGATGAGCAAGGCCACGAAGCCGATGGCGACCACGGCCGGGAAGCCGTCGGCGTCCGCGACGCACCTCGCGGACAGCCACGACGTGATCAGCGTGCACGGCGCGCGGGTGAACAACCTCAAGGACGTCAGCCTCGAGATCCCCAAGCGTCGGCTGACGGTGTTCACCGGCGTCTCCGGCTCGGGGAAGAGCTCGCTGGTCTTCGGCACGATCGCTGCGGAGTCGCAGCGCCTGATCAACGAGACCTACAGCGCATTCCTCCAGGGCTTCATGCCGACCTTGACGCGGCCCGACGTCGACGTGCTGAACGGTCTCACGACGGCGATCATCGTCGACCAGGAGCGGATGGGTGCCAACGCCCGTTCCACCGTCGGCACCGCGACGGACGCGAACGCGATGCTGCGCATCCTGTTCAGCCGGCTCGGGAAGCCGCACGTCGGCTCACCGCAGGCGTTCTCCTTCAACGTCGCCTCCGTCAGCGGTGCAGGTGCCGTCACGACCGAGCGCGGCGGCCGCACCGTGAAGGAGCGCCGAGCCTTCAGCATCACCGGAGGCATGTGTCCGCGCTGCGAAGGTCGAGGGTCGGTCACGGACTTCGACCTGACCGAGCTCTACGACGCGAGCCTGTCGCTCAACGAGGGCGCGCTGACGATCCCCGGCTACAGCATGGACGGCTGGTACGGCCGGATCTTCGGCGGCTGCGGGTTCTTCGACCCCGACAAGCCCATCGCCACGTTCACGAAGAAGGAGCTCGCCGACCTCCTCTACAAGGAGCCGACGAAGATCAAGGTCGACGGCATCAACCTGACCTATGAGGGCCTCATCCCGAAGCTCCAGAAGTCGATGCTCTCCAAGGACATCGACACGCTGCAGCCGCACATCCGCGCCTTCGTGGAGCGCGTCGTGACGTTCACCGTCTGCCCCGACTGCGAGGGCACGAGGCTCACCGCGGCGGCGCGGTCGTCGAAGATCGATGGCATCTCGATCGCCGACGCCTGCGCGATGCAGATCAGCGACCTCGCGGCGTGGGTGCGTGGCCTGGACGACCCGTCGGTGGGGCCGCTGCTGGGATCGCTGTCACACGCCCTCGACTCGTTCGTCGACATCGGGCTCGGCTATCTCTCGCTCGACCGGCCGGCCAGCACGCTGTCGGGCGGTGAAGCCCAGCGCACCAAGATGATCCGCCACCTCGGCTCCTCGCTCACCGACGTCACCTACGTCTTCGACGAGCCCACGATCGGCCTGCACCCGCACGACATCCAGCGGATGAACGACCTGCTGCTGCAGCTGCGGGACAAGGGCAACACCGTGCTGGTCGTGGAGCACAAGCCGGAGGTGATCGCGATCGCCGACCACGTCGTCGACCTCGGACCGCGCGCGGGTACCGAGGGCGGTGAGGTGGTGTTCGAGGGCACCGTCGAGGGGCTGCGAAC
>JADGOZ010000090.1 GCA_017882705.1 Candidatus Nanopelagicales bacterium | reverse complement strand
GTCGAGTAGTTGCCCTCGTAGGGGAAGGCGCGGCCGCGGTCGAGCTCGAGGATCCACTCGGCGACGTTGTCGAGGAAGTAGCGGTCGTGGGTGATGGCGATGACAGTGCCGGGGTACTTCTCGAGGTGCTGCTCGAGCCAGAGCACGCTCTCCGCGTCGAGGTGGTTGGTGGGCTCGTCGAGCAGCAGCAGGTCGGGCTGCTGGAGCAGCAGCTTGCACAGTGCGACACGGCGCTTCTCACCGCCGGACAGGACCGACACGTCGGCGTCCGGCGGCGGGCAGCGCAGCGCGTCCATCGCCTGCTCCAGCTGGGAGTCGAGGTCCCAGGCGTTCAGGTGGTCGATCTCCTCCTGGAGCGTGCCCATCTCGGAGAGGAGCTTGTCGTAGTCGGCGTCGGGGTCCGCGAGCTCGGCGGAGATCTCGTTGAACCGGTCGACCTTCGCCTTGGTGGGCGCGACGCCCTCCATGACGTTGTCCCAGACGTCCTTGGTCTCGTCGAGCCCGGGCTCCTGCGCGAGCATGCCCACGGTGTAGCCCGGGGACAGGAACGCGTCGCCGTTCGAGGCGTGGTCGATGCCGGCCATGATCTTGAGGAGCGAGGACTTGCCGGCGCCGTTGGGGCCGACCACGCCGATCTTGGCGCCGGGCAGGAAGGACAGCGTCACGTCGTCGAGGACGACCTTGTCGCCGTGGGCCTTACGTGCCTTGCGCAGGGTGTAGATGAACTCCGCCATAGCCGGAGAGCCTACGGGGTGGGGCTCGCCCGCCCGAATCGGCGGCGGCCGGGAGGACGGGCTCAGGCGGCCGGGTCGGCCGCGGGCGGTCCCGCGACCGCGGCGAGGCCCGGCACGGCCCAGCCGCTGCCGTCGGTGACGTAGGTCGAGCGGGTGTCGCCGTCCCCCGAGAGCTCGGTGGCGACGACGGCCTCGCGGGCGAGGTCCGCGGTCTGCGGACCGCGCCGGGCCCGGACGAAGGAGGCGGTGCCCCGGGTGAGGTCGTGACCCACGAGATCGGCGTCGACCTCGACCACCTGCACCGTGTGCCCGTCCTTCTCGTACTCGCGCTGCCGCATCCGACCGACGACCACCACCGGCTGCCCCTTGTGCACCGAGCCGGCGACGTGCTCCCCCAGCGACCGCCAGGCCGAGACGTTGAGGTAGGTCGTGCGCTCGACCCACTGGGAGGTACGCCGGTCGGTGTAGCCGTTCGTGGCGGCCAGTCGGAACCCCGCGACCGGTCCGGCCGAGGTCTGGCGGAGCGTGACGTCGGTGACGACGTTGCCGACGAGGGTGACGGTGGACTGCATCGCGTGCTCCCGCGGGGGTCGGGGACCGGTCGGACCCGGTCCGGCGAGGCCGACCCTCCCGGTCGGCGCCGACCCGTGGCGGTCGAGCGCGACCGGCGCTGTGGACGCCCAGCGGGGTCGGCGTACTTGTGGGCGACGGGGCGAGGTCGCCGCGCCGGGGTCGTCGGGGCAGGATGGTCACCCGCACCGAGGCGGAGAGGACGAGCCCTGAGCACCGACGGCACCCCCGGCACCACGGACGGCAGCACCACGCCGTCGGCCGCCGACGACCCCGTCGCCTCGGATCGGGCCGCCGCCGAGCTGGCCGCCGAGCAGGCCGCGGTCGACCTGCGCTACTCCTACCTCGACGCCGGACTCGCACGCGCGATCACCAGCCTCGACCGCACCCGCCGCGGGCCCACGGCGGGCACCCCCGGCGCCCTCACCGAGCGAGACGCCTTCGACGCGATGTACGCCGAGCGCATCGCGGCGCTGCGCGCCGCCGAGGACCGGCTCGTCTTCGGCCGGATGGACCTCGCCGCGGACGCTCCCCGCTACATCGGGCGCATCGGGCTGTCCGACGACGACCAGGAGCAGGTCCTCTACGACTGGCGCTCCCCCGCGGCCGAGCCGTTCTACCGCGCGACCGCCACCCACCGGCTCGGTGTCACACGCCGCCGGCACCTGACCACCGCGGACCGCGAGGTCACGCACATCGAGGACGACGTCCTCGACGTCGACGCCCACGCCGGCAGCGGGGTGCAGGGCGAGGGCTCGCTCCTCGCCGCGCTGGGTGCGCACCGAACGGGTCGCATGCGCGACATCGTCGCGACGATCCAGGGCGAGCAGGACCGCATCATCCGCTCGCCTCTCGCCGGCGTGCTCGTCGTCCAGGGAGCGCCCGGCTGCGGCAAGACGGTCGTGGCCCTGCACCGGGCGGCCTACCTCCTCTACACGCACCGCGAGCGGATCGCGCAGGCCGGCGTGCTCGTCGTCGGGCCCAACCGCCAGTTCCTGCGCTACATCGAGCAGGTCCTCCCCTCGCTCGGCGAGAGCAGCGCTGTCCTCGTCACGCAGGGGCAGCTCTACCCCGGGGTCGACGCGGGCCCCGACACCGACCGTCGCGTCGCGATCCTCAAGGGCGACCTGCGGATGGCGCGCATGGTGCAGAACGCCGTCGCCGGGATCACCCGGATCCCCGACCAGCGCATCCCGCTCGTCATCGACGGCACCACGATCACGCTGACGCCGAAGATCGTCGAGTCGGCGATCACGCACGCGCGACGCAGCCGCAAGCCGCACAACGAGGCACGCCGCGAGTTCGTCCTCGACGTGCTCAACAAGCTGGTGACGCAGCTCGCGCAGAAGACGAAGGTCGATCTCACGGAGTACCGCGACGGCCTGCTGGAGGACCTGCGCGACTCCGTCGACGTGCGCCGCGAGATCAACCTCTGCTGGATGCCGTGGACCCCGGAGAGGCTGGTACGCCGCCTGTTCAGCGACGAGAGACGACTCGCCCGGTCCGCCCCGTGGCTGTCGGCCGAGGAGCGCGTGCTGCTGCTGCGTCCGGTCGACGCCCCGTGGGAGTACGGCGACGTACCGATCCTCGACGAGGCGGCTGAGCTGCTCGGCGTCGACGACGAGCCGGCCCGGCTCGAGGCGCTCCGAGCCGAGCGCGAGACCGCCGCGGAGATGTCCTACGCGCGCGACGTCGCCGCCGCGAGCGGCTCGGGCATGGTCACCGCCGACATGCTCGTCGAGAGATACGCCGGTCCGCGCTCGCGGGCCTCGGTCGCCGACGCCGAGAACGACCGCACGTGGGTCTTCGGCCACGCGGTCGTCGACGAGGCGCAGGAGCTCTCGCCGATGGCGTGGCGCGTCGTCGCGCGCCGCTGCCCGTCGCTGTCGATGACGGTCGTCGGCGACGTCAACCAGACCGGCAACCCGGCGGGCGCCACGTCGTGGCGGTCGGTGTTCGACGTCCTGGCCACGGACCGTTGGACCATGGAGACGCTCACGGTCAACTACCGCACGCCGAGGCCGGTCATGGAGCTCGCGACGCAGGGCCTGCTCGATGCCGGGATCGACGCCGCCACGGTCGTGTCCGCGCGCGACGGCGACGAGCCGCGCGGCGGGCACATCGGCACGCTCGACGAGCTGCCGCGCGTCGTGGCCGCCGAGCTCGCGCGCGCGGCCGGCGGTCGCGTCGCGGTGATCGCCGCGAGCAGCGAGGTGCGCGCCGTCGGTGAGGTCCTCGTGGCGGCGATGCCCGACGACGTCGGGGTGGGCGACAGCGCCGTCGACAACCGGGTCGCCGTCCTGTCCCCCACGAACGCCAAGGGGCTCGAGTTCGACTCGGTCGTCATCGTGAACCCCGCGACCGTGGGCGACACCGAGGGATCGGGTCCGCGCGACCTCTACGTCGCCACCACGCGCACGACCGCGCACCTGCTGCTGCTCGACGTCGACAGCTGACCGCTGCCCGGGTCAGCCGCCGGCGTAGGAGCCGTCCGCCCTCATGTCGGCGTACGCCGCCGACATGAGCGAGTCCGCGAGCTGGTGCAGCGCGCGGGACACGGCCACCTCGTCACCGATCTCGGGCACGTCCGGGTCGTGCGGGTTGCGCGTCGCCCGGCCGCGGCTCTCGAGGTCGGTCGCGGCTCCGGCGTGCAGCACGGCGCGGGCCGACGTGTGCGCACCCTGCTCGAACACCTGCACCGTGACGGTCCACGTGGCCACGTGAGGCGTGGACACCTCGGGGACGCCCGGCTCGGAGGCCGGGGCCGCCTCCTCCGGCTCGTCGTGCAGCACCCGTCCGTCGGTGCCCGGGTAGTACAGCGCGCGGTGCCCGGAGTCCGACCACTCGACGACATACGGCGGGCTGCCGTCCTCGTGCTTGAGCTCGACGACGACGCCGTCGCGCACGACTCCGCCGACCTGGGACGACACCACCACGACGCGGTCACCCACTGCTGCCTTCATGACGCGCTCCCTTCGGTCCGCGAGGGGCCGCGTCCGGAGGTGAGCGACGTGACCCTGCTCGGTGGGCCGGCATGGGATCCGCCACCGGCCCGCCTCCTCCACCGTACGCGGACGGTGCTCGCGAAGGCGGCTCGCGGGGACCTTGCCCGGCTCAGCCGCGCTGGAGCCAGCCGCGCAGCCAGCGCGAGAGGTAGGGCACGCCGAGCCACGACATGTACGGCACGACGATCAGCGTGGTCACGAGGACCCGCAGGGCGACGTTCCAGCTCGACAGGTGCGGCGCGAGCAGCCAGCCGAGCAGCAACGACATCGGGTAGATGGCGAGCCCGATGACGATGGCCGTCTTCCAGCGCGGCGGCGGCACGACGGCCTGCCCCGGCGCGTAGGAGAAGATCCCCTCGAACCCGCTCACGCTGTGCGCCCGGGCCTCACCGACGACGAGGTCCCTCGCGGCGTCGAGCTGAGCGCGGCGCGCGTCGCTGTGCTCCCAGTCGCTCAGGGCCGCGGCGTTCGCGAACGAGAAGGCCACGACGAGGTCCGGGTGGTCCGGTGCGTCTGGCGGGAAGATCTCCGCGCCGAGGTGGCCGGGGAAGCGACCGGCGGCCTCGACCATGCGACCGGCCCACTCCAGCAGGTCCTGCTCCCGGCCCGGCGCCGGGCGGCGGGACAGCACCACGGTCACGGGCAGGGCGCCGGCGCTGTCGGCGTTGGCGGTGTCGGGCACGACGACCTCACAGTGATGGGAGAGCAGGAGCACGCCCATCCTCCGCGATGTCTGCGTCGCACGCCCGACGGGGTTCCGTCGGAGGGAACGGCTCCGCGCTCGATCAGC
The DNA here is from genome assembly GCA_017882705.1 of Candidatus Nanopelagicales bacterium. Taxonomy (GTDB): domain Bacteria; phylum Actinomycetota; class Actinomycetes; order S36-B12; family CAIYMF01; genus Longivirga. Next base: position 13,111 of record JADGOZ010000090.1, on the reverse strand, counting down.
TCAGCGCTTGATCAGCGGCGACCGCACGGCCGTGGCGCCCGCGCTGGCGTCGAGGAACTCCTCCTTGAAGATGTCGCGCGGGAAGAGCCGCTTGAGCATGAGCGTCTTCAGCGCGGCCTCGACCATCGCCGGCGGGCCGCAGACGTAGCCGACGTGGCCCTTGAGGGTCTCGTGGTCGTCGTTGAGCACGTCGGTGACCAGGCCGTGCGCGAAGCCCTCGGCGACCTCCTCCGACAGGCACGGCCGATAGGTGAAGCGGTCGGGGAACCGCTCGGCCAGGTCACGGAATCGGTCGACGTCGTACATCCACTCCTGGGTGCGCGCACCCTGGTAGAGGTAGAGGTGGCCTACGCCGTCGACGCCCTCGAGCAGCGCGCGCTGGATCATCGACGCGATCGGGGCCAGGCCGGTGCCGCCGGCGATCATGACCGCGGGCTCGCCGCGGTCCTCGCGCAGGACGAACCGGCCGTAGGGCCCGGACAGAGCGACCTGGTCGCCGACCGCGAGGTTCTGGAAGACCCAGCCCTCGGTGGCGAGACCGCCTGCGGTGAGACGGATCTGGAACTCGAGGCGGCGAGGCTCCCCCGGCGGGTTGGCCATCGAGTAGGTGCGCGTCACACCGTCATGGCCGGGGATCGCGAGCGACATGTACTGGCCCGCGTTGAAGCGCAGGTCGCGATCGAGCTCGAGGGCGAGGCGCCGGGTGCCCAGCGCGACGTCGGCGAGCTCCACGAGGGTGCCGACGTAGTCCTCGACCGGGTGCACGGGGATGCTCTCGTCGATGTCGACGTCGGCCTCGAACACGAGGTCGGACTGCGGCCGCGCGACGCACGGGAGGAACTTGCCCTCCTCGCGCTCGAAGTCCATGAGGGCGAACGACGAGGCCTCACCGTGCTCGACCTCGCCGTCGAGGACCTCGGCCTTGCAGGTGGCACAGGTGCCGTGGGTGCAGGAGTGCGGGATCCAGACCCCGGCGCGCAGGCAGGCGTCGAGGACGGTCTGGTCCTCGCGGCAGGTGATCTCGCGACCGAGCGGCTCGATGGTGACCTGGTACTCGGTGGTCATGGGTGCTCCTGCGGTCGGTCGGTCGGGGGCTGGTCGTGCGCCGCGGCTCCCGGCAGGGACGTCCTGCCGGGAGCCGCGAGCGTGCTCACGAGCGGTGCGTCAGATCGAGAACTCGACGAGGCTCTTGTGACCGACGCCGTTCGCCTCGAGCGAGGCGGACATGTCGGGGGTCACGTCGACCTTGTCGATCCGCCACTGCACGGTGTCCATCGCGTCCGGGACGAAGTCCGGGTCGGCCGCGAAGAACCCCTTGCACAGCCCGACCAGCTCGCCGAAGGGCATCGCCTTCGGGAACCGGAAGGTCTGGGCGGAGACGAAGAAGGGGTTGCCCTTCCACCAGATGTGCACGAGCTGGTCGTCGCCGTAGAGCTCGGCGGCCGAGCGGGACGGCCAGTCGTAGTCGTAGTTCGCGCGCACGGCCATCGGTCAGTCCTCCTTCGGGGCCTGGCCGTGCCAGGCGAGCCAGTTCTGGTGGTCCGGCGAGCCGAGGTACTCCGCGCCGTCGCCGGGCTGCAGGCCGTACCAGGCGGCGACGTCCGGCAGGGTCGGCCCGCCGCAGTTGCCCTGGTAGATCTGGTGCACAGGCAGCCACGACTGGCGGTACTTCGTGGGCTCCCGGTCGAAGATCCACTGGCAGCCGTCGGAGCAGAAGTCGTAGCGCTCGCCCTCGTAGACCGACTGCCGTTGGCACTGGGTCAGCGGGTCGCCCGGCTCGGTGAAGCCCATGGGGATCTGACAGACGGTGCACAGCTGCGGCAGACCCGGGTTGAAGTAGCGCCCGCCCGCGTCCTGCACCCGCTGGGCCTTGTCCCACACGGCGGCCTTGAAGACCGGCCAGGTCTCGGGGTAGGACTCCTGCAGCCAGGCCTGGTCCGCCTCGTCGGGGATCGTCGTGGTGAACGCGGCGGCGTGGCTGTACTGGTAGAGGACCCAGTAGACCTGGTGCGACAGGATCTCCTTCTCGTCGATCGCCCACTGGACGTGACGCGGCGGCTTGATCCCGTAGTACTCGAGGTCCTTGAACAGACCGTTGAGCATCTGCTCCTCGAAGTAGAGCTCGAAGGCCTCCTTCCAGCTCATCACCCGCTTGGGGAGCATGTAGTCCATCATCCCTGCGACCAGGGCGATGAGCCGGTATCCGCGCCAGAACCACTTGTCGAGCCAGTCCTGGACGATCGGCAGGTTGTCCTCGTCCTGCTCGAGCATGAACTTGATCGCCTCGAGACCCAGGGTCATGTGGCGCGACTCGTCGGACTGCGCCGAGAAGCCGAAGGTCATGGTCGGCAGGTCGCCGTTGAACGCGGCGCCCGACATGAACGGCACGAAGAGCAGGTTCGTGAGCAGGTACTCGAACGAGAACCCGATCGCGATGAGCCACTCGAACGGGCCGGCCGTCATGGCGTCCTCGAAGAAGGACTTCGGGACCGAGAGGTACCAGACCCGGTCGCTCCACTTGTGCCAGTCGTGCATGCCGTCGAAGTACTTGTTGTAGTGCGACAGCGTGTGGATCTCGGTCTGCGCGTGGCGCAGCTCGTCCATGCTCTGGCAGAGCGCCGCGAAACGAGCACCCGGGCCGTTGGCGTAGCGGGCCAGGTAGGAGAAGTTGCGGTGCGCGTCGTACTCGTGGATCGGGATGCCCTGAAGGAAGATCTTCATGGCGTTCATGTAGCGCGCCTCGGTGAGCCCGAGCTGGCCCTGGCTCTGTGCGAATCCGTCGAGGACGGCGTAGAGGCGGCGGTCCTTCTCGGCCTGGTACTTGTTGTAGGCCTCGACGGTCAGGCGGAACGGGTCCTCCCACTTCGACCAGTCGTGGACCTTGATCCCCTCGAAGGTGGTGAAGGGGAAGATCTCCTCCTCCGTGACGTAGGTGGGGGTCCAGTCGAGGTCGTGCGTGAGTGCGGTGTACCGCTGCTTCATGGAGAGCTTGCGGGCCGGCTTCTCAGGGGAAACGGTCATGGTTCGCTCTCCTCAGTGCTTCCAGGCGATGACGATCTGGTCGTCATCCCACTCAACGAACTCGCCGAAGTACGAGATGATCGCCAGCTGGAACTCGTGGGTCTCCCACGGGCGGCCGAGGCGAGACTCGACGCTGGCCTGGTTGATGACCAGCTGGCCGGTCTTGGTCAGCCGGATCATGCCGGGCATGTGCCGGATGTTGAGGTCCTCGTTGTCGGCCTCGATGGCTTCGACGAGGGCGCGGTTCTCCTCGTTCTCCTGGAGGTCGACGCCGACGGGACGCGGCTCTGCGGACACGGACATCACTTGCCTCCGGGGACGGTGAGACCGAGCGCGCCGAGGTCGGTCGCGACGGTTGCGGTGGTGAGCTCGACGTTGGCGACCGCTCCCGCGGCGACCCGCGCGTCGACCGCGGCGGCGACGTCCGTGACGGCCTCCGCGATCTGCGCCCAGCGCTGTGCGAGCACGTCGTCGAGGGCCGCCCGGTTCGAGTCGGCGTGCGTCGGGTCGGCCAGCCAGGTCTTCACGAGGTGGTCGAGCCAGCGACGCTGGTCAGCGAACCACGACGCGAAGTGCTGCGCGAACAGGCTGTAGGCGCCGGCGCCGCCGCTGAGGGCCACCTCGTCGAGGTGGGTGTACATCAGCGGGTAGAGCAGACGGTCGGCCAGGTCGACGGCGAGCAGCTTCTTGGCCCAGTCGTCGCCGGCGAGGAGCTCCTCGACGAGTCGACGGAGGCCCTGCAGCGCCGGGTCGCCGAGCCACCGCTCCTTGGCGGTCGCGAGCGCGTGGTCGTGGCCCTCGGCGTAGACGATGCCGATGCGCGAGAGGTTCTGCGCGTGACCGATGCGGTCGAACGCCGCGTACGTGCAGCACTGGTCGATCGTGGTTCCCCAGGCCCAGCGGGAGCCCTCGATGCTGACCAGCTCGGCGCCGGCCTCCCAGTGGCGCAGCGGCAGCAGGACGTCCCCGACGAGGGAGGACCAGCCCTCGGGCAGCTTCTGGAGCAGGTCGCGGGACTCGACGTACTCGACGGTCTTCACGAACGCGTCGTTCATCGCCGCTCGCGACTGCACGTAGGGCGCGTAGTAGAGCTGACGCGGATCGGTGAAGGAGTACGGGTCGGTCAGCTTGAACGCCGTCCAGTTCTCGTCGTAGTGCTCCTTGTCCGAGGAGAACAGCGGGCGGTAGTGGAAGTTCTCCACGGCCTGGATGTCGATCGAGCCTTCTTCATAGCGCGACGCGGGACGGTCGCCGAACCGCTCCACCAGGTTGGTGAAGGTCTTGCGCTTGGGTTCGATGACCTGCGTCCGCAGTTCGAACTGCATGCTTGCCTCCTGAGCGCGGTGTTCGTGTCAGTGCGAGGGGTGGCGCGGGGTGTCCGACTCCATGAGCAGGAGCAGGAGCAGGTCCTCGACCGACTCCGGGCCCGCCAGCTCGCGCGGCTCGGAGTTGTCGAGACCGTCGGCGACGACGCGGCCGTACGCCGTGCCCTCGCCGAAGACCGTCGAGACCACGGCGGCACGGCCGCGGTAGTAGACGGAGTAGAGCATCTCGTTCCCGACGATCTCGTCGACGAGAGTCATGTGGTCGTCCTCGGCCGAGAGCATGGCGTTGGCCTCGCACACGAGCTGCTCGGTCAGGCCGCGGTAGGCGACGTGGATGTCGTTGCCCTTGCCCACGGGCCGGTACTTCGACGGACGCGTCTCCGGGACCGGAAGGTCGACGTCGTCCGCGTAGTCGGACCCGAGTGCGTCGGCAACTCGCAGCATGAACGGAGTCATGGCCGCATCTCCTTCGACGACGGCCGGCGGGTGCCGGTTGCGCATGTGTAGACCCACCCGTGACCCGCGCCTCACGCTCGTTCTTGTAGACGGAACGTGTCCCCGGAAGTCGTCCGGGTGTCGTCGGCACTCAGGGTCCCCTAACTCCGCCACGCCCGTTCCGAGGAGAGGAACGACCGGAAATCGTTGCGGGACAGCGGTCTACGGTGCGTCTCGACGTCGACCCGAAGCCGCCGTCGCGACCGTGCTGGAGGACGCGCATGCCGAAGCTCACCGTGGCGCCGCAGGGCATCTCGGTCGACCTGCGGGAGGACGAGACGATCCTCGAGGGCTTGTTCCGCCACGGTTACGCCTACCGCATCGGCTGCCGTCGCGGCGGCTGTGCCATCTGCAAGGTCGACCTGCTCGAAGGAACCGTCGCCTACAACCGCCCGGTCGCTGAGACTGTCCTCAGCGCGGAGGAGCAAGCGACCGGCACGTGCCTGACCTGTCGGGCCGTGCCGGAGACCGACATCACGATCGCGCTGCGCGAGGAGAACCTGCGCCGCGTTGCCAGCCTCATGGCCCTCTACGCGGCGACGCGGACGGGCTGAACCACCACCCCACCAGTTGGACGGAAGGACGTACCGCAATGGCTGTCATGCGAATGGGCTACATGCACGTGCGCGTCACTGACCTGGCCGAAGCCAAGCAGCACTACGCCAACACGGTGGGGCTGTATCAGACCCTCGAGCAGGACGGGAGGGTCTACTACAAGGGCTGGGACGAGTGGGACCACCACTCCGTCGTCATCGAGGAAGGCGGCGTCGGCTACGTCAAGTGCGGGTTCAAGTGCGAGACGCCCGAGGACGTCGCGGACATCGAGCGCAAGGCGGTGGCCATGGGCTACCCCGTCGCCCGCATGACCGCCGGGGAGAACCCCGAGGTCGGCGACGGCATCCGCGTGACGCTCCCGAGCACCCACGAGATCGAGTTCTACAGCTCGATGACCGCCTGGGGCCTCGAGGTCGGCACGCACAACCCCGACGCCTTCCCGCGCCACATGGTCGGCATCGGCGCCCCGCGCCTCGACCACGCTCTCCTCTGGGTGCAGGACGTCGCCGAGATCGAGAAGTTCTTCATGGACTGCACCGGCATGTGGGCGACCGAGCGGGTTCGTACGTCACTCGACGACGACGCTCACACGATCGCGACCTGGCTCACGATCGGCGAGTCGAACCACGACATCGCACTGCTCGAGGCGCCGGAGAACAAGATCCACCACTTCGCCTTCGAGATGCGCGGCTGGAACGACATCCTCCACGCGGCCGACATCTTCGCGATGGACGACACTCCCATCGACATCGGGCCCACCCGCCACGGGATCACCCGCGGCACGACGATCTACTTCTTCGACCCGGCGGGCAACCGCAACGAGACGTTCTCGGGCGGCTACCGCTGCTTCCGCGACCGCCCCGTCGTGACCTGGACCCCCGACCAGCTCGGCAAGGCGATCTTCTACCACCAGCGCGAGCTCAACGAGCGCTTCCTCACCGTCGCGACCTGAGGTCGCAGAGAGACAGAGGCGGACGGCGAGGGCGGCGGATCGAGATCCGCCGCCCTCGCGGCGTGACGCGTGGGTACGGTGACCGCATGGCCGACAACGACGTCGAGGGCGGGCTGAAGTCCGTCGCGTCCGCGCTCGACCTCCTCGACTGCTTCGTCGAGGAGGAGGAGCTCGGCGTGTCCGAGGTCGCCCGCCGCCTCGGCGTCGCCAAGAGCACGGCCCACCGGCTCCTCACCACGCTCGCGTCGCGCAAGCTGATCGAGCAGAACCCGCGCAACGGGAAGTACCGGCTCGGCCTCCACCTCTTCGAGCTCGGCAGCCTCGCCCTGGCCCGGGTCGAGCTCCGCCGGCACTCCGTGCTGCTGCTGGAGGAGCTCCGCGAGCTGAGCGGCTGGACCGTCCACCTGTCCATCGCACAAGGGGCCGACACGCTCTTCCTCGAGCGGCTGCCGACGCTGCGCGGGCTGCAGGCGATGGAGGAGTTCCGCCGCAAGTGGCCGCTGCACGCGACATCGTCCGGGAAGGCCATCTGCGCCTACGACCCGGAGGCCGCGCAGGCGCGCATCAAGGCCGGCTTCCCTGTCTTCACCGCCCACACCATCAGCAACGAGGCGCAGTTCCGGGCCGAGCTGGCCAAGGTGCGCAAGCAGGGCTACGCCACCGCCAGCGAGGAAGTGATGACGAGGCTGGCATCTGTCGCCGCGCCGGTGCTCGACAACCACGGCGTGGCGCTGGCAGCGATCTCCATCACCGGGTCCGTGATGGACCTCGGGCAGCACCAGGACCGCCAGGTCCGGCTCGTCACGATGGCCGCCAAGCGGCTGTCGACGAGCATGATGATGTCCGCCGCGCAGCTGGCCGACTAGCGACCCACGCGGGCACACTCGCCTTGCTGCGTTCCGAAGACAGGAACGCACCCGTCGTCGCGGCAGCCCACCCCCCTAGCGTTCGAGTCCAAGGCTAGGGAGGCCAGCGTGGACGGCGCGACCCGCGAGAGCACGGCCCGAGAGCTGTACGACGCCTACGAGCAGCTTGTACCCGTCGATCGGCTCAGCACCCGGTTCACGGACATGACGCTCGAGGACGCCTACGAGATCCAGCTGCTCCAGATCCGCGAGCGCCTCGCGGCGGGGCGCACCGTGATCGGGCACAAGGTGGGCCTCACGTCCATGGCGATGCAGCGCCAGCTCGGCGTGAACCAGCCGGACTACGGCCACATCACCGACGACATGATCTTCCTCGAGCACCTCCCGATCGACGTCTCGCGCTACCTGCAGCCCAAGGTGGAGCCCGAGGTCGCGTTCGTGCTCAAGCGTCCGCTCGCCGGACCCGGCGTGACCGTCCACGAGGCGATCGCCGCCGTCGACTTCGTCCTGCCCGCGATCGAGATCATCGACAGCCGCATCCGGGACTGGAAGATCGGCATCCTCGACACGATCGCCGACAACGCGTCCTCGGGCGGCATCGTCCTGGGCAGCACCCCGGTGGGCGTCGGCGACCTCGATCTCCGGCTCAGCGGCTGCATCCTGCAGCGCAACGGCGAGGTGATCGCCACCGGTGCGGGCGGGGCCGTCCTCGGCTCGCCGCTCAGCTCGCTGGTGTGGCTGGCCAACACCGTCGGTCCGCTGGGCATCACCCTCGAGCCCGGGCACGTCGTCCTCCCGGGCTCTCAGACGGCGTCGTTCGCCGTCGCCGCGGGCGACACGATCACCGCGCGCTTCGGCGGCATCGGGTCGGTCACCGCCCGGTTCAGCGGACCCACCACCTCCGAAGGAGCCTCATGAGCAAGGCGACCGCCGCCATCGTCGGCCCCGGCAACATCGGGACCGACCTGCTGGCCAAGCTCCAGCGCAGCCAGAACGTCGACGTACGCTGGATGATCGGCGTGGACCCGACCTCGGACGGGCTCGCCCGGGCGCGGGCCAAGGGCGTGGAGACCTCGCACGAGGGCGTCGACTGGCTGCTCGCCCAGGACGAGCTCCCGGACCTCGTCTTCGAGGCGACCAGCGCGTACGCGCACAAGGCGAACGCCCCCCGGTTCGATGAGGCGGGGATCCAGGCGATCGACCTCACTCCCGCGGCCATCGGTCCGTTCGTGTGCCCGCCGGTGAACCTCGACGTCAACATCTCGGCGCCCAACGTCAACATGATCACCTGCGGCGGCCAGGCCACCATCCCGATCGTCGCCGCGGTCAGCAGCGTCGTGCCGGTGGAGTACGCCGAGATCGTCGCCTCCATCGCTTCAAGGTCGGCCGGACCGGGGACGCGCGCGAACATCGACGAGTTCACCGAGACGACGTCGCGCGCCATCGAGGTCGTCGGCGGAGCGACCCGCGGCAAGGCGATCATCATCCTCAACCCGGTCGAGCCACCGATGATCATGCGCGACACGGTGTTCTGCTCGATCCCGGCCGAGTGCGACCGCGACGCGATCGCGGCCTCGATCCACGAGATGGTGACCCGGGTCCAGGAGTACGTCCCCGGCTACACGCTGCGTGCCGATCCGCAGTTCGACGACCCGCGCGAGATCTGGAACGGGCACGCCCGCGTGGCCGTGTTCCTCGAGGTCCTCGGCAACGGCGACTACCTCCCGACCTACGCCGGCAACCTCGACATCATCACCGCCGCGGCCGCCCGGGTGGGCGACCTGATGGCCGCCGCGAAGACTGGAGTCAGCGCATGAGCACCGCACCCGAGACCGTCGTCGCCGCGACCGAGAAGCCGAGGATCCGCATCACCGACTCCACGCTGCGCGACGGCAGCCACGCGATGGCGCACCGCTTCACCGAGGAGCAGGTCCGCCTCGTCGTGCACGCCCTCGACGGCGCCGGGGTCGAGGTGATCGAGGTGACCCACGGCGACGGGCTCGGCGGGTCGAGCTTCAACTACGGCTTCAGCGCCGTCGACGACATCAAGCTCGTCGCCGCGGCGGTCGACGAGGCGACCCGCGCGAAGATCGCGGTCCTCATGCTGCCGGGCCTCGGCACGGTCAAGGACCTGCGCCAGGCGCACGACGCCGGCGCGTCGGTCGCGCGCATCGCGACGCACTGCACCGAGGCTGACGTCTCCCGTCAGCACTTCAAGGCGGCTCGCGAGCTCGGCATGGAGACCGTGGGCTTCCTCATGCTGTCCCACCGCGCGACGCCGGAGAAGCTCGCCGAGCAGGCGCGCATCATGGTCGACGCCGGCGCCGAGTGCGTCTACGTCGTCGACTCGGCCGGCGCGCTCGTGCTCGGCGACGCGCAGGAGCGGGTGCAGAAGGTGCTCGACGAGATCGGCCGCGAGGCGCAGGTCGGCTTCCACGGCCACCAGAACCTCTCCATGGGTGTCGCCAACTCGGTGCTGGCCTACCAGGCCGGGGCTCGTCAGGTCGACGGCGCACTGCTCGCGCTCGGCGCGGGCGCCGGCAACTCCCCCACCGAGGTGCTGGCAGCGACGTTCGAGCGCCTCGGCGTGCCCACCGGCGTGGACGTCTCCTCCGCGCTGGCCGCGGCCGAGGAGATCGTGCGGCCGATGGTGTCCCGCATCCCGCACATGGACCGGTCGTCGATCGTGCAGGGCTACGCCGGCGTCTACTCCTCGTTCCTGCTGCACGCGGAGCGTGCCGCCGAGCGCTACGGCGTACCCGCCCACGAGATCCTGCAACGGGTCGGTGAGGCCGGCTATGTCGGCGGACAGGAAGACATGATCATCGACATCGCGATGCAGCTCGCCGAAGAGCGCGACCTCGGCGACCTCGCCGCCCTCGGGACCCGCTGATGACCGCCGGATGGGACGTCGACCGCGCTGCGACGGTGCTGCTCGGTGCTGAGAACGACCGGGTCGACCTCGAGCCGATCACCGACGAGTGGACCGACCTCGACCTGGCCACGGCCTACGCCGTGCAGGACGAGGTGCTACGCCGGAAGCTCGCGGCCGGCGAGCGCGTCATCGGCGTCAAGCTCGGTCTCACGTCGATCGCGAAGCAGCAGCGGATGAACGTGTCCTCGCCGCTCACCGGCTGGCTGACCGACGCGATGGTGCTGCCGACCGGCGTGCCGGTACCGCAGTCCGAACTGATCCACCCGCGGGCGGAGCCGGAGATCGCGTTCGTGCTCGGCCGCCCGCTGGCCGGTCCCGGCGTCACCGCCGCGACCGCCATGGAGGCCGTCGACCGGGTCTACTGCGGGCTCGAGATCATCGACAGCCGCTACCGCGACTTCCGCTTCACGCTCACGGACGTGGTGGCCGACAACGCCTCCTCCGCCCGGTTCGTCCTCGGCTCCGTGGGCGTCTCGCCCGACGGGCTGGACCTCGCGATGGAGGCGGTGCTGCTCGAGGTCGACGGCGCGATCGTCGACTCGGCGACCGGCGCGGCCGTGCAGGGGCACCCTGCGGAGGCGCTCGCCCTCGCGGCCAACGACCTCGGACGCCGAGGGCTGCGGCTCGAGGCCGGCTGGATCGTCCTCACCGGCGGCATGACCGACGCCGTGCACGTGCACCCGGGCGCCAAGGTCGCCGCCCACTTCACGAACCTCGGTTCCGTCACCGTCGCGGGAGGCTGACCATGCCGTTCATCGACGTGACGCTGGCGGAGGGTCGCACCCCCGAACAGCTGAGGGCACTGCAGCACGAGCTGACGCAGGCGGCCGTCCGAGCCATCGGGGCGCCGGTCGAGAGCGTGCGCGTCGTCCTCCGAGAGGTCCCGACGACGCACTGGAGCGCGGGCGACGTGACGCTCGCCGAACGACGTGGGGAGAGCTGACCGGCATGGAGTTCTACGGCCACATCATCGACGGCCGCGAGGTCGAGTCGGTCGACGGCGCCCGGATGGACAGCATCGATCCCTACACGCGCGAGCCCTGGGCGCAGGTCGCCCTCGGCGGGCGGGCCGACGCGGCGCTCGCCGTGGCGGCCGCGCGCCGCGCCTTCGACGAGGGACCGTGGCCGCGGATGGGCTACGAGAAGCGCCAGCAGGTCCTGCACCGGCTGGCGGACCTCATGGAGGAGCACGCCGAGGAGCTGGCCCTCGCCGACACCCACGACATGGGCAAGCCGATCGCCCAGGCGCGCCACGACGTCGCGCGATCCGCGTGGAACTTCCGCTTCTTCGCCGACCACGCGCGGATGACGGCAGGTGAGCACTACCCCATGGACAGCGGCCACCACGCCTACAGCAAGTTCGGTCCGGCGGGCGTGGTCTCGGCGATCGCACCATGGAACTTCCCGCTGATGCTCGAGACCTGGAAGGTCGCGCCCGCGCTCGCGTGGGGCAACACCGTCGTGCTCAAGCCTGCCGAGGACACCCCCGTGTCCGCGGCGATCCTGGGTCGCCTCGCTCTCGAGGCGGGCTTCCCGCCCGGCGTGCTCAACGTGGTCCAGGGCTTCGGGCCGGACTCCGCGGGCGCCGAGCTCACCGAGAACGTCGACGTCGACCGCATCACCTTCACCGGCGAGTCGGGCACCGGTCGGATCATCGGTGGCATCGCCGCGGCACGCCTGTGCCCGGTCAGCCTCGAGCTCGGCGGCAAGGGCGCCAACATCGTGTTCGCCGACGCTGAGCTCGACAACGCCGTCGACTGGGCGGTTCAGGCGATCTTCCGCAACGCGGGCCAGGTCTGCCTCGCCGGCAGCCGCCTCTACGTCCAGCGCGAGGTCTACGACGAGTTCCTGCACCGCTTCGTCCAGGCGGCCGAGGCCATGCGGATCGGCGACCCGACCGACCCGGCGACGGAGTTCGGTCCGCTCGCGAGCGCCGAGCACTACGCAAAGGTCAGCGGCTACGTGGACAGCATCGAGGACGACGGCGGGAAGGTCCTGACCGGCGGTCTCGGCGACGGGTGGTTCGTCCGCCCGACCATCGTGGTCGACGCCCCGGCCGAGGCACGCGTGTGCCGCGAGGAGATCTTCGGCCCGGTCGTCGTCGTCCACCAGTTCGACACCGAGGCCGAGGCCGTGGCACTGGCGAACGACACGCGCTACGGACTGAACGCCATGCTTTTCACGGAGAACCTCAGCCGCGCGCACCGGGTGTCCGAGGCGCTCAAGGCCGGAACCGTCTGGGTCAACTGCTTCTTCATCCGGGACCTGCGCGCCCCCTTCGGCGGCGTCGGTGACTCCGGTGTCGGTCGCGAGGGCGGGTCGTTCAGCCGCGAGTTCTTCACCGAACCCAAGGCCGTCGTCATGCAGATCGACGCCGACCGGTAGGGACGCCTGCGAGTCACGGCGCGCGACGCGGCACAATGTCCGCACGACCGCGAGGTCGACGCGCCCGTGGGATATGGGCGGAAGTCCTGACCTGCGACGATGCCGGCGAAGGGTGGGGCAGCCCTCAGACGATCTGGGGCGCAGCTGGAGCCGATCTGGGACGCGTAGTCCTACAGTCGAGGCACCACGGACGCGGCCCGAACAGCGCCGAGGCCTCCGAGGCTGCCTGGTCAAGCGAGCACTCAGACGGGATGCGGGAGGTCCGATGATCGTGGTCTCCACAGCTCACGGGGGAACGCTCGCGGTCGGGCGTGAGGCGGGGCACCGGTGACGCTGCGCGGGAGCCCTCGCGGCGCAACCGTGGCACGCGGTCCGGCGTAAACGCATCCCCGACGGTGGCTTCGGGTCAGCCGATGAGCAGGTCGTGCAGTTGCCCGTCGCAGTCCTGCGCCCGAAGGCGTTGCAGGGCGGCGTGCGCGAGCGTGCTGACCCGGTGACGGTTCAGGCCGCTCAAGGTCGCAATCTCGCAGGCGACGTCTGCCAGCCGTGCCAGGTGACCTCCGAGACGCCGCCGAGC
>JADGOZ010000009.1 GCA_017882705.1 Candidatus Nanopelagicales bacterium | reverse complement strand
TGCTAGTCGCCGTCGACGGGCTCGTCCCCGGGCCGAGCGACGACGCGAGCGACGAGCTCCTCGCGGCGGCCGAGGCCGCAGCGCGATCGGCGTTGAGCGGCACGGCTGTCGAGGACCTGCCGCACGTCCCGCTCGGCGGCGAGGACCTCACCCGCTACGCCGGCCCGCCGCGACTCGCCCGCGCGACCGGTGCCGAGCCGTTCGACACCGTCGCCGACGGCGTGACCGTGATCGAGCATCCCGAGGTCGGCGAGGTCGTCTGGTGCGACGACGCAGGCGTGACCTGCCGCCGCTGGAACTGGCGACAGGGACGGCGTACTGCCCTCAACGACGGCACGACCGCCGCGCTGTTCATCCTCGACGCACTCGACCCGCTGACCGACGAGGAGCTCCTGGCGACGGCCGACGACCTCGTCGCGCACCTGTCCCGTCTCGGCCCCGACGTCCGCTCTGCCCGTCGCGTCATCGCCACGGGCTGAGGTGGACCGCTCTCCTGCCTGAATCCCTGGAAACGGGAGCAGCTCCCGAGGATCGGGGCGGGGGAGCGGGCGTCACACGGCCGTCGGCGCGGGCGGCGGGACGACCCAGGTGCTCATCAGGCCCTGAACGGCGTGGCCGGTCAGGTCGGCGAGCTTGACGCTCACGAACGACCGCGCCGTGTCGGACGTCTGCACGCGGAACGCCGGGTTCGCGGCGAGCAGCGTCGCCACGACGACGGCGGCCGCGTCCTCGGACGACTGCGGGCTCGCGAACGACGCGGCGACGTGGCCGGCGTATCCGGCGAGGGCGGTGGCGTAGGGGCCGGCGGCGGCGAGCGTCGTCGGGAGATCGAGGCCGGCGTTGGCGACGAAGGAGCTCGCGACCGCACCCGGCTCGACGACGCTGACCCTCACGCCGACGGTCGCGGCCACTGGGGCAAGGCTCTCCATGAAGCCCTCGACCGCGAACTTCGCCGCGCAGTAGGCCTCGTTGAACGGCTGCCCGACGATCCCGCCGACGCTCGACACCGTGACGAGGCGCCCGCCGCTCGCGCGCAGGTGCGGCATCGCCGCCCGGCTCATCGCCACGACGCCGAAGAAGTTCACCTCGAGCGTCGCGCGGATCGCGTCCATCGAGTCGATCTCGAGCGTGGACACGTGAGCGGCACCGGCGTTGTTCACCAGGGCGTCGAGCCGGCCGTACGTCGCCAGCACGCCGTCGACACAGCCGGTCACCGACTCGGCGTCCGTCACGTCGAGGCGCCGCACGTCGACCTCGACCCCGGCGGCCGTCGTGGCCTCGGCGAGGACTCCGGCCCGGTCGAGGTCACGCACGGTGGCGACGACGGTGAACCCCGCCTGCGCCGCTGCGACGGCCGCCGCGAGCCCGATGCCCGACGAGGCGCCGGTGACGAGGACGACGGAACCGGGCTCGGGAGCGGAGGTCATGACGCCACTCTCGCCGACATCCGGCGATCGTGCAGGAACCGCACGGGGGTGAACACCGGGTGTTCGACGCCGCTGGCCGCGCACCGGCCCTGCTCGCGGTGGTACACCGGAGGCAACCGCACCCGCGGGCCATCGGGGAGCAGCATGCGCGCCACGCGTCTCGTCGTCCTGAGCGCTGCCCCGCTGCTGGCGTTGGCCACCGTGGCGCCCGCCGTCGCTGCACCGTCCGACCCCGCGCGGCCGACCCGGCTCACCGCCCCGATCGGCACCGCCGCACGGATCGCGAGCAGGCCCCCGGCCGCGAGCTCGACCAGCGCGCTCGATCGGCAGGCCATCGCCGCGGTGTCGACAGCGGGCCCGGCAGCGACGGAGCCGGCGGTCACCCTCGTCGCCCGCGCAGCTCCCGGCACTGCGACGCCGACGCTGCGGACGGCGGTCCTCGCCCTGGGCCTGTCCCCGCGGTCGGACCTCGCCACGCTCGGCTACGTGAGCGTCACTGTCCCCGCGGCCGCGGCCGCCACCGAGCGCGCCCGGCTCGCGGCCGCTCCGGGCGTCGCGTCGGTCAGCATCGCCGCGCCGCGCACGCCTTACTCCGTGCCGACGGACCCGCTCTACGCGACACGCCAGGCGACGATGTACTCCCGGGTCCACGGACCCGCCGCGTGGGATGCGTCGACCGGTTCGGGCATCACCATCGCGATCCTCGACGCCGGGTTCGACGCCGCGCACGAGGACCTCGCTGCGAAGGTGGCGTCGACCTGGGACGTCGTCGCCCACAGCACCGTCGTGACCGATCCGGCAGGCGCGACCGTCCCCGGCCACGGCACCGCGACGTCGAGCGTCGCCGCCGCCGCGACGGACAACGGCCTCGGCATCGCCGGAGCCGCCCCGGCGGCCGGTCTCATGCTCGTCAAGGTGAGCGACGCCGCCGGCGGACTGAACTCCGCCGGCTCGGCCGCCGGGATCCTCTACGCCACCGACCACGGGGCAGCGGTCATCTCGATGTCCTACGGCGGGTCCTCGCTCGACCCGGTCGAGGCGTCCGCCGTCGCCTACGCCGTGGCTCACGGCGTCGTCGTCGTCGCCGCCGCGGGCAACAACGGCACCGCGGTGCCGACCTACCCCGCGGCGGACCCCGGCGTGATCTCCGTCGGCGCGACGTCGAACGACGGCACGACCAGAGCCACCTTCAGCAACTACGGGTCCTGGGTCGACGTGGCCGCTCCGGGTGTCGCGATCCCGGTCGCGGTCCCGATCGCCGTCGACACCCAGGACGGCGCGAAGGACGGCTACACGCTCATGGACGGGACGTCGTTCTCCGCTCCGCTGGTCGCGGGCGAGGCAGCACTCCTGCTGGCCGAGCACCCGACCACCGCGCCGGCGACGGTCGCCTCGATCATCGAGTCGACGGCAGCCGCGGCCCCGACGGGATTCGCCCACGGCCTCGTGGACTTCGACGCCGCGGTCGTCGCCGCGTCGGCCGCCGACACCGTGCTCACCGCCCCCGCCGACGGGACGACGGTCGCCGGCGACGTCGTGGTGTCCGCGACGTCCGGCATGCCGAAGGTGCGCTTCGACGTGGTCGGCACGACCACGTCCGTCACCGTGCCCGTCACCGCCGGCGTCGCCACCGCGACCCTGCCGTCCTACGGGCTCGACGGCTCGCACACCGTGCGTGCCCGCGGGTGCGATGCGACGACGTGCGGCAAGGAGGGCCCCGCCGGCGTCGCCCGAGTGGTGGTCGGCAACGCCGCGCCGGTCCTCACGGCTCCCCTCGACGGAGCTGCCGCGGGCCTCTCGTTCGTCGTGGCGGCGACCGCTGCCGGCGGAGCCGTGCGCTCCTACGCCGACGGCACCGTCCCGCTCGCGCTGGACGCGGTCGCGCCGTACTCGGTCACGATCGACACGTCGGTGCTCGCCAACGGCGCGCACGCGATCACAGCCGTGTCGTGCACGGTGGATGGCCGGCAGTGCGACACGGCTCACCCGTCAGGCGCGGCGAGCATCACGGTGGCGCGCCTGCGACCCAGTCTGCGGGTAGGCCCGAACCCCTTCAGCCCCAACGCCGATCGGCGACGTGACGTCGCCGTCGCGACCTTCACGCTTGAGCAGCCGCAGGCCATCGTGCTTCGCGTCTTCGGCCCGACCGGTGCCGTCGTCCGCGGCCCGCTCTCCCTGGGGAGCAAGGCGACCGGCACCTACTCCTGGACCTGGGACGGCCGGACGAACGCCAGAGGCCTGGTCCCCGACGGCAGCTACCGCCTCGAGCTCGCGACGAGCCGCGTCGTCGGTGCCGGCACTCCGGCGCAGCAGACCGTCCGCGGCCTCGTGTCCGCCACGGTCCGCTCCGACCGCACCAGGCCGGGACTCACGGCCGTCGTGCCGTCGGCCCGCACCGTCTTCCCGGTGAAGGACTCCTACTACGACACCGTCCCGCTCGGCGCCACGTCGCGCGAGGCGCTGTCGGCCGTCACGGTCTACGTCCGCAACGCTGCCGGCAGGACGGTACGCACCCTGACGTCGGGGTCGCGGCCGGCCGGACGGGTCGCGATCGCGTGGGACGGACGCACGAGCAGCCACGCGCTCCTCCCCGCTGGCACCTACCGCTTCCAGGTGCTGGCCCAGGACGTCGCGGGCAACCGCGCGCTGTCGGCCGTGGGCTCGGTGGTGCTGTCGCGCAAGAAGCTGTCTGCGAGGTCGGCGACGGCGACCGTCGTGCCTCTCGCCTCCGTGATGTCCGCTCAGGTCGGCGCCTGCTCAGCCGTGTTCAAGGCCGTGCGGTCTGGTGCACCCGGCTCGCTCGGCTACTACAGCAACTACCTCTGCGCCAGCGGCGTCTCGGGCGACGACCTCGCTGCCGTCGAGCACGCCTACACGCTGCCCTCGGCGATCCGCTACGGCACCGTCCACGTCACGGCCACGGGCGGCAGCGCGTCGGGCTACGCCGACCACGCCGTGCTCCTGTACTACGACCGCACCGGTGCCCTGTCGTCGGCGGGCGCGACCCTCGCCGCGCCGTACACGACGCACGCGGCACCCGCGGTCGCGGCCTCGACGTATCTCTTCCACGGTCGCGAGCTGTGGTGGCTCGTCACCACGACCGGCGGCAACTGGTACGACGTCGTGCAGTTCCACGTCCTGTGGACCTACTACGTGCTGGTCTGACGGGAGCTGGAGACCTGGACATCGCAGGGAATCCCCGTCAGGACCGGATCCGGGCCGTCCCCCGCCGGTGCCGCGATCCGTTGACCGCCGCCACTAGCGGTGATCCCGCTCCACGCGCGAGGCCGCGATCTCACGGGCCAGGGCATGGCCGTCCTCGCTCCCCGTGACCGCGGCGAGGAAGTCCGCCGACCGGACGACGAGCAGGCGGCCCGCGGATGCGGCCGAGACGGTGGCCGTGCGCGGCACCGAGTGGAGCAGGGCGATCTCGCCGAAGCCGTCGCCGGCGGTGAGCTGCGGCCGGGTCTCGCCGTCGATGTCCACGTCGAAGGCGCCTGCGCCCACGACGAAGAACTCGGTGCCCGGCTCGCCCTGTCGCACGACCGTGTCGCCCGGCTCGACGTCGAGCCACGTGGCGTTCGCCGCGAGGCGCTCGAGCTCGTACTGCGGCAGGAGCGCGAGGAACGGCACGCGCCGCAGCAGCGCGGCCTCGTCCACGTGGACCACCGCGCGCTCGTCGAGACGACGGATGAGGAGCAGCCCGACGAGCCCGCACACCGCGGCGAGGACGCCGAACGGCACGAACGCCGCGGACGGCGAGAGCCGCGCGATGCACACCGGCGCGAGCACCGCGCCGACCGCGGTCGCGAGCAGCGTGGTGCTCTCCTGCACGGCGAACACGCGGGTGAGGATGCGGTTGTCGGTGGCGCGCTGCAGCAGCGTGCGACCGGTGACCATCGTGAGCGCGCCTCCCATGCCGGCGACCGCGAGGGCGACGACGACCGGGAGGAGCGTCGACATCGTCGCGACCGACACGACGGCGACCGCCTCGAGGATGGCACCGCCCGCGATGATCGGGGCCAGCACCCGGCGGCGCGCCAGCGACGCGGCGCCGAACGCGCCGATGAGCCCGCCGATCCCCGCGGCGCCGATGATGAGTCCCGCGCCCTCGGTGCCGCCGTCGAGCACCTTGGTGGAGAACGACACTCCCAGCACGTCGAGCGCCCCGGCGATGAGGAAGTCGACGGTCAGCACCAGCAGCAGCGCGATCGAGCCCCAGTCGCCGCGCAGCGCGACCAGGCCTTCGAGGGCGGCCATCCAGCCCTCTGCCTCGACCTCCTCCGACGCCGCGCCCAGGCCGAGACCGACGCACAGCAGCGCCGCGACGGTCGCGCACACGGTGGTGAGCACGAACACCAGCCACGGTCCGGACAGCGCGACGAGGACGCCCGTGACGACCGGGCCGAGGAAGCGCAGGAAGCCGTCGGCCATCGACGACAGCGCATTGCCCGACACCAGCTCCTCCGGGGTCGCGGCGAGCTGCGGCAACGACGCGAAGTGCACCGGGCGCACCGTGGCGAGCGTCGTGGTCACGCCCGTCGACGCGAGCAGCACCAGCCACACCGGGGCGTCGGCCCGCAGCGCGACGAGCGTGAGCAGGCTCGCGATGGCGACGCCCGAGTGCACGAGCACGAGTGCCCGGCCGCGCGGCATCCGGTCCCCGGCGCTGGCGAGCGCGGGCGCGATGAGCGCCGCGGGCACGAGCTGCACGACCGCGGAGAGGCCCGCGAGGCCCGGGCCGCCACGGTCGTAGGCGAACAGGATGATCGCGAGCCACGCGGAGAACTCGATGAAGTCGAAGAACCAGTAGGCCGCGAGGACACGCCGGAGCCCGCTGTGCGAGCCGAGGGCGCGCAACGTCACAGGCAGGGAACTCACGGGATCTCCGGGGCTTGCGGCGCGGACAGTCCGCCGATGCTAGCGGGCACCGTGTTACGGCGGTGTCGCACGCGGCTCTGTCGCCTTGATGACACCGGTCGACGGATCTCGCAGATTCCGGGGGCGGCGGTGCCGGACGGCCGCTAGCGTCCGTCGGCACAGGAGGGGGTGGTGATGTCTCGGCTCGGTGAGGCGCTGGGGGAGACCGGTCGGTCGCTGGCGACCGTGTTCCGCAACCCCGGGCTGCGTCGGGTCAACCTGGCGTTCGCCGGGTCCGCCATCGGCGACTGGGCCTACGCCACCGCGATCGCCGTCTGGGCCTACGGCGTCGGCGGGGTGGCTGCGGTCGGCATCTTCGGCACCGTCCGCCTCGCGCTCATGGCGTTGGCGAGCCCGTTCACCGCGACGCTGGCCGACCGCTACTCGCGCAAGCTGATCATGATCGGCTGCGACGTCACGCGCGGATCGCTCATCCTGGTCAACGCCGTCCTCATCTGGAAGGAGGCGCCCCCGGCCCTGGTGTTCGTCATCGCCAGCATCACGGCGATCGCGTCGACGCCGTTCCGGCCGGCCGTCGCGGCGCTGCTCCCCAGCCTGGTCGAGTCGCCGGAGGAGCTCACCGCGAGCAACGGCACGACGAGCACCATCGAGAGCCTCGCGATCTTCGTCGGCCCCGCGCTCGGCGGCCTCCTGCTCACGGTGACGTCGATCCCTGTCGTGGCGCTCTTCGACGTCCTCACCTTCGTGTGGTCGGCGCTTCTGGTGAGCCGGATCGTCGTGCACCACGGCGACAGCGTCACCGTCGCCTCGCCCGCCCCCGGGACGGGCGGCGGACCCGCAGCCGAGGCGGCGGTCGAGACGGCGGTGGCCGAGAAGGAGACGTTCTTCCAGGAGGTCACGGCCGGGTTCCGCAGCATCTTCTCGAGCCGCGACCTCACGATGATCTCGCTGGTCTACTGCGCCCAGACCGTCGTCGCCGGCGCATCGGCGGTCTTCAGCATCGAGATCGCCGTGCAGATGACCGGCTTCGGGGCCAACGGCGTCGGCTACCTCGACAGCGCGTTCGGAGTCGGCGCCATCCTCGGCGGCTTCGTGGCCATCGGGCGTGCGACGGCGCGCAGGCTCGCGACGGACTTCGGTGTCGGCGTCGTCTTCTGGGCGCTCCCGCTGCTCCTCGCCGCGGTGTGGCCGCAGGCCGCGCCCGCGTTCGTGGCCATGGCGATCATCGGGTTCGCCAACCCGATCGTCGACGTCAACGCCTCGACGATCCTGCAACGCCTCACACCCGACGCCGTCCTCGGCCGCGTGTTCGGCGCGCTCGACACCGGGCTGATCGCGGCGATGGCGCTCGGCTCGGTGCTCATGCCGATCCTCATCCACCTCACCGGGCTGCGCTGGTCGCTGGTGATCCTCGCGCTCGGCGTCACGGCGGCCGTCCTCCCCGCCTTCCCCCGCCTCCGCCGGCTCGACCAGCTGCTCGGCGAGCCCGACGGGCTCCCGCTGCTCCGCGCCATCCCGATGTTCTCGCCGCTCGAGCCCCAGAAGCTCGAAGCCCTCGCGCAGCAGCTCGGCCGCCGCGAGGTCCCGGCCGGCGAGGTCGTCATCCACGAGGGCGACCCCGGCGACCGCTTCTACGTCGTGGAGTCCGGGCGTACGACGGCAACGCACGACGGTCAGGTGCTGTCCTCGCAGGGGCCCGGCGACCCGTTCGGCGAGATCGCGCTGCTGCGCGACGTGCCGCGCACCGCGACCGTCACTGCCGACGAGCCGAGCGTGCTGCTCTACCTCGACCGCGACGCGTTCCTCGCGGCGGTGCGGGGGGACGACGAGGTGTCGACCCGCGCCGACGACCTCGTCTCGCGGCGGATCCCGACGTACTGATCCGGCCGCTCGGGCCGGAGCCCGGGACGACGCGAGGGCCTACGACGTCGAGCGGTCGCGGCGGAACGCGGTGGAGCCGCGCACGACCATGCCGAGCGGCAGCGTCAGCTGCTGCGGCTCACGGGTCGGGTGGTCGAGCGCCTCGAGCAGGGCCATCGCGGCCCGGGCGCCGATCTCCTCGACCGGCTGCACGATCGTGGTGAGGTCGAGGTGCTCGGACATCTCGTGGCCGTCGAAGCCGACGACCGAGACGTCGCGACCGGGCTGCAGGCCGTGCGCGCGCAGCGCCCGCAGGGCACCGAACGCCATCTCGTCGGACATCGCGAACACCGCCGTCGGCGGGTTGGGGCGCGCCAGCAGCGTGGTCATCGCGCGCTCGCCGCCCTCGATGGTGAAGTGGCCGCACGCCTCCAGGTCGGGCTCGACCGGGAGCTCGGCGTCGACGAGGGCGTCGCGGTACCCGACCCAGCGGTTCTCCTCCGGGCGGAACGGCGTCGGCAGCGGGCGGCCGGAGATGAGGCCGATCCGCTCGTGCCCGAGGTTGATCAGGTGCTGCACGGCCATCCGCGCACCGGCGACGTCGTCGATGCCGACCGACCAGCAGCCCTCGCGCTCGGTGTCGATGAGGGCGACCGGCACGTCGGCCTCGAAGATCTCGTTGA
Organism: Candidatus Nanopelagicales bacterium; assembly: GCA_017882705.1. Taxonomy (GTDB): domain Bacteria; phylum Actinomycetota; class Actinomycetes; order S36-B12; family CAIYMF01; genus Longivirga. Next base: position 3,948 of record JADGOZ010000009.1, on the reverse strand, counting down.
CGCCCTCGGTGTCGGTCGACAGGGAGATGACGAGGAAGCCGTCGACCCGGCGGCGCAGCTTGCGGTGCGGCGGCACGCGGTGGGTCTCGCTCGGGTCGCCGATGCTCGACAGCAGCAGGTCGAGCTCGGAGCCCTGGAGCACCTTCTCGATCCCGGACAGCACCCGACCGAAGTACCAGCGCGCGATGTAGGGCGTGATGACGGCGATGCTGCCGGCGCGGCCAGAGGCCAGGCGCGAGGCGGCGGGGGAGACGACGTAGTCGAGCCGCTCGGCGACCTGCCGGACCCGCTCTCGGGTCACCGGGTCGACGTTGGGCAGGCCGCGGAGGGCGCGCGACACCGTGGCGGTCGAGACCCCGGCCTCGCGCGCGATGTCGCGGATCGTCATGGCCATGGCCGGAGCTCCTTCGCTGGCGTGCCCGGTCAGAGTAGGGACTGCACGGCCCTCTGTGCAAGCGTTTACGCAGGTGAATCACGACGATGACCGAACGGCCGAGGGGGCCGATCCCCCGCGCGGACGTGCGCCTTTGCGCCGTCGCGCGCCCGCCACGCGTCCGCCGACCGGAGCCCGGCAACCGCTATCGCTGCTGACGTGCCTGAAACGCGTCACGGTCGTTACAGGTGCGCCATAACCTGACGTACGGCCGATTGGCGGAGCATGATCGTGTTATGGACTCCTCGACGGAGATCTACGACGCGGACGTGGCGGCGATGGCCGAGCTCGCCCGCGAGTTCGGGCACCACGCCGGGCGCCTGCGCTACGCGGGCGTCGCTCCCGACCACGACCGGCGCTCGATCACCGTCTACCGCGTGCCCGACCCGGGGTGGGACTCCGAGATCCTCCGCCTGCTCGAGTCCGAGGTGGCGGTGCACCTCATGGACGCCCCGCACACCCGCGAGGAGCTGCTCGTGGCGCGGGAGCGGGCCTGGGCGCTCGCCGACTCCTTCGCGATCACGGCCATCTCGATCCCGGTCGACGGCACGACGCTCGCCGTGACCTCGGATGCTCCGGCCGCCTCGGTCCAGGCCGAGCTGGACCGGCTCGTGCCGGGCCTCGCCACCGCCTCGCCCGGTCGCACCGTCACGCTGTGACCCGGACGGGGCCGTGAGCCGACCTGCCGCGATCGTCCTCGCGGGCGGACGTTCCCGTCGCTTCGGCTCGGACAAGCTCGACGCGACGGTGAACGGCGCACCGCTCGTCCGGCACAGCGTCGACGCCGCCCTCGCGGTCGGTGCGTCGGTCGTCGTCGTCGGCCCTCCGCACGACGGGCTCCCCGACGGCGTCGCCGTCGTCCGCGAAGAGCCACCGCTGTCCGGGCCCTACGCCGCCGTGGCCGCCGGGCTCGCCGCGATCGACCCGGACGCCGACGTCGTCCTCGTGCTGGCCGGCGACCTCGTCGACCCGGCGGCGCTGCTGCCGGCGCTGCTGGAGACGCTGAGCGCCGCCGGCGGAGCCGAGGCAGCCGTGGCTGTCGACGCCTCGGGGCGCCGACAGCCGCTGCTGGCGGCGTACCTCGTGGGGCCGCTGCTGGGCGGGGTCTCGGGCGTCGACCCGCAGGGCCGCGCCGCCGGCGAGCTGCTCGACGGCCTGCACGTGGTCGAGGTCCGCGACCACGGCGCCCACACGCGCGACATCGACACCCTCGACGACCTCGCCGCCGAGATCCCCTGACGGTGCCCCACGTCACTGGCGCAGGTGCGAGAAAACGGACCCGGTTTCCCGCACTTGGGCCAGTGACGTGCGGGTCTAGGCGGGTGGGGCCCAACTGGGGCGGCGGCGCTCGAAGAAGGCGGTCATGCCCTCGCGGGCCTCGGCGCTCGCGAACAGGCCGGCCGAGAGCTCCGCGGTCCAGGTGAACGCGTCGTCGTGGGGCATGCCGGGCACACGACGCAGCAGCTCCTTCGTGCGGGCGAGAGCCTCCGGCCCGCCGAGCAGGAGCGCGTCGACGTACGCCGAGACGACGGAGTCGAGCGCGTCGTCGGCGGCGACCGCCGTGAGGAGCCCCGCGTCGAGCACGCGGTGCGCGGTGACGCGCTCGCCGGTGAGCAGCAGCTCGCGCGCGTGCGACGGGTTCATCCGCGCGAGGCACACGACGGAGATGACCGCCGGTGCGACGCCGACGCGCACCTCGCTGAAGGCGAACTTCGCCGACTCCGCCGCGACCGCGAGATCAGCGGCGGCCACGAGCCCGTTGCCGCCGCCGGCGACGTGGCCCTGCACCCGCGCGACGATCGGCTTGGGCAGCAGCAGCATCGTCTCGAGCACGGCGACGAGCGCCCGCGGTCCGGCAGCGGCAAAGCTGTCGGCGTCGGCGCTCGACGCGCCCGCGAGATCTGCTCCGGCGCAGAAGGTGCTGCCCTCGGCGGTGAGGACGACGACGCGCACGGCGTCGTCGTTCGCCGCCGCGGAGAGGTGCTCCACGAGCGCGCGCATCGACTCCGCGCTGAGCACGTTGCGCGACTTCGGCGAGGCCAGCGTGATCGTGGCGACGCCCGAGGCGACGGCGTAGGTGACGGTCATCGCTTGCCCATCCCCTCGAGGAGGCTCAGCACGCGGAGCATGACCTCGTCGGCGCCGCCCCCGATCGACACGAGACGGGCGTCGCGGAAGTAGCGCTCGACCCACATGTCCTCGGCGTAGCCCATGCCGCCGTGGTACTGCACGGCGACGTCGCCGACCTCGCGGACGAGCCGGCCGACCTTGAGCTTCGCGATCGTGGCCATCCGGGTGACGTCCTCTCCCGCGATGATCCGGTCGGCCGCGGCGTGGCAGTACTCGATGAGAACGTCGGTGTCGGCGACGAGCTCGGCGAGGCGGTACTGCAGGTGCTGGTTGGCCAGCAGCGGCTTGCCGAACGCCTCCCGCACCCGGAGGTAGTCGATCGTGCGGTCGATGGCACGGCGGGCACCCGACACCGCCATGTAGGCGCCGATCATCCGTTCGTCCTGGAACTGCATCATCTGCTGCTGGAACCCGCGGCCGATCTCGCCGATGGTGTTCGACACCGGCACGCGCACGTCCTCGAGCACGAGCTCGGCCGTGTCGCTGGAGCGGTTGCCCATCTTGGCGATCTTGCGGCCCACGCTGAAGCCGGGAGTGGACGTCGGTACCACGATCATCGACATCCCGGCGTAGCCGCCCTCGTCGCTCGTGCGCGCGAGCAGGCACAGCCAGTCGGCCTGGGTTCCGTTGGTGATCCACATCTTGCGGCCGTTGATCACCCAGTCGTCGCCGTCGCGCACCGCCTTCGTGCGGATCCCCGCGACGTCGCTGCCGGCGTCCGGCTCCGACACGGCGATGGAGCACACCATCTCACCGTGGAGCGCCGGCTCGAGGTACGCCTTCTTCAGCTCGGCGCTGCCGAACTGCGCGAGCGCGGGCGTGGCCATCGCGACCTGGACGGCGATCGCCATCGGCACGCCGGCGCAGTCGGCGCGGCCGAGCTCCTCGGCGAGCACGACGGTGAACGAGTGGTCGGCGCCCTGGCCGCCGAACTCGGGGTCGTACTCCAGGCCGAGCGCACCGATCGCGGCGAGCTTCGGGAACAGCTCGTGCGCGGGGAACGTGCCCGCGGCCTCCCACTCGTCGACGTGGGGGTTGATCTCGTCCTCGACGAGGTCGCGGACGACCTTGCGGAACTGCTCGTGCTCGGGCGTCGTGATCATGCCTGCTCCTCGCGTGCGGTCCTGATGCCGAGCCCCCGCGCCCACAGACGGGTGAGGGTCTCGACGGCGGTCTCGTCGTCGTGCGTCGACACGGCCTGCTCGCCGCGCCCGTACCAGTGCCGGCCGAAGCCCTCGACCATCGCGCAGAGCGCGCCGGCGGCCACCGCGGGATCGACGTCGCGCTCCGCGACGCCGGCCTTCTGCAGCCGTTCGATGTCGTGCGTCACGCGTGCCACGTGGTCGCGACGTACTTCGGCCAGCGCGTCGCGGTAACGGGCGTCG
>JADGOZ010000089.1 GCA_017882705.1 Candidatus Nanopelagicales bacterium | reverse complement strand
CTTGGATCGGAGTGTTACGGGACATGTGCCGTGCCTCCTTGGGAGGGCCGTGAAGTGAGCTATCTGGCCAGGTCTTCCCGGGCTCAGGGATACCGCGGGGCGGTTCTACAGAAGCGCGCGACCAGGCGCGACCTGGTACCGGTAGGTGGTGTCCAGCACGACTACGTGCTCGGCGATCCATCCGTAGTCCTCCGACGGGTGGAGGGTCGAAATCAGCACTAGGTCGAACTGGCGACACGGTGCATCGGCGCTCGTCGTCATGACTGTCCCGTCGTCCAACCACACCCGCGGGACCAGTGGGTCGTAGTACTCCACTTGTGAGCCATCCACGTGGAGCCGGTCGAGGATCTCCATGGCCGGGGACTCGCGCACGTCGGCCACGCCGGGCTTGTACGACAGCCCGACGATGAGCACCTTGGCACCGCGTAGGGGGATCCCGTTCTCGGCGAGGACCTCGCGGACTCGCGCCACGACCTGTCGCGGGCGCTGCGCGATCGAGGACATCGCTTGCTCGATCAGCGGCGCCGAGCGGCGGTCGGCCCTCAGCTGCCACAGCAGGTAGTGCGGGTCGCAGGGGATGCAGTGACCGCCGACGCCGGGGCCAGGCGAGAAGGCCATGAACCCGTAGGGCTTGGTGGCTGCGGCGTCGATGATCTCGATGATGTCGATGCCGAGTTCCTTGGTCGCGTCCGCCATCTCGTTGGCGAACGCGATGTTGACGGCGCGGAAGGTGTTCTCATACAGCTTCGTGAGTTCTGCCGCTTCCGGGCTGGACACCTTGTGGACGTTTCGGGCGTATGCGCTCAGCGCGGCCTCGGCCCGTGAGGTGCACTCGGGCGTCACCCCGCCCAACACCCGAGGGACGTCCTCCTGCGCGAAGGCGGCGTTGCCCGGGTCGATCCGCTCCGGGCTGAACGCGACGAAGATGTCGCGACCGAGGCGGAAGCCCCGGCGTTCCAAGGGTTCCACCAGCATGGTGCGGGTGGAACCGACGAAGGTCGTCGAGGTCAGGACGAGCACCTGCCCGGGACGCGCGTGCGCCACCACCGTCTCGCAGGCCGACTCCAGCAGTCGTAGGTCGGGCACGAGGTTGCGATCCACCGGCGTCGGCACGCAGATCATCACCATGGCGGCCCTCGCCAGGGTCGAGGCCGACGAGGACAGCCGCAATGCGCCCTCGTCGAGGGCCTGGTGCAAACGGGCGTGATCGCTGGGCAGGAGGTCGACGTCGCGTGTCCGGATCGCCTCGAGGCGGTCCTGACTGACGTCGTAGCCCACGACCGACTGGCCGCCGTTGGTGAAGGCGAGCGACGTGGGAAGCCCCACATATCCCAGGCCCACGATGGCCACGTCGAACGACGGTGCGGCGGACCGTGACTGCGGTGGCACGGTCAGATCGATGACCGTGGAGCCCCGAGTGCCCAAGTCGGGCCGCGCCTGCCTAAGCACGACCGCGCCCGGCGCTCGGCGGCGGCGTGGGCCCCTGCGGACACCGGTCGCGCGAAGCGCCGATGCCGTCCCGATGCTGCGTGTCCCGATGCCGGTGGACGCGACCAGCGATCGGGCACGTCAGGGCGCCGACCAGTTCTGTTCCCCACATTGGAATCCCCCACGGATGCCAGACGAGTGACCTACTCAGAGGCCTTGTCGCCGGAAGTTAGCACTCCGTGTTCGAGCTACAAGTGACATTGGGCCGATCGGTTCCCGAGAACCCGAAAAGACTACTGAGCGCTGTCATTCGCTAACAGTGGAGCACATCGTCCGGCCGCCGTGACACTCCGTTGGGTTCCACGAGGAAGGTGCCGGTCCAGGACTCTCGCCGCTGTCGTTGGCCCCCCGCGTCGTTGCGCAGCGCGTCGTCGAGCTAGCGGCAGGAGCGGCCGAGAGCGTTCTGTCTGCTGCCTCGCGACGCGTCCAGCCTGCGGACGGGTGCCCGACGGACCGCGCCGCAACTCCTTCCGATTTCTCAGCCGGCACACCGTTCCGGTCGATCGGCAACTCATGTCGCAGCCCGGGCGAGCGGGAAGGCCGGACAAGCCTTCACGCGTGCCCTGGCGCCGCTGGTCCGAAGAAGGTGTGACTCCGCACCCGACCCCAGGGTGCGGGGTCGCCCTGTCACGCACGCGGGGTGGGGGCGAGGTCGACCCCCCCAACGTGACGCCGACCTCGCCGCCATGTTGCGCATCGACAGGTCCGGCGGCTGGGTTGAGGTGGTCGATCGCACCGCAGGTTGGGGTACGCCGTAGACCGGGCCAGGAGGATCGCGATCCCGAGGTTGTGTCGGCACGCCGACACTCGACGCCGGCAGCGACTGGGTTTATGGTCACCCCACCGTGGGGGTAAGGCGACCCCAGTGGCGTCTTCCCGTCGCCCGCTGGGGTCGTCTCCCACTCAGTGCCTGACCCGACTCTCCCCAACGGTGGCGGGCCAGGTCGCGAGACAGCGAGATCCCTCGGAAACGCCGTAGGGGTCCCACTAGCCCGCGGCCGTGCGGCGTAGCGTGAGCCTTGGCGACCCCGACCGCGATACCCCCCACGGCGCGTGTCGGGGTCGTCCACCGTCTCGCGTGGGCGCGGCTCGTTCGGCGGCTCTGCCGCCCGAACGCCTCACTCATCGCCGGCTCGATACTGACCGTCGAGGGCCGTGACGATCCCTACCCCATCCTCAGGCGCGGGACCGCTGCACCCTCTGACGATCGCATCCGGCTTCCCGGTCAGTCGCTTTCACGACCCGTAGGGACATGGCCGGTAGGTTGACAAGCTCGGCATCTGGGGCCTCATCGCAGGCGGATCCCGCAGTTGGACGCCGTCGACGCGGCGATGCAGCGAGCAGTCAGGGATCAGCCCTGCCGATCTCATGTGCTCGTGCGACCAGGCCAGCGCTGTCGTCCTGCACGACATCGGGCTCTAGCCAGGGCCCGACGGGCGGCCCGGGCGGGAAGACCCGCCAACCACCCCGGGGGCAACCGCGGACTTGGCGGCCGCGTCCACGGCAGGTCCGCGGCCCGAGGTCCACCCACTGCCGTGGCTGTCCTCCGGAAGTCCGCTGACGGCAAGGCTTTCGGCCCGCTCTCGGGCCTGCGACAGCCGAGCCGGTCAGAGAACGGCTCAACCTGCGGACTCGTCCGGCACGGATGCGACGCCCGGCTCAGTCAGGTCGACGATGTCGTCCTCGTCGGAGGGGATTCGCTCCCACCCCGCCACGGTCCAGCGATACCCCTGCAGGACATCGCCGATGGCGTACGGCTTGGACTTAGTCATCGAGCAGCCTCCCTCCCGCGAAGCGGGGCACGCGCACCAGCGAGAGCCTTGCGCGGGGGGCGACCACATTGCTTGCGCGGAGGTGACCTTCAGGTGAATCCTCCAACAACGTCTGGGACTCGGCGTTTCCCGCTTCAGGCCAAGACGAGAGGACATGATTGCGCCGTATCGGGCAACCACGGGCGGGCGCTCCCGGTGCGTGCCCGGTACCTCGATGACCAGTGCGGGATCGGCGACGAACGCACCGCTTGGCATGTGGAGCCGCCGCCGGGGCGAACCCTCCCGGACAAGGTCGAGGCGGTCCTGGAGCTGGCGGGTTCCGCGCTCGAGTACGTGACCTTCACCGAGCCGCTGGATGCGTGCCGATTCCGAAGGATGATGGTCCGTTCACGGCGCACGCTCCCGCCCGGGATCGCGACCACGTCTGACCGACGGCGAAACGCCCTCCGTCAAGAGCCACGCGGAACGGCGCGAGGAGAGAGAATCGAGGGCACTACCGGCGTGCCACGCGGACTCGACACAGGGCGACACCACCGCGAGCTGCGATCCGAGCGAGATCATTCAGTCCGCAGTTAGTCCGCAAGCGGTCCGCAAACGACCGTGACCAACCGACGCCAGCCAACGGTGTTTGCGCAGATCGGTCGAGGTCGCGGCCGACGATCGTCCGGCAGTTGATGGGACATGCGGATCACACCTCCGGGCAGGTTGGCGCGCGCCAGTGCGCAGGGGCCGCCGTCGAGGACGGGGGTGACCGCCGTGACTGTCGGGCCGGCGTCGATCGGGCGATCGGGCCGGTGCAACAGCCTGCGACAGCCACATCCAGGGAACTCCCAAGCCTCGGTCGTCACGCACCCAAGATTCGGCACAGGACCCGGTGCGGACGAGTACGACGGACCCGACGGTGCGTAGGAACGGGCCGTCCCAGCGGAGGCGGCCCGTTCCTGCGGACGGCGCGCGACGCTACGCCACGTGCGACCACGACGAGGTGCGAGGGAGGACTGCGGGGAGCGCGACCGCCGCCGGTCCGAACGAGGGCTCGACCAGTCGCCTGCCGTGCTGGCGGACGTCATCGCCCCGCAGCATCAGCGCACGGTAGAAGCCGGCACCTGCGATCTCACCGGCGAGCCGGCAGCCGACGATCCGCCCGTCGGTCAGCCAGACCGTGCGCAGCGCTCGGCCGTGCTGCCACCGCAGCACGTCGTCACCGGACATCGCACCGATCGACACGATCGGGATGCCCAGGTGCTTGAGGCTGTTCATCGACTCCGCGCCGGCGTACACCGTGTCGATGCCGAGGATGTTCCGGGCGACCACCTCCCCCTGGGCGACCGCGTTCGGGAAGATCGCGTGCACGAATCGCTCACCGGTCATCCGGTCGGCCGCCTCGGCGACGTCACCGGCCGCGTAGACGTCGGGTGCGTCGGTGCGCAACCGGTCGTCGACGTGCACCCCCCAGTCCATCCCGATCCCCGACGCGCCGAGATACTCGACGTGCGGCTTGACCCCCGTCGCCGCGACGTACGCGTCGGCCCTGAGCACGGTGCCGTCGGCCAGCTCGACGCCCTCCACCGTCGCATCGCCGACGAACGCCGACACCGGGACGCCGAGCCGAAGCTCGACGCCGCGCTCCCGGATGGCCGCCTCGGCGACAGCCGCAGTGTCCGGGTCGAGCATGCGGGGCATCACCCAGCCGCGGCGACCGAGCACCGTCACCCTGACGCCGAGGTCCGCGAGCAGCAGGGCGAGCTCGACACCGATGAACCCGCAGCCGACGATGACCGCACTGCGGACATCACCGGCGCGCACCTGCTCGACGATCCGCTCGGCGGCGTCCAGCGACTTGAAGTCGTGGATGCCCGTGAGGTCGATGCCCGGCAAAGGCGCGTGCAGCCGGCTGCCCGAGGCGAGGACGAGCGAGTCGTAGCCGAGACGGCGACCGTCCGACAGTGTCACCTCGTGCGCCGCAGGCGTGACGTCGGTGACGCGGACACCGCGCAGCTCGGTCGCTCCGAGTCTCTGGGCGGCGTCCTCGCCCTTCCAGAACAACGGCTCTCGTCGGCCGGTGAGGAAGTGGTCGGCCATCGCCGGCGGCGAGTACGGGGCCCAGGGCTCCGTGGTCAGAAGCACGAGCTCGGCGTCGGCGTCGTGGCGACGTATCGTCTCGGCAGCCGTGATGCCGGCCGGGCCGGTCCCGATGATCACTGTCTTCATCGCGCCACCTCCATCGCCGCTGCCCACCACTCGTCGGCGAGCGCGCTCGTGGCCTGGACGACCGGGGACCCGGCAGCCAGCAGAGGCTCGACCGAGGGATCGGCAGCGACCACCGCCTCGTCCCAGGGCACCGCACGGACCGCGGTGAACGGGAACCCGCCCTCCTCCGCGACGAGACGCGACACCCGCTCTGCGTCGCTCGGCGTCCGCATCCGGTTGACCACCATGGCGATGCGAGGGATGCCGAGGTCGGCGGCGAGCCGCGCCGTCTGGACGGCCACGGTGACCGCGTTGGCCGTCGCGTCCGTGACGACGACCGCCTGGTCGAACCCGCGAGCCAGTGCGCGCCCGAAGTGCTCCACGCCGGCCTGGGTGTCCATCAGGATCACGTCCGCGTCTTCTCGGCCGACGGCCGCGACGGCCGCGGTCAGCAGCGAGTTCTCCGGGCAGAGACACCCACCACCGGCCTGCCTGAGCCCACCCATCACGAGCAGACGCACGCCATCCGGGCCGTCCACACCGAAGCGGGCGACGGCGTCGGACACGTCGGGGTTCAGCCGGAGCATCGACCCGTCTCCGCCGGGGCTGGCACCGACCGTCTCCTCGATGTAGCCACGCTCGTGCGAGAGCGGCGTGATCGCCGCGGCCTCGGCCGCGGAGAGCCCCAGGGTCCGGGCGAGGTTCATCTGCGCGTCGGCGTCGACCGCCAGCACACGCTGTCCTCGCCTCGCGAGCTCCCGTGCGAGCAGGGCGGTGAGGGTCGTCTTGCCGACGCCGCCCTTCCCCGAGATGACGACCCGCACGGGCGCGGTCCGCCGCACGCTCATGCCGTCGCCACCGGCGCCACGATCGTGTCGACGTCGATCGCCGGGAGCCCGAGGGCGGCGCGCTTGGCCTCGAGGTGCCGGCGGATGATCACCGCGGCCCTCTCCGGGTCGGCCTCGACCGCGAACTTCGCCCCGACCACGTCGTCGAGCCCGCCGGCCAGCAGCCCGGTGACGTTGCGGCTGCCGAAGATCGGCGGCTCCACCCCGAGCACCGTGGTGATCCCGCTGGCCACCACGTAGGCGCCGATGGCCACCGCCTTCTCGGAGTACCACTCGGGAGCGGCTCCGGCCAGAGGAAGCTGGCTGATGTCCACCCCGAGGTGGTTCGCCAGCGCGGCGGCGAGCACCAGGATGCGCGTGTTGTCCACGCACGACCCCATGTGCAGCACCGGAGGGATCCCCAGCGCCTCACAGGTCGCGCGCAGCCCAGGTCCAGCCATCGCGGCCGCCGCCGGCATCATCTGACCGGCCTTGCCGTTCGCCACGGCCGAGCATCCCGTCACGAGCACGAGGATGTCGTTCTCGATCAGGCGCCGGGTCAGGGTCACGTGCCCGTAGTCCTGCGTCAGCTTGGGGTTGTTGCAGCCGACGACGCCCACGGCGCCACGGATCCGGCCGTCGGCGATCGCCTCGACCAACGGTGCGGGAGTGCCACCGAGCGCGCCCAGGATGGCCTCGACCGAGAAGCCCGCCATCAGCTGCACCGGCTCGACCGGGATCCGGACCCGGCTCGGGTTCCGGTTCGCGAAAGCCTCCACCCCGCGACGGACGATGTCCCTGCCGATCTCCATCCCGCGACTCGGGTCGAACGACATGTGGACGGCCCCGGGGAACTTGGCCTTGTCCGAGGTCGAGATGACGACCGTGTGGTAGCACTTCGCGACGTCGGTGACCGACGGCATGATGCACTGGTAGTCGACGACCATCGCCTCGAGCGCGCCGGTCGTGATCGCCAGCTCCTGCATGAGGTGGTTGCCGGCCATCGGGACGCCGCGCCGCATCAGCAGCTCGTTCCCGGTGCAGCACAGGCCGACCAGGTTGATCCCCGCAGCGCCCAGCTCGTGCGCCAAGGCGATCAGGTCGGGGTCCTCGGCAGCCTGGACGATGACGTCGGACAGCATCGGGTTGTGGCCGTGCAGGGCGATGTTCACCATGTCCGGCTTGAGCGTCCCGAGGTTCACCGTGGAGACGACCGGCGACGGAGTCCCGAACAGGATGTCGGACAGCTCGGTCGCGATCATCGAGCCGCCCCATCCGTCGGCGAGGCTGGTGCGCAGGCCGTGCAGCAGGATGTTGACGTAGTCGTTGTCCACGCCCATGTGGGTGCGGTGCAGCATCTCGACGCTCTCGCGGTCGATCCCGCGCGGTGTCACTCCGAGCGAGTCCCAGAGGTCCTGCCGCACCTTGGGCGTGCGTTCGACGAACGACAGCGCGGCCCGCCGGGTGCCGTAGTTCTCCATGAGCAGGTCAGCGAGCTCGACGGCCACCGCGGTCGTCGTACGCCCGTCGGTCGCGATGCCCAGCTCGGCGGCCAGCCGCATCAGCTTGGCCTCGTCGGTGATCCGGTAGCCGTTGGTCTCGCCGTGCGCGGTCGCGGCGAACACCTCGAGGATGTCCCGGCCGTGGTCGGAGTGCGCCGACGACCCGGCCGCGATGGTCCGGCCGAGGTTGCGGGCCACGATGACGTCGGCGTCGGCACCGCACACGCCCTTCTGCGGACCTGCCCCGAAGGGGTCGATCCGGCACGGGCCCATGGCGCAGTTGCGGCAGCTGACGCCGAGCGCGCAGTAGCCGCACTGCGGCTGCTGGGCGGCCAGACGGTCCCAGACCGTCTCGATCCCTTCGGCCCGCGCCACCTCGATCATCTGCTGCGCGTCCGAGGCGATGCTCAACGCGCGCACGTCCTTGAACTCCCGAGTGCTCATCGTGAGCCTCCTCCGACCGTTGTTGCCGTCGACTCCACGCGTGACGCTGCCGCGCCCCAGGACCGCCAGGCCGCCGTAGGCCCATCGGCGACCGCTTCCTCGCTCGCCTCCGCGGCGGTCACGGCGGCCAGGACCGAACCGGAGCCGCGCAGCCGACCTTCCGCCACGAGGTCGTTGAGCTCACCGAAGACGAGCGCGCCCACCTTGCACGCATCGACGCACGCGGGGGTCTCCCCGCGCCGGACGCGATCGACGCACCCGTCGCACTTGACCGCGACGGTCCGGACTTCCGTCCCGACCTCGACGGGATGGAACGTCAGTGCGTCGAACGGGCAGACCATCGCGCACATCGCGCAGCTGATGCAGGTCTGCGGATCCACCAGGACGAGGTCCTGCTCCGCGTCACGGGTGATCGCCGACGTTGGACACACCTGTTGGCAGGGAGCCGGGTCGCAGTGCCGGCACCGGCTGGGGAACGACGTCCCCATCACGGGACCCGGATCGACGTGGACCCGGGTGCGCGGGGTGGGTTCCTCCATCCAGGCCGAGGTCCCGCTCTTGGACGTCGAGTGCTCGACGGCGCAGGCGAACTCGCACTGCAGGCAGCCGATGCACCGCTCAGGATTGACGAAGACCAACTTCATGGCGCCGCCTCCAGCGTTTGCGGCACGCGCCCCTGCGCTGTGGATCAGCCCTGGAGCACGGTCAACGTAGCTTTGTCCTCACAGTAGATCGCGCGCCGGCGAGTGGCCTGCTGACTGCCGCGGCAGCAGCCCAGGAGTCCGACAGCCGGACGGATCGCCACTCCGCACCCCTCCGCGAACACGGCCTGCGCTCTCCCGGACGCGTTGCGCGACGAAGGACGGAGCGTGCCCGAGACGCGCCGGGCACTTCGTCGAGCTGGGCGTCGACCACCCGCCGGGCTGGCCGTTCACCGGGAGCAGCTTTCGGTCGGGTGTGGAGACCCGTGCCGTCTCTAGTCGATCGGTTCGAGCCGGTAGACCGGGTTGGCGATCGCGAGCTTGCCATTGCGGTCGCTGATCGTCCCGACCGCCGTCAAGCGGGCGCCGGCCTTGATGCCCGGGATGTGCCGGCGGCAGCGGCCGCGCCGCCTCGGCGGCGTGCTGCGCGACTGCCGCCTCGTTGCGTCGACGCCGTTCCATCAATCCGTTCACGTCGAACGGGACCACGGTCGCGACCACCCGCGGCTGCTGGCTGATCGCGCGGGCGATGTCGTCGGCCGTGTGGTCGTGCAGGATCCGCCCGAGGAAGCGGGCGTAGGTCCGGCGGGGCAGGAGGAACGTCAGCTCGGTGGTCGGGTTCGTCGTCTCCTGCGCCGCGAGCTCACGCACCGCACGGGTGAGCCGCCGGTCGCGGCAGTGGATCAGGTCGAGCGGAACCCGCGCGAGCGCGGCCTGGTGCGACCAGGCGGCCATCAGCTCGTCGGCCCGGGCCTCGTCGAGGATGAAGTGCACGGCGCGGAGCGAGGCCGAGCCGAGGCTGGAGGCGTAGCGGACCGCGGCGATCGTGGCGAGGTCCGCGCTGTCGACCAGGACGACGACGCTGTGCCGGGAGATCCTCGCCGCACCCACCTCGGGAGCCACGACGCGCAGGGTCTCCGCCTCGAGCCGGTACTGGCGGTTGAGCCGGAACAGGCCGAACACGCCGAGCGGGAAGAGGATCAGCACCAGCCACGCGCCCTCGGTGAACTTCACGACCGCGAACACGAGGACGACGACGGCGCTGACAGAGCCGGACGCCGTGTTGAGCCAGATCTTCCCCCGCTGGGGCCCGTCGGGGTGGGTGCGGAAGTACTTGGCCATGCCGAAGCCCGCCAGGGTGAACCCGGTGAAGACCCCGATGGCATAGAACGCGACCAGCTTGTCGACCTGAGCGTCGGTGCCGATGAGCAGCGCGAGGGACACGACGGTCAGGACGATGATGCCGTTGGAGAAGGCGAGACGGTGACCGCGTCGGGTGAGCTGCTGCGGGAGGAACTGGTCCTCCGCCACGAAGCTGGCGAGGAACGGGAAACCGTTGAAGGGCGTGTTCGCACCGGTGTAGAGGATCAGCATCGTGGCGAGCTGGACGACGAGGAACATCGCGTGTCCGTACCAGGCGTTGCCGAGCACAGCACTGGCGACCTGGGAGATCACCGTCGGCGTCCCCCGGTGATCGGCTGGGCCCTCGTCTCGTGCGCGAGCCAGGACACCCCGATCACGATGGTGCCGAGGATGGCGCTCATGGTGATCAGCGTCTTGCGCGCGTTGATCCCCTCCGGCTTGTGGAACACGCTGACGCCGTTGGAGATCGCCTCCAGACCGGTGAGCGACGACCCCCCGTTGGCGAACGCCTGGAGCAGGAAGTACAGACCCAACCACCAGACCATCTGGGTGCCGTTCCCGAACCCGACGCCGTTGGGCTGGTCCAGCGAGTACGTCGGGAGGTCGCCGAGGAACTCGCGCACGGTGCCGATCGCGATGACGACGAACATGGATCCGGCGAAGAAGTAGGTCGGGAAGGCGAAGGCCCGGCCGGCCTCGCGGATGCCGCGCAGGTTCCCGTAGCAGAGGATCAGGACGACGAGGATCGTTATCTCGAGCTGGTAGTCCCGCAGTGCCGGGACGGCGGACGCGAGGGCGTACGTGCCGGCGGCGCCCTGGACCGCCACTGTCACGATGTAGTCGAGCATGAGTGCGACAGCCGCGACCTGCGCCACCAGCGGGCCGAAGTTCTCGCGGGCCACGACGTAGGACCCGCCGGTCTTGGTGTAGACCATGACGACGTCGCGGTAGGAGAGGGTCACCAGCACGAGCACGGCGATGATGACGGCGGTCAGCGGCAGCAGGATGGTGAAGCCGGCCACGGGCGAACGCCGGCAGCAGCACGATGAGCATCTCTTCGGTGCCGTACGCCGAGGACGAGATGCAGTCGGACGACAGCACCCCCAGGGCGAGGAACTTCGACAGGCGTTCGTGCTTGATCTGGTCGCTCGTGATCGGCTTGCCCAACAGGCGCCGCTTGAGCCGGTAGCCCAACGCCTCCGGCCCGGTGTCGGGCGAGCCGAGCGGTGTCGGGCTGGTCTCGTTGACGGTCCACGGCGCGGCGGACATCGGCGTTCCATTCAGGCAGAGGGTTCGTGCTCGACTTCACTGATCGTCTGCGGGTGACCGCCCGCGCATCGTGGCCTCACCTGCTCAGGTCGGAGCCCTCCAGCCGGCGCGACGCCGTCGCCGCGCGATGGCGGAGGCGATCGCGCAGGACCTCGAACCCCAGCTCGGCGGACATGGCGGGAAGCGCCAGGCACGCGAGCACGAGCATCAGGTCGGGGATGCCGTCCCACGACAGCTGACCCTGCGCGTCCTGCACGAACCCGTCGATGAACAGGAACGCCGTGACGCCGAGCGCGAGCGCGGCGGGCACCGTCAGCCACCACGACGCCGCGACCGCGATCACCAGGACCCCGACGGCGACGACGACCGCGTGCAGGTCGAGCACCGAGGCCAGGGCCACCCAGGCCAGAAGGAGGCCGAACGCCACGGACACGACGAGAGGACCGGGAGGGCGGGGGTCGCCTTCCGCCCGCTTGAAGTCGGCCCAGCCGAGGCCGGGCGGGTTCGCTGTGCTCATACCTCCAAGGAACACCCGCGCCGACGCCGAGGCAGCGCGTGCTGACGCGATCCTGACGGCGAGCGCCCGATCTTGACACATCGTTAACGCCGACGCCGACGGCGCGCGCACGCGTCGCCGACGCGCCTCCCGGGCATCGCCGTAAGGGAGCCGTCAACGTCGGGAGCCGCGGCGTCAGGGGTCCGTCAGTCCCGACGACCGACCTGCGATGCGGGTGTCTCATGACACGTGGTGCCGAGACGCGGCCCACGTGGAAGGGAACGTGCGATGCCTGACCTCACGGCAGCGATCGTCGTGATCGCGATCGCCGCAATCCTGCTCGTCGTCGTCCGTGGGTTGGAGCGACTGTGAACCCGCTCGGGATCCTCGCCCTGGTGAGCGGCGTCGCGCTGCTCGTGTACCTCGTCGTCGCGCTCGTGCGCGCCGAGGAGTTCTGATCCGCCGTGACGACGACGTACGCGGCACTCCTGCAGATCCTCGCACTGGTCGTCGCCCTGGCCGCGGCACACCGGCCGCTCGGCGACTACATGGCGCGCACCCTCGAGTCACCACGCCACACTCGCGCTGAGCGGCTCGCCTACCGAGCCTTCGGCGTCGACCCCGAGGCCGACCAGCGCTGGTCGGTCTACCTGCGCGCCGTGATCGCCTTCTCGCTTCGTGGCGGCATACCCGGGTCTCCAGTCGCTCAACGTCATGCACCTGGCGAGTCCGAGCTCGGCGATCCTCTCGGCCGTCGTGTTCAACGCGCTGATCATCGTGGCGCTCATCCCGCTCGCGCTCCGTGGCGTGCGGTACCGGCCATCCAGCGCGGCGCAGCTGCTCTCGCGCAACCTGTGGATCTACGGCCTCGGCGGCGTGATCGTGCCGTTCGTCGGCATCAAGGTCCTCGACCTGTTCATCTCCCACGTCCCCGGGATCGGCTGACATGTCCACCACCCTGCGCCAGGCCGGCGTCGCGCTCCGGCTCCTCGTCGTCATGACGGTCCTCCTCGGCATCGGCTACCCCGCCGCGGTCTGGGCGGTCGGCCGGGTGGTCCCGGCCCGGGCCGACGGCTCGTTCGTCACGAGCGCCTCGGGCCAGGTCGTCGGCTCGTCGCTGATCGGTCAGGACTTCTCGGGCGCGACCTGGTTCCACCCGCGTCCCTCGGCCGCTGGGAAGGGCTACGACGCTCTCTCCAGCGGCGGCTCGAACCTCGCCGCCGACGGCTCGGACCTCGTCGACGCGGTCACGAAGCGGAAGGCCGACGTCGCGGCGGCGAACGGCATCGCCGCCGTCGACGTGCCGCCCGACGCGGTGACTGCCAGCGGGAGCGGCCTCGACCCGGACATCAGCCCGGAGTATGCCGCGGCGCAGGTGGCCTCCGTCGCCAAGGCACGAGGTCTCACGGTCGCCGCCGTCACAGACCTCGTCGCGCTGCACACCACGGGGCGTATGCTCGGTTCATCGGCGAGCCCTGGGTCAACGTGCTCGAGCTGAACCTCGCTCTGGAGCCGATGAAGTGACGGTGGATCCCGCGATCGGGAGGAGCGACGTCGACGACGCCGCTCCTCCCGATCGCGGTCTGCTTCGCATCTACCTCGGTGCCGCACCGGGTGTGGGGAAGACCTACGCCATGCTCGGCGAGGCGCACCGACGTGTGGCGCGCGGGACGGTCGTCGGCGACGACATCGCCGTGGCGGTGCTCGACTTCGCCCGATCGGTCAACGGCACGCAAGTGGTCGTCGTGATCTCCCGACCATCACGGCTGAGCCGGGCGCTGCGCCCCAGCACCGCCGACGCCATCGTGCGCGACTCGCACGACATCGACGTGCACGTGGTGACGCATGAGGCCGCGAGCTCCCACGGCTCGCGAGATCGGGCCCCGAGGATCCGAGCCGGTCGCAGCCGCTGGGCATGGCTCGTCGCGGTCGCGCTCCCGCTGCTCGTGACGGCCCTGCTGCACCCGATCCGGGACTCCCTGACCCTCAGCACGGTCCTGCTGGCCTACCTCCTCGGCGTGGTCCTCTCCTCGCTCGTGGGCGGGCTCCCGCCCGCCGTCGTCACGGCCGTCGAGGCGAGCCTCCTGGCCAACTACTACTTCGTCCCCCCGGTCGGCACCTTCACCATCGCCCAGCCCGAGAACGCCTTCGCGATCGCGGTGTTCATCGGCGTCGGCGCGATCGTGGCCACGATCGTGGACCGCAGTGCGGCGCGGGCGGCCGAAGCGGCGCGGTGCGGTGCGGAGGCCAATGTCCTCGCCTCGCTGTCCGCGGGGGTGCTGCGCGGGCAGCACGGCGTGCGCGCACTGCTCGACCAGGCCCGCGAGACGTTCGGCATGACCAACGCGGCCCTGTTCGAGACTGCCCCCGGCTCGACCACCAGGTCGGTCGTCGAGGTGTCGGGACAGAATCCGCCGAGCTCGCCCGAGCGGGCCGACGTGACGGTCGACGCAGGTCCCGGTCTGACCCTGGCACTGTCCGGCGCTCCGTTGCCGGCGAGCGACCGTCGGATCCTCGACGCGTTCGCGGCCCAGACCGGAGCCGTCCTGGAGCGGAACCGTCTCGCGGTCAAGGCCGACGACGCCGCACGACTGCGCAAGTCCGACGCGGTGCGCACGGCGTTGCTCGCGGCCGTCTCGCACGACCTGCGTACGCCGTTGGCCGGCATCAAGGCCTCGATCACCACGTTGCAGGACCCGGGACTGACGCTGTCCGATGCCGACCGCGCCGCCCTGCTCGACGATGCGGCCGGCAGTGCCGACCGGCTCGACTCCCTCGTCTCGAACCTGCTCGACCTGAGCCGGATCCAGACCGGTTCGGTGCGGCCGCGGCTCGAGCCGACGTCGCTTGACGAGGTCCTGCAGCGCGCACTCCGCGGAGTCCCCGACGACGCCGTCGAGGACGAGACCGATGATGCCGTCCCGCTCATCGTGACCGACGCCGGGCTGCTCGAGCGGTCGGTGGCCAACCTGGTCGAGAACGCCGTCCGCCACTCCCCCGACGGTCGGCGGGTCCGACTGTGCGCCGCGGTCGTCCCCGGCGGATCGCTGCCGCTGCGGATCATCGACCAGGGGTCCGGCGTGGCCGAGCACGACCGAGACCGGATGTTCCAGCCGTTCCAGCGTCTCGGCGACGTCCCCGCGGGAAACGGCGTCGGGCTCGGTCTTGCTGTGGCACGCGGGCTCGCTGATGCCGTGGGTGCGAGTCTCGACGCCGAGGGCACCCCGGGGGGAGGGCTCACGATGGTGCTGTCGCTGCCGTTGGCCCCGGCCGACCCGGGGGTCGGCCCGATCGGGGTGTCACCGTGACGCGCGTGCTCGTCGTCGACGACGACGCGGCCCTGGCGCGGGCGCTCGCGATCAACCTCCGCGCCCGCGGGTTCGACGTCACGGTCGCCGGGACGGGTCGTGACGCCCTGGACTCCCTCGCCCGACTGAACCCCGATGTCGTCGTGCTCGACCTCGGTCTCCCGGACCTCGACGGGATCGAGGTCCTGCACGGCATCCGTGGCTGGAACGACGTCCCCGTCCTCGTGCTGTCGGCACGCGCCACCAGTGACGAGAAGGTCGACGCTCTCGATGCCGGCGCCGACGACTACGTGACGAAGCCCTTCGAGATGAACGAGCTCATGGCGCGGATCCGTGCGTCGGCACGACGTGGCGCCCGCAGCGAAGACGCCGGCTCGGGGCCTGTCGTCGTGACCTCGGCGTTCACGGTCGATCTCGCCGCCGGTGTCGTGTCGCGCGACGGCGTGCAGGTGCGGTTGACGCCCACGGAGTACCACCTGCTCGAGGTGCTGGCGCGCAACGTCGGACGGCTCGTGCCCCAGCAGCAGCTGCTCACCGAGGTGTGGGGTCCGGGCTACGAGAAGGAGACGCACTACCTGCGGGTCTACGTCGCCCAGCTGCGCCGCAAGCTCGAGGACGACCCGTCCAGCCCTCGGCACCTCGTGACCGAGCCGGGCCTCGGCTACCGGCTGGACGCCTGAGCAGCGGTTGGCGCGTCATCCGCGGATCCGCTCGACGCGAGACGCGCGGACCGGATCCCTAGACTCGACGCGACGGGGGTCGTGCCGCCTGGGTGGTCACATGTCCGGTCCGACGACGCCACAGCCGCTGTTCGGGCGTCCCTACGCGCTGGCGCTCTTCATCGGCAGCCTGGTGCTGGCGGTGGCGTCCACCCTGTACGCGGCAGCGTTCGGGCTACGACCGGCCGACCTCGGCAGCAGCGCCGTCGCCGCGGTGGACCTCGCGCTGGCCCTGGGCGGCGCGGCGTTCGCGATCGCGATCTGGCGGGACTGGGTCGTGGACGATGCCGCCCTCAGCCGGATGGCCGTCGCGCTGATGACGGCCGCGCTGGTCGCCTCGCTTCTCGAGCTGGCGGTCTCGCCGGAGCGGGCGGCGCAGGTCACGACGCATGCGTGCCTGATCCTGGTCGCGGCCTGCGTGATCGTCCGCACCCGAATCCCGTTGGTGCTGCTGTGGATCCTTGGAGCCATGGCCTGGTGGGGCATCGCCGCTCGCATCCCCGACAGCGTCGGCTTCACCCTCGCCTCGTGGCTCGACACCTGGATCTTCGCGGCCTTCGTCGGTGCCGGGGTGCTGCTCGTCACGCAGACCGAACGTCGGTCGATGAGCTCGCGGCACCGGTCGGACGAGGTGGCGGCCACGATCGACCCGCTTACCGGTCTGCTGAACCGCCGTGGCTTCGGCCAGCGCGCCGACCACCTGCGCCGGATCGCGCACCGTCGGCACGAGGGACTCTGGTGCGCATTCGTCGACATCGACCACTTCAAGCAGGTCAACGACCTCTGGGGCCACGACACGGGCGACTCCGTCCTCACCACCGTCGCCGCCGCCGTCACCGCGGCTGCACGGGAGTCCGACATCACCGGCCGCTGGGGTGGCGATGAGTTCGTCATCCTCGGCATCGGAGACCATCCGGACGAGTACGAGCTCGAGCTGCGCATCCTGGCCGGCATCGACGCCGGCGACGTGCTGCTCACCGCGAGGTGGACGCCCGGCGTCACCGTGGGCGTGTCGGCCAGCGGTGCGGACGTGGGCGAGAGCATGGCGCTCGTCTCCGACGCGGACCATCGCATGTACGAGCGCCGCGCACTGCGGCGCACCTAGTCAGGCGCCCGCGACCCAGTCGAGCCAGGCGTCGACGCCCTCACCGGTCTTGCTGCTGACCATGAGGACGTGCGCGTCCGGGTTCACCGAGGCGAGGTTGCGCCGGAACAGGTCCATGTCGACGTCGAGGTAGGGCAGCAGGTCGATCTTGTTGACCACGACGACGTCGGCGGTGCGGAACATCACCGGGTACTTCAGCGGCTTCTCCTCGCCCTCGGTCGGCGAGTAGACCATCGCGCGGGCGTGCTCGCCCACGTCGAACTCCGCGGGGCACACCAGGTTGCCGACGTTCTCGATGAACAGCACGTCGAGCTCGGCGAGCGGCACCCGGCCGAGCGCGGACCGCACCATCGGGGCGTCGAGGTGGCACTCGCCGCCGAACCCGTTGCCCGTGTTCACCAGGGCGACCGACGCGCCGAGGCCCTCGAGCCGGTCGGCGTCGATGCTCGTCTCGATGTCGCCCTCGATGATCCCCACGCGCGACCTGCCCTGCAGCCGCACGAGGGTCTCGCGCAGCAGCGTCGTCTTGCCCGCACCCGGCGACGACATCAGGTTCACCACGCGTACGCCGTGCTCCGCGAAGTCGGCCCGGTTGGCCGCCGCGACCCGGTCGTTCTCGTCGAAGATCGCCTCGAGGACCTGCACGCGCTCGGTGCCGGTCACGTAGCCCGTCATGTCTCCGACGTCGCGGCCCGCGACGTGCGAGTGGTCGTGGGTGTGCTCGCCGAGCTCGGTGTCGTGGTCGTGCTCGGTGCCGTCGTCGTGCCGGTGGAAACGTCCCATGGTCAGACCCCCTGCAGCTCGATCGACGTCACGAGGAGCTCCTCGCCGGCCGTCACCGCGACGGCCGTGCTCCCGCATGCCCCGCAAGCCATCGACATCTCCACGAGCCTCGTGGTGGCGCCGCAGTCGCGGCACTCGATGACGGCCGGGACGTGGTCGACGTCGAGCACGCTGCCCTCGCACGTCGTGCCCTCGTTCACCAGGCCCCAGCAGTAGACCAGCGTGTCCGGGACGACCTGCCGGAGCTGGCCGACCTGCAGGTGCACGACGGTGACGCGGCGGTCCTCCGCATGGCGGCGCACGATCTGCCCGATGGAGCGGCACAGCGACAGCTCGTGCACGTCAGCAGATCCTCGGCAGCTGCTCGGCGAGCGGCAGGTCGACGACCCGGGTGCCGCCGATCCCGGTGCGCGCCACGACGACTCCGGGGTGCTCCTCGACCACCGTGCCGATGCGCACGGCGCCGACGCCGAACTCGTGGGCGTGCATCGTCGCGAGCGCGAGCTCGGCGTGCTCCGGTGCCACGAACGCGACGAGCTTGCCCTCGTTGGCGACGTAGAGCGGGTCGAGGCCGAGGAAGCCGCAGGCCGCGCGGACGGCGTCGGGAACGGGAACTGCGCGCTCCTCGATCGAGACGCCGGTCCGCGAGCTCTTCGCGATCTCGTTGAGCGTCGCTGCCACGCCGCCGCGGGTGGGGTCGCGCAGCATGTGCACGTCGGTGCCGCTCGCGAGCAGAGCCGCGACGAGCCCGTTGAGCGGGGCGCAGTCGGTCTCGATCTGCGAGCCGAACTCCAGGCCCTCGCGCACGCTCATGACCGCGATGCCGTGCAGCGCAACGGGTCCCGACACGATGACCGCGTCGCCGGGGCGCACGCGGTGCGGCCCGAGGTCGACGCCCGGGTCGATCACGCCGATGCCCGTGGTCGTGATGTAGACACCGTCGCCGTGGCCGGAGTCGACGACCTTGGTGTCGCCGGTGACGATGCCGACCCCCGCGCGACGCGCCGCACGACCCATGGTGCGCGAGATGACATCGAGCTCGGCGAGCTGCAGGCCCTCCTCGAGGACCATGCCGACCGCGAGGTGCAGCGGGCGGGCTCCCGTCATGGCGACGTCGTTGACCGTGCCGTTGACCGCGAGGTCGCCGACGTTGCCACCGGGGAAGAACCGCGGGCGCACGACGAACGAGTCGGTGCTCATCGCGATCCGGCCGCCGTTGATGCCGAGGACCGCGGCGTCACCGAGCTGCGCGAGGACGCCGCCGTCGTCGCCGTAGGCCGGGAGCAGCAGGTGCTCCACGAGGTCGGCGGACAGCGCCCCTCCTCCCCCGTGCCCCATGACGACCTGCGGGTGGTCGCGCAGCGGCATCGGGCACGACCAGCCCTCGAGGTCGAGGTGCTCGCTCATCGCGCCCCGCCCGTCATGCCGTCACCGCTGCCGGCTCGAGACGGCGGAACTGGTAGTAGGCCGCACAGGCGCCCTCGCTGGACACCATCGGGGCGCCGAGCGGCGAGCGAGGCGTGCACTCCTTGCCGAAGGCGGCGCACTCGACGGGCCTGATGAGCCCCTGGAGCACCTCGCCCGAGCGGCAGAGCCCCGACTCCTCGGTGGTGATGCCGGTGACGTCGTAGCGCTTCTCGGCGTCGTAGGCCGCGAGCTCCTCGCGCAGGCGCCAGCCCGACATCGGGATCACGCCGATGCCGCGCCAGGCTCTGTCGCACGTCTCGAACACCTCGCGCACGACCTGCTGCGCGACGGGGTTGCCCTGCGGCGACACCGCTCGCGGGTAGGCGTTCTCGAGCTCGGCGCGCCCCTCCTCGAGCTGCGCGAGCGCCTGCCGGATGCCCTGCAGCACGTCGAGCGGCTCGAAGCCGGTCACGACGATCGGCACGCGGTACTTCTCGACGAGCGGCGCGTACTCCGACATCCCCATGACCGTGCAGACGTGCCCCGCGGCGAGGAAGGCCTGCACCCGGCGTACCGGTGACTCCATGAGCGCGGTGATCGCCGGCGGCACGAGCACGTGCGACACGAGCAGCGAGAAGTTCGTGAGCCCCAGCTGCTGCGCCATCTTCACGGTCATGGCGTTCGCCGGAGCCGTGGTCTCGAAGCCGATCCCGAAGAAGACGACCTCCTTGTCGGGGTTCTCCTGCGCCAGGCGTACGGCGTCCAGCGGGGAGTAGACGATCCGGACGTCGCCGCCGTCGCTCTTCACGCGGAACAGGTCGCGTCCCGATCCCGGCACCCGGAGCATGTCGCCGAACGAGCAGAAGATGACGCCGGGGCGCGAGGCGATCTCGAGCGCGCGGTCGATCGTCTCGAGCGGCGTGACGCACACCGGGCAGCCCGGGCCGTGGATCAGCGTGACCTGCTCGGGCAGGAGCTGGTCGATGCCGTTGCGGATGATCGTGTGCGTCTGGCCGCCGCAGACCTCCATCAGCGCCCAGGGGCGCGTGACCGTGCGGCGGATGTCGTCGAGCAGCGCGCGGGCGAGGTCCGGATCGCCGAACTCGTCGAGGTAGCGCACCGTCAGCCCGCTGCGGCGGTCGGCGGCGTCTGGATCACGTTGAGCTCGTCGTCGAGGAGGCCCACCGAGCGGAACAGCTCGAGGGTCTCGAGCGCCGACTTCTCGTCGAGCTTCGTGAGCGCGAAGCCGACGTGCACGATGGTGTAGTCGCCCACGACGACGTCGGGGACGTAGGCGAGGCAGATCTCCTTCGTCACACCGCCGAAGTCGGCCGTGGCGAAGCGGGTGCCGTCTGCCTCCCACACCTCGGTCACCTGGCCGGGAACTCCGAGACACATGTCAGCCGGTCCTTCCGTTCGGAGTCGATCGACGGGTGCCGCCCCCAGCGGCGGCGACGGCGACCTGCCCGAGGGCGAGGCCACCGTCGTTCGGTGGGACGAGCTCGTGCACCAGCACCCGGAAGCCTTGGCGCTCCAGTCTGCCTCGGCAGTCCTCGCTGAGTCGTGCGTTCTGGAAGACACCGCCCGTGAGTCCCACCACCCCGGTGCCGTGGGTGTCGCGCACGCACAGCGCAGCGGTCTCGACGGCCGCAGCGACGGCGGCGTGGAACGCCCGCGACGCAGCAGATGCGGGCACCCCCTCGCGGACCGAGCGCACGGCCGCGCGCACGACGGGTGCGGCGTCCAGGACGAGGGCGCCCCCCTCCTCCGCGACGTCGAAGCGCCCGTCGCCCGGGTCGGAGGCACCCGGCACGGACGCGGCCAGCGCCTCGAGCTCCATCGCCGCCTGGCCCTCGTGGTCGACGTCCTGGCGCACGCCGAGGATGCTCGCGACCGCGTCGAAGAGCCTGCCCATGCTCGTCGTCGGCGTGCAGCCGGCACCGGAACGCAGCATCCCGGCGATCGCGGTCAGTTCCGTGGCGTCGGCCGCGTCGATGGACGCGATGCCGGCGTCCCACGGCACGCCGGCCGCCTCGAGGTGGGCCAAGGCCGTGCGCGCTGGTCGCCGGACTGCGGCGTCGCCGCCGGGCAGGCGCACCGGCCGCAGGTGACCGACACGCTCCGCCGCGGCGTAGGACCCGAGCAGCAGCTCGCCCCCCCAGATCGTGCCGTCGGTGCCGTAGCCCGTGCCGTCGAAGACGATCCCGAGGACGTCCTCCCCCGGCTCGATGAGGTGCTCCGCGAGCAGGGACGCGAGGTGCGCGTGGTGATGCTGCACGAGCACGGCCTCCGCGCCTGACGCCGCCGCCCGCTCCAGCGCCCAACGACGGGAGAGGTACGCCGGGTGCGCGTCGGCCACCACGATCTCGGCGTCGACCCGCGTGAGCTCCGACAGCGTCGTCACGACGCGCTCGAGCATCGCGAGCGTCTCGAGGTTCTCGGTGTCGCCGACGTGCTGGCTCATCCACGCACGTCGTCCCGAGGAGAGGCAGACGGCCGTCTTGAGCTCGCCTCCCACGGCGAGGGTCGGCGCAGCGTCGAGCGGGAGCCGCACCGGCAGCGGGGCGTAGCCGCGGCTGCGGCGTACCGGCTGCAGGGTCGCGCCCACGATCCGCACCACCGAGTCGTCGCACGCCACGTGGATCGGACGGTCGTGGTGGAGGAACGCGTCCGCGAGGCCGGCCAGCCGCTCGTCGGCCTCCGCGGGCTCGGTGCACAGCGGCTCGTCGGAGAGGTTGCCGCTCGTCATCACCAGCGCACGCGGCGGCTCGACGCCCGGGAGCGCCGGGTGCGGGGCGAACAGCAGCAGGTGCAGCGGCGAGTACGGCAGCAGCACGCCCAGCGTGCCGACGTCCGGCGCCGCGGCGACCGCGAGCGTGACGTCGCCGGGGTCCGCGCCGGACCGGGTCGGCGCGAGCACGATGGGTGCCTGCGGCGACGTGAGGGCCGCGCGCGCGGCATCGTCGAGCACGACGAGCCGGTCGGCGGTCGCGAGGTCGCGGACCATCACCGCGAACGGCTTCGAGCCGCGCCGCTTGCGGCGCCGCAGCTCGTCGACTGCGTGCCTGCGGTCGGCGTCGCACGCG
>JADGOZ010000088.1 GCA_017882705.1 Candidatus Nanopelagicales bacterium | reverse complement strand
GTCGATCGGGAGGTAGGGGACCTCCCAGCGGTAGTCGTCGAGGTCGACGCCGTCGGCGTCGGCGTCGCGCTGCATGGCGGCCAGGCCCTTGTTGATCGCGTCCTGGTGCGAGCCGGAGAACGCGGTGAAGACCAGGTCGCCGCCGTAGGGGTGGCGCTCGTTGACCGGCAGCTGGTTGCAGTACTCGACCGTGCGACGGACCTCGTCGATGTCGCGGAAGTCGATCTGCGGGTCGATGCCCTGGCTCATCAGGTTCATGCCCAGGGTGACCAGGCAGACGTTGCCGGTGCGCTCGCCGTTGCCGAACAGGCAGCCCTCGATGCGGTCGGCGCCGGCCATGAAGCCGAGCTCCGCGGCTGCCACGCCGGTCCCGCGGTCGTTGTGCGGGTGCAGCGACAGGACCAGCGAGTCGCGGCGCGCGAGGTGGCGGTGCATCCACTCGATCGCGTCGGCGTAGACGTTGGGCGTGGCCATCTCGACGGTCGCCGGCAGGTTGACGATCGCCTTGCGGTCGGGCGTCGGCTCCCACACGTCGAAGACCGCGTCGCAGATCTCCACGGCGAACTCGAGCTCGGTGCCGGTGAAGGACTCGGGGGAGTACTCGAAGTAGATCTCGGTGCCGGTCAGGTTCTCGGCGTACTTGCGGACCAGCTGCGCACCGCGGACGGCGATGTCCTTGATGCCGTCGCGGTCCAGGCCGAACACCACCCGGCGCTGCAGGGTCGACGTGGAGTTGTAGAGGTGCACGATCGCCTGCGGGGCACCGGCCAGCGCCTCGTAGGTGCGCTCGATCAGGGGCTCGCGCGCCTGCGTCAGCACCTGGATCACGACGTCGTCGGGGATGTGGTCGCCCTCGATCAGCTGGCGCAGGAAGTCGAAGTCGGTCTGCGACGCCGAGGGGAAGCCGACCTCGATCTCCTTGTAGCCCATGGCGACGAGCTGCTGGAACATCCGCATCTTGCGGGCCGGCGTCATCGGGTCGATCAGGGCCTGGTTGCCGTCGCGCAGGTCGACCGCGGCCCAACGCGGCGCCTTCGTGATGACCTTGTCCGGCCACGTGCGGTCCGGGAGGTCGACGGGGGTGAACGGTGTGTAGCGGCGCCACGCCATGGACGAGGGCTGCTGGGCGTTGCGCACGTCGTAGGAGGCTGAGTAGTGGTTGGTGCTGGTCACGGGATGTCCTCGCAGTTCCTGGGTGATGGCCGGGATCGGGTCGATCGACCGGCATGCCAGGACCCCGCAGCGAGGAGGCCGGTCTAGGCCTCGCTGCGGCCGCTAAGGAGCAGCGCCACGTGAGTCATCCCGAGAAGGGTAGCAGTGCCTTCCTCAAAGCCGACTCTTGACCTCGTCCGGAGGTCCACATGATGGGACAGGAGTGTCGGATGGTGGGACGCCGCCGTACGCTGCGGGGCATGTCGACGTCGTACCGCCTCGCAGTCATCCCCGGCGACGGGATCGGGACCGAGGTCGTGACCGAGGGCCTCAAGGTCCTCGACGTCGCGGCCGCGCGCCACGGGGTCTCCTTCGACCGCGTCGAGTACGACCTCGGCGCCCGCCGCTACCACGCGACCGGCGAGGTGCTGCCCGACTCCGTGCTCGCCGAGCTCGGCACCGCCGACGCCATCCTGCTCGGCGCGGTCGGCGACCCGACGGTGCCGCCGGGCGTCCTCGAGCGCGGCCTGCTCCTGCGCCTGCGCTTCGCGCTCGACCACCACGTCAACCTGCGTCCGGTGAAGCTCTACCCCGGCGTCTCGACGCCTCTCGCGGGCAAGGGCCCGGAGCACATCGACATGGTCGTGTGCCGGGAGGGCACCGAGGGGCCGTACGCCGGTGCCGGTGGTGTCCTCCGCGTGGGCACGCCGCACGAGGTGGCGACCGAGGAGAGCATCAACACGGCCTTCGGCGTCGCGCGCATCGTGCGCGACGCGTTCGCCCGCGCCACGCGCCGCCGCAACAAGGTCACGCTCGTGCACAAGACCAACGTGCTCGTGCACTCGGGCGGCCTGTGGAAGCGCACGTTCGACGCCGTGGCCGCGGAGTTCCCGCAGGTCGAGACCGACTACTGCCACGTCGACGCAGCGACGATGTTCTTCATCACGAACCCCGAGCGGTTCGACGTCGTCGTCACCGACAACCTGTTCGGCGACATCATCACCGACATCGGCGCCGCGATCGCCGGCGGCATCGGCCTCGCCGCGAGCGGCAACCTCGACCCGAGCCGGGTCCACCCGAGCATGTTCGAGCCGGTCCATGGCTCCGCCCCTGACATCGCCGGCCAGGGCAAGGCGGACCCCACCGCCACGGTGATGTCGGTCGCGATGCTGCTCGACCACCTCGGCGAGGAGGAGGCCGCGGCCGAGGTCGAGGCCGCCGTGGCGGCTGACCTCGCCGATCGCGGCTCCGCCATCCGGTCGACCTCGGCGATCGGCGACGCGCTCGCGGAGCGAGTAACCGGCTGATCCGGCCCGCTCACCGCGCGCTGGATCAGGCCTCGCCCTCATCCGACCGCCCCGAGAGGTAGTTTCAGCCCATGTCCACGACGACCATCCCGCGAACGCCCACGGCCACCCCGCGCACCGCTGCCGAGATCGCGGCGATCCAGGAGAACCCCGGGTTCGGCAAGTACTTCACCGACCACATGGTCACGATCCGGTGGACCGAGGATGCCGGCTGGCACGACGCCCAGCTCGTGCCCTACGCCGCGATCCCGTTCGACCCCGCGACCAACGTGCTGCACTACGGCCAGGCGATCTTCGAGGGCCTCAAGGCCTACCGCCAGCCGGACGGCTCCATCGCGACGTTCCGCCCCGAGGCCAACGCCAGACGCTTCCAGCGCTCGGCCGTGCGTCTCGCGATGCCCGAGCTGCCCGAGGAGCTGTTCCTGGGCTCGATCGAGGCGCTCGTCGACCAGGACAGGGCCTACGTCCCCTCCGACCCGGAGGAGTCGCTCTACCTGCGCCCGTTCATGTTCTCCCGGGAGGTCGGGCTCGGCGTCCGCCCCGCCAACGAGTACCTCTACGTCCTCATCGCCTCGCCCGTCGGCGCGTACTTCAAGGGCGGCGTGAAGCCGGTCTCGGTGTGGCTGTCGACGGAGTACGTCCGCGCCGCGCCCGGCGGCACCGGCGAGGCCAAGTTCGCGGGGAACTACGCCGCGTCGCTCATCGCGCAGGCACAGGCCGCGGAGAAGGGCTGCGACCAGGTCGTGTGGCTCGACGCCGGCGAGCACCGCTGGGTCGAGGAGATGGGCGGCATGAACCTGTTCTTCGTCTACGGCAGCGGGGAGAACGCGCGCATCGTGACGCCGGCGCTGTCCGGCAGCCTGCTCGCCGGCGTCACCCGCGACTCCCTCCTGTCGGTCGCGAAGGACCTCGGCTACGGGTCCGAGGAGGGTCGGATCAACATCGACGAGTGGCGCGAGGGCAACGCCTCGGGCGAGATCACCGAGGTCTTCGCCTGCGGCACCGCCGCGGTCATCACGCCGGTCGGCACCGTGAAGAGCGCCGAGCACTCCTGGACCGTCGCCGACGGCGGTCCGGGCGAGGTGACGATGCGGCTGCGTGCGGCGCTGCTCGACATCCAGACCGGTCACGCCGCGGACGCCCATGGCTGGATGCGCACGCTCGTCGAGGCCGGCTGACCGCCGTACTCCGGCGAGCGTGCGGCCCGGGCCGCACGGCTACGGCGACCCGCCGGACGCGGGCGCCGACGAGGACTCGGCCGGCGGTGGCGTGGTCGGGTCGGGTGGTGGTGGCGAGCTCGACGTCGGTGGCGGTGGCGCGGGCGCGGTGCTGGTCGACGACGCGGAGTGCGACGCCGTGACGGACTTCGAGGGGCTCGGCGTAGGACTCGTCGTCCTGCTGTGCGTCGCGCTCGACGTGGGCGGGCGGTACTGCCCGGACACCGGGCCCCAGAAGGCGCTCTGCGGCAGGAACTGACGCTTGGCGCGCGGCGCCGTCGGGTCGAGCGCGCTGCATCCCTGCGCAGCGTCGGCGAACGCCTGCGCCCGACCCTTCGAGCCCGCCTCGTTCGGGTGGATGCCGTCGCCAGACATCCACTCGGGGTGGGCCGCGACCAGCTCGCTCCACCGGAGCAGGCGCACGTTGCTGCGTCCGGACACGGCGCGGTCGAGGGCGGCGTTCATGGCGGTCTGGGCGTCGCCGACGGTGTCTGGGCGCACGACGTCGACCCACACGACGCAGCGGTTCGGGCCGAGGTCGTCGAGGATCGTGCGTGCCGACTCCTCGAGCACGTTCGCCACCGGGTCGTTGGTGCCGGAGCTCACGATCACGAGCTTCGGGACGGCGCTGAGCGACTCGAGCTTCCTGCGCGTCGCGGGCGTCGAGCGGCCGACCTCGGCCTGGTAGGAGACGTAGCGGTCCGGGAGCAGGTCGGCGAGCCACGGGTAGACGGTGAGGCCGAGGGAGTCGCCGAGGACGAGCGTGTCCTCGGCCGGCGGCAGCGGGGGCGGCGTCGCGGTGTCGGTCGCGTCGGCAGGCTCGGCGGCGGCGGGGGTGAGCCCGACGCCGGTGGGGGGCGGCGTGCCCGCCGACGGGGTGCCGGCCGCCGCGGGATCGGAGCCGGCGCGCGAGAGCGCGACAGCCCCGACGGTGCCGAGCACCAGGACCCCTGCCGTGACTCCGGCCACGGCGAGCAGGCCACGTCGGCGACCGCCCGCGGGTGCGGCGGCCACGTGGTGGCCCGGGGGCGAGACCTCGGCACCGGGTTCCCCTGCGTGATGGTGCGGTCCGGTCACGACCGGCTGCGGCGCGGTGATGTCGTCGGGGTGCACGCCGTCGCGCGCCGTCCAGCCCGGGGGGCCGTCGGCGTCCGGAGTCCCCGTCACGTCCACCCCGTGAGCCTACGTCGGACTCCGGGGCGTCCGGAGATGTGGCGTCCGTCTCGCGAGTGGGGGCTGTCCCGCCGGGAACGGGTGTGGCACCCTGGCGGGGTGACCCACCTGGTGATCATTACCTAGCGCGTCCGCGACCTCGTCGCCGACGCGCAGCCTCTCGCACCCGTGCGGGGGGCTTTTTCGTTGCCCGGCACCCGTCGACCTGCACGAACCGCACGCTCCGCGACCGATCCGACCCGAGGACCTCAGATGACCACCGACGCCTTCCACGTCTACGACACGACGCTGCGCGACGGAGCCCAGCGCGAGGGCATCTCCTACTCCGTGAACGACAAGCTCGTCGTGGCGCGCCTGCTCGACGAGCTCGGCGTGGCGTTCATCGAGGGCGGCTGGCCCGGCGCGCTGCCCAAGGACACCGAGTTCTTCGAGCGGGCCAAGACCGAGCTCGACCTGAAGTACGCGCAGCTCGTCGCGTTCGGGTCGACCCGCAAGGCCGGCGTCGCGGTCGAGGACGACGCGCAGGTGAAGGCGCTGCTCGACTCCGGTGCACCGGTCATCACCCTCGTCGCGAAGTCCGACGTGCGGCACGTCGCCGAGGCGCTGCGCACCACGCCGGAGGAGAACCTCGCAATGGTCCGCGACACCGTCGTCGACGCGCAGCCCTTCGCACCCGTGCGGGGGGCTTTTTCGTTGCCCCTGCGCTCCGTCCCGTCCCCGTCCGCGAAAGACCGGTCCGACCCCGAGGAACTGCGATGACC
>JADGOZ010000087.1 GCA_017882705.1 Candidatus Nanopelagicales bacterium | reverse complement strand
GCGTCGGGGGCGCTCGTCGTCGGCGTGGTCGCGCTCTACGTCGTCGACCGCCGTGCGCTCGGCGGTGACGGTGACTCGCGAGCGGGCGGTCCGGACGACGTGTCCGGCGAGCTGGCGGCGTACGGGAGCGACCCCGAGCTGCTCTGACCCGCGGTGTCGCCTCTGCGGGGGGCGGCGCGCGGCTGGAGACGGATCTGGGCGTGAGGTTCCGGATCGGTGCGCCCAACGGGACGTGGGCGCCCTTGACCGCGCTCGGGCGCTAGGTTCCTCGTCGTGGTGGTGGAGCCGGGGGCGCGGGTCGCGCACGGGGTCGATGTCGCTGCTGTGCAGCGGCGGTCGGTCGCGACGCTGTCGACGGGCGCCGTGCTCGGGGGGATCGCGGTCGCCGGCGCGGTGCCGGCGGGCGCGCTCATCGCTGCCTCGCTCGGGTCCGACGCCACGGCCGGCCTCGCGCAGACCATGGGTGTCCTCGGCGCCGCGGTCTTCGCCCTCCCGCTGGCACGCATCGCGCTGAACCGCGGACGCCGCGCCGCCCTGTCCGTCGGCTACGGCGTCGGCGCGGTCGGCGCGGTCGTCGTCGTGATCGCCGGCGCCACGCGGTCGCTGCCGCTCGTGTTCCTCGGCTGCCTCCTCGTGGGAGTCGCCTCGGCCGCCGGGCTCCAGGCCCGCTACGCCGCGACCGACCTCGCCGAGCGCGCCCACCGCGCACGTGCGCTCTCGTTCGTCGTCTGGGCCGGCACGGTCGGCGCGGTCCTCGGGCCGAACCTGCTCGGAGTCTCCGGCGCCGTCGCGGTCGGCTTCGGCCTGCCGCAGCTCACCGGCCCCTATCTCCAGTCGTTCCTCATGCTGGCGATCGCGGTCTTCGCGCTCACGGTGTTCCTGCGACCCGACCCGTATCTCCTCGCGCGGTCCCTCGCGCAGCACGCGAACGACGGCGTCGAGATCGCGAAGCCGCGGCTGCGCGACGGCATCGAGCACCTGCGGCGCCACCGTCGGGCGATGCTGGGCGTGATCGCCGTAGCCCTCGGGCACGTCGTCATGGTGATGGTCATGGTCATGACGCCGGTGCACATGAGCCACGTCGACGTCTCGTTGCAGCTCATCGGGCTCGTCATCAGCGTGCACGTGCTCGGGATGTACGCCTTCTCGCCGGTCGTCGGCTGGCTCGTCGACCGCACGGGCCGCGTGCCGATGATCCTGGTCGGGGCGATGATCCTCGCGGTGTCCTGCGTCGTGTGCGCGCTCGCCCCGGCCGACTCGGTGCCGATCCTCGCCGTCGGGCTGTTCCTGCTCGGGCTCGGCTGGTCGTTCACCCTCATCGCCGGCTCCACGCTGCTCACCGACGACGTCGGCGAGAACGAGCGCCCCGCCGTCCAGGGCCTCTCCGACCTCGTGATGAACCTCGCCGCGGCCGGGGGCGGGGCGGTCGCCGGCGTGATCGTCGCAACGTCGACCTACGCCGCCCTCTGCCTGGCTGCGCTCGTCCCCGTGCTCGCGATCCCGCTCTGCGCGCTCTGGCTCACGGGGCGGGCGCGACAGGATGCAGCGACAGGATGACGTGAGTCCTTGATCGTCGCCCCGAACCGTCACAGACTGACCTGCAGGTAACTGGTCTTGTGGCTGCTTCCGGGCCGGGTAGCAACCACAAGAGCAGTTACATCGCGGTGAGCATGTCCACGACCGCAACGGCGCGGGGCAGACGGAGAGCAGGACTGATGCCGACAGAGTGGTCGATCGAGGCGGGCGCGCGCGTGATCGCCGATCACGCCGGCGTCCGCGGACCGCTCCTCCCCGTGCTCCACGCACTGCAGCACGAGTTCGGCTACGTCGATGCTGCCGCGATCCCCCTCGTCGCGAAGAGGCTCAACGTGTCGCGCGCCGACGTCCACGGCGTGCTGACCTTCTACTCCGACCTCCGCACCGCGCCGTCCGGTGCCCGCTCGATCGCGGTCTGCCGCGGCGAGGCCTGCCAGGCCGTCGGCGGCCATGCGCTCGCCGACCACGCGCAGGAGCGGCTCGGCGTGCGCTTCGGCGAGACGACCGCCGACGGCTCGACCACGCTCGACCAGGTGTTCTGCCTCGGCCTGTGTGCGCTCTCGCCCGCGGTGACGGTCGACGGCCGCGCGCGCGGCCGCGTCGACGAGGCCACGTTCGACGCGCTCGTCGCTGCCGACGCGACCGTCTCGCCGTCGGCCGACCGCGGGGTCGGCGCATGACGGTCACGGTGTTCGTCCCCGGCGACTCCGGGGCACGTGCGGTCGGCGCCGACGACGTGACCGACGCGATCGCGGCGCAGGCGTCCGCACGCGGGAGCGACGTAGCGATCGTGCGGAACGGGTCGCGCGGGATGTACTGGCTCGAGCCGCTCGTGGAGGTCGAGACGCCGGAAGGACGCGTGGCCTACGGGCCGGTCACGGTCGCCGACGTCGCAGGGCTGCTCGACGCCGGCCTGCTCGGGGGCGAGCCGCACCCGCTCGGGCACGGGCTCGTCTCGCGGATCGACTGGCTCGAACGGCAGCAGCGCGTGACGTTCGCGCGCGTCGGCGTCGTTGACCCCGCCTCCCCGGAGAGCTTCGAGGCGCACGGCGGGATGGCGGGACTCCGTGCAGCGCTTGCGATGTCGCCGCTCGACGTCGTGGCTGCCGTCACCGACTCCGGGCTGCGCGGGCGTGGTGGTGCCGGCTTCCCCACCGGCATCAAGTGGAGGACGGTCGCCGACGCGCGGTCGTCGGTGAAGTTCGTGTGCTGCAACGCCGACGAGGGCGACTCCGGCACGTTCGCCGACCGCATGCTGATGGAAGGCGATCCGTTCACCCTCATCGAGGGCATGACGATCGCCGCCTACGCCGTCGGTTCGAGCGAGGGCTACGTCTACATCCGCTCGGAGTATCCCGACGCCGTCGCCTCGATGCGTCGCGCGATCGCGGCAGCTCGTGAGCGCGGCTGGCTCGGCAGCGACATCCTCGGCAGCGGGCTCTCCTTCGACCTCGACGTGCGGGTGGGCGCGGGTGCCTACATCTGCGGCGAGGAGACCGCGATGCTCGACAGCCTGGAGGGCAAGCGCGGGATGGTGCGGCCCAAGCCGCCGCTGCCCGCGCTCGCCGGGCTGTTCGGGCGTCCGACCGTGATCAACAACGTGCTCTCGCTGGCGACGGTGCCGATGGTGCTGTCCCAGGGATCCCAGGCGTATCAAGCACTCGGGGTCGGTCGCTCGCGCGGCACGCAGGTGTTCCAGCTCGCCGGCAACGTCGCGCGCGGCGGCATCGTCGAGACGGCGTTCGGGCTCACGCTCGCCGAGCTCGTCGACGACTTCGGCGGCGGCACGCGATCGGGTCGTCCGGTCCGCGCGGTGCAGGTCGGCGGCCCGCTGGGCGCCTACCTGCCGGCGGACGCGCTCGCGGTGCACCTGGACTACGAGGAGCTCGCCGCCCACGGCGCGATGCTCGGGCACGGCGGCGTCGTCGTGTTCGACGACTCGGTCGACATGGGGCAGCAGGCGCGGTTCGCGATGGAGTTCTGCGCGGAGGAGTCCTGCGGCAAGTGCACGCCGTGCCGCGTGGGCGCCGTACGCGGGGTCGAGGTGATCGACCGGATCCTCGTGGGGCCGCCGGAGGAGCGCGCGGGGCAGGTCGCGCTGCTCGAGGACCTCTGCGAGCTGATGACCGACGGCTCGCTCTGCGCGATGGGCGGCCTGACGCCGAACCCGGTGCGCAGCGTCCTGCGGCACTTCCCGCAGGACCTCGGGATCGAACCGGCGCTCGAGCCCGTGCGGGCAGGTGACGCGCGATGAGCAAGGTGCGGCAGGTCGACCTCGGCACGCCGGCGGTGCCGGGCGAGGCATCGGTGAACGTGGTCGTCGACGGGATGCCCGTCAACGTGCCCGCAGGCACGTCGGTCATGCGTGCGGCCGCCACCGCGGGCGTCGACATCCCGCGGCTGTGCGCCACCGACTCGCTCGAGCCGTTCGGCTCGTGCCGCCTCTGCCTCGTCGAGGTCGACGGCCGTCCCGGTACGCCGGCCTCCTGCACGACTCCCTGCTCGCCGGGCATGACGGTGCGCACCCAGACGCCGCGGCTGGAGAAGCTGCGCCGCGGGGTGATGGAGCTCTACATCTCCGACCATCCGCTCGACTGCCTCACCTGTCCCGCGAACGGCGACTGCGAGCTGCAGGACATGGCCGGCGTGGTGGGGCTGCGTGACGTCCGCTACGGCCTCGACGGCGCGAACCACCTCGACGGCGCGACCGACGACAGCAACCCCTACTTCTCCTTCGACGACAGCAAGTGCATCGCGTGCTCGCGGTGCGTCCGAGCGTGCGGCGAGGTGCAGGGCACGTTCGCGCTGACGATCGCCGGACGCGGTTTCGGGTCGCGCGTCACTGCCGGTGCGGGCGAGTCCTTCATGGGCTCGGAATGCGTCTCGTGCGGCGCGTGCGTGCAGGCGTGCCCGACGTCGACGCTGCAGGAGAAGTCGGTCATCGAGCTCGGTGTGCCGACCCGCTCGGTCAAGACGACCTGCGCCTACTGCGGTGTGGGCTGCTCGTTCGTCGCGGAGATGCGCGGCGACGAGGTCGTGCGGATGGTGCCTGACAAGGACGGCGGCGCCAACGCCGGCCACTCGTGCGTGAAGGGCCGCTTCGCCTGGGGCTACGCGACGCACCGCGACCGGCAGCTCGAGCCGATGGTCCGCGAGCGGATCACCGACCCGTGGCGCGCCGTGTCGTGGGACGAAGCCATCGCCCATGCGGCACAAGGACTCACGAAGATCCAGGCGAAGCACGGGGTCGGCGCGATCGGCGGCATCACGTCGAGCCGCTGCACGAACGAGGAGGTCTTCGTCGTGCAGAAGATGATCCGCGCGGCGTTCGGCAACAACAACGTCGACACCTGCGCGCGGGTCTGCCACTCGCCGACGGGCTACGGCCTCAAGCAGACGTTCGGCACGTCGGCCGGCACGCAGGATTTCGAGTCGGTCGCGCACGCCGACGTCGTCGTCGTGATCGGCGCGAACCCGACCGACGGGCACCCGGTGTTCGCCTCACGGCTCAAGCGCCGCCTGCGCGAGGGCGCCGAGCTGGTGGTGATCGACCCGCGGCGCATCGACCTCGTGCGCTCGCCGCACATCGAGGCCGCGGAGCACCTGCAGCTGCAGCCGGGCACGAACGTCGCGATCGTGAACGCGCTCTCGCACGTGGTGGTGACCGAGGGGCTCGTCGACCGCGCGTTCGTCGCGGAGCGCTGCGAGGCCGACTCCTTCGCGGAGTGGGAGCAGTTCATCGCCCTGGAGGAGAACAGCCCCGAGGCGACGTCCGGGATCACCGGCGTGCCGGCCGACGCCGTACGCCGTGCGGCCCGTCTCTACGCGACGGCGGGGAACGCGGCGATCTACTACGGGCTCGGCGTGACCGAGCACTCGCAGGGCTCGACGATGGTGATGGGGATGGCCAACCTCGCGATGGCCACCGGCAACATCGGACGCACGGGAGTGGGCGTGAACCCGCTGCGCGGGCAGAACAACGTGCAGGGCTCCTGCGACATGGGCTCCTTCCCGCACGAGCTGCCGGGCTACCGCCACGTGAGCGATCCCGCGGTCCGCGCGATCTTCGAGGCGGTGTGGGGCACGACGATCGACCCCGAGCCCGGGCTGCGCATCCCGAACATGTTCGACGCCGCGATCGCGGGCCGCTATCTCGGGATGTTCATCCAGGGCGAGGACATCGCGCAGAGCGATCCCAACGTGGCGCACGTGAAGGCCGCGCTCGGGTCGCTCGAGCTGCTGGTCGTGCAGGACCTGTTCCTCAACGAGACGGCGAAGTTCGCCCACGTGTTCCTGCCGGGGACGTCGTTCCTCGAGAAGGACGGCACGTTCACCAACGCCGAGCGGCGGATCAACCGGGTGCGTCCGGTGATGGCGCCGAAGTGCGGCAAGCAGGAGTGGCAGGTGGCCTGCGAGCTCGCGACCGCCATGGGCTACCCGATGGACTACGCGCACTCGTCGGAGATCATGGACGAGATCGCTGCGACCACACCGACGTTCGCGCGTGTGTCCTTCAAGCGGCTCGATGCCGAGGGCTCGCTGCAGTGGCCGTGCAACGACGCCGCGCCGCACGGCACGAGGATCATGCACGTCGACGGCTTCGTCCGCGGGAAGGGCCACTTCGTCGACACCCCGTTCGTCCCGACGGACGAGCGGACCAACCGCAATTACCCCCTCATCCTCACCACGGGACGGATCCTGTCGCAGTACAACGTCGGCGCGCAGACCCGGCGCACCCCGAACGTGCAGTGGCACCACGAGGACGTCGTCGAGATCCACGTGCACGACGCCGAGACCCGCGGGATCAGCACCGGTGACCCGGTGACGATCACGAGCCGGGTCGGCGAGACGGTGCTCCGTGCGAGGGTGAGCGACCGCATGCCGCAGGGCGTCGTCTACACGACGTTCCACTACCCGGGGTCGGGCGCCAACGTCGTGACGACCGAGTACTCCGACTGGGCCACCAACTGCCCGGAGTACAAGGTGACCGCCGTCGAGCTCGCGCCGACCTCGCGCGTCCCCGTCACCGACGAGGAGATGCACGCCCAGCACCAGCCCGTGGCAGGTCGGTCGTGAGCGGCGAGCCGCGTCCCTGCGTGGACTCGCCTACGGAGCCCGGCGTAGCCCCTGCGCCGGCGAGCCTCGTGCGGATGGCGAACCAGATCGCGAGCAACGCCGCGCACAAGCCGCACGACGTCGCGGTGCAGCGGACCGCGGACCACCTGCGCGAGTTCTGGCACCCGTCGATGATCCGGACCCTCGAGTCCTACGTGGCCTCCGGCGGCGAGGGCCTGGGCCCGATCGCCCTCGAAGCCGTCGCCACCCTCCGGTGACCTTCGTCCGTGGGGCATCGGGGGTGAAGGTTCACGGTCCGGCGTCGCCTCGCGGCCGCGCGGGCGGGGGCGTGCGAGGGTAGGGGGACGGTCCTGGGGAGAGGGGAAGCGCGCGTGGAGTCGGTGCGGCTGGCTCTGCGCGGGCTGCGCTGGCGCGCGGGATCCTCGCTCGCGGTGCTCGTCGTCGCGGTCGTCGCCACAGCCGGCGCGGCGCTCGGGCCGCTCTACGCCACGTCCGCCGAGGACTCCCTCGTCCGCGACGGCCTCGCGCAAGCACCTCCGGTCACCACCGGCGTCCAGAGCCGCGGCAACGTGGCCGGCCAGACGCAGTACTCCCCGACGCAGGTGGCCGACGCCGTGGAGGGTCTGTCGAACAACCCGGCCCTGGACCCGTGGTACGCCGCCAGCACGCTGGCGCTCACGGTGAAGGACGGCTCGCCGCGCGTCGGCGAGGAGCTGCTCGGCATCGCACAGGTCGGTTGGCACCGCGGCCAGTGCGACGGCGTCGCGGTCGTGACGGGCACGTGCCCGTCGAGCCTGGGCCAGGCGATGCTCTCCGCCCGCCTGGCCACCGACGCGAAGCTCCCCATCGGCACGCGGATCCGGCTCGGCATCACGAGCGATCCGGTCCTCGACACCGTCACGGTCGTCGGGACCTACGACGCCGCCACCGCGAAGGCATCGGTCTGGGGTCTCGACCGTCCCGCGCAGCTCGAGTTCGGTCGGTCGCCGAACGCGCCGGACCGGCTCGACGAGATCGTGGTCGACCAGGCCACGATGGAGCGCAGCAACGGCGACGTCGCGGCTGTCAGCTTCCGCGCCATCGAGGCCGACCGCGTCCACCTCGGCGACCTTCCTGCGCTGCGCTCCGCGGTGGAGTCCGCGACCGACTCGACCAAGGCCGACACCGGCGGGATCCGGGCGCTGTCGATCAGCAGCCTGCCGCAGTACCTCGACGACCTGCAGCCGCAGCTCGACGCCGTGCGCTCCGCGTCGTTCGCGGTCACCGCGCAGCTCGTGCTCCTGGCGTGGTTCGTGCTCTTCCTCATCATCGCGGCGACCGGCGACGAGCGGTCCGGCGAGATCGCGCTCGCGAAGCTGCGCGGCATGACCCCGCGCTCGACCCTCGCCTTCGGCCTCGCCGAGCCGCTCATCCTGCTCACCGTCGCGCTGCCGCTCGGCCTGGCCCTCGCCTACGGCGCCGACGTCTTCCTCACCAGCAGGTACCTCGGCCCCGGTACGTCCGTCGCCCTCACGAGCACCGTCCTGGTCGCCCTCGCGGTCTGCTTCCTCGGCGGGGCCGCGGCCGCGGCCCTCGCCGCGCGAGGCATCCTCACCGCGCCCGTGCTCGAGCAGCTGCGGCGTACCGGCGGGCGCCGCGCGAGGCTCGTGCGCTCGTCGGCGATCGACGCCGCTGCCGTGGCACTCGCCGCCGCCGGCATCTACGAGCTCACCAAGGGCGGTTCCGACGCCCTGGCCCTCGTCGCGCCGGGCCTGATCGCTCTGGCCGCAGGACTTCTCGCGGTTCGTGCCCTGCCGTTCCTGGCGCGCATCGAGGTCACCCGCACGCGGCGCTCGCCCGAGGTCGCGTCGTTCCTCGCGTCGCGCAACATCGCGCGACGCCCCAGCGGGCTGCGCATCGTCGTGCTGCTCTCGCTCGCCGTCGGTCTCGCGGTCTTCGCCGTCGACGGCTGGACCGTCGCCGCGGCCAACCGCGCCGACCTCGCCCGCGCTGAGATCGGTGCCGCGCAGGTCCTGCACGTGCACGCGGGGTCGCCGGGTGCGCTGCTGACGGCGGTCGCAGCGGTCGACCCGTCCGGCACGCAGGCGTTGGCTGCGACGGGCGTCGACAACGGTGCGGGCGGCCTGCTCGCCGTCGACGCGCAGCGGCTCGCCGCGGTCAGCTCCTGGGACCCCACCTGGGTGGGCTCGTCGTCGGCCGACATCGGCCCGCTCCTCCACCCGGCTCAGCCGGCCACGCCCTTCCTCGTCCACGGCCGTCTCTCCCTCACGGGCGACTACCTCCGGGTGGACGGCACCGCGCCCCTGCTGCTCCGTGTCGCTGTGCGCGCGTCGAGCGGCATCCCGGTCGAGGTGACCATGGGCCGGTTGATCCCGGGCGTCGCGACGTACGCCGCCGACCTCCCGGCCTGCGTCGACCACCCCTGCACCCTGACCGCGTTCATGTTCCTCCACCCCGTGGAGCTCCCCTCGTTCGCCGTCAGCGGCACCCTCGCGCTGAGCGACGTGAAGGACGCCGCGGGTCCGGTCGACCTCGCGGCGCAGGGGGAGAACGGCTGGCGCGCCGGCGCCACGGCGGTGAGCGTCCCGATCCTCTCCGGGGCCACCGTGACCTCGGCCAAGGCCGGCCGGCTCGACGTGAAGATCGTCCTTCCCATGCTCGAGGACGGCGCCATCGAGGTTGCCGACCACCCCGTGTCGCTCCCTGTCGTCGAGGGCACCCAGCTCGCCACCGACCCGAGCCGCTCGACCGACTTCCCGGTCGTGGCCGGCATGGACGGCCGGTTCACCTCCGCGCTGCAGCAGGGCAGCGGTGTGCTGCCTCGCCTGCTGAGCCAGGGCACGATGGCCGACCTCCCGTTCACCATCGCCGCGATGGGCACCCAGCCGAACCCGCTCGACTACCAGGTGTGGCTCGCGCCGAGCGCGTCGCCGGGGATCCGCGACGCGTTGGTGAAGCAGGGGCTCGACGTGATCTCGGTCGAGTCGATCTCCGCACGCGAGGCCGAGCTCGACCGCGGTGGCGGTGCTCTGTCGCTGCGGCTGTTCCTGCTCGCGGCTCTCGTCGCGCTGGTGCTCGGCGCCGGCACGCTGCTGGCCAACGCCTACGTCGTGATCCGCCGGCGCGCGTACGAGCTGGCGGCGCTGCGCGCGATCGGCGCTCCGCGCGCCGTCCTCATCCGCTCCGCGCGCCGCGAGCAGATCACGCTCGCGGTCACCGGGGTCGCTCTCGGTGCGGCTGCGGGTCTCGCGGCGGCAGGGTTCGCGCTGCCGTCGCTGCTCGAGGCGGCGTCGAGCGGCGGCCCACCGCTCTGGTACGGCCCGGCGCTGGCCCCGGTCGTCGCGCTCGTCGTGGCCGTGCTCGTCCTTCTCGTCGTCGTGGCCGACGTCGGGGCGCGGCGCACCGTGCGTCGCGCGCTGCCCGAGCTGTTGAGGCAGGTGCAGGAATGAGCGCGGTGCAGACCTATCCCACGGCCGGGGACGGCGGCGTCGGCGTGCGCTGCGAGGAGCTCGTGCACATCTACCGCACGGGAGACCTCGACGTGGTCGCCGTACGCGGGGTGGACCTCGTCGTCGGCCCGGGGGAGCGGGTCGCGCTCCTGGGGCCGTCCGGCTCGGGGAAGTCGACGCTGCTCGCGATGCTCGGCGGGCTGATCCCGCCGTCGGCCGGTCGCGTCTGGGTCGGTGACGAGGAGATCGGCGGCCTGAACGAGCGCGCGCTGCTGCGCCTGCGCTCGCAGCGCGTCGGCCTCGTGCTGCAGGGCGCCGCGCGCAACCTCCTGCAGTACGCGACGCCGGTCGACAACGTGCGCTTCGCCCATCGCTCGCTCCCTCGATCCCGCCGCAACGAGCTCATGCGACCGCTGGAGCTGTTGGAGGCGCTCGGTCTCGGGGATGTCGCCGACAGCCCGGTGCCGCAGCTGTCCGGCGGTGAGCAGCAGCGCGTGGCGCTCGCCGTCGCGGTGGCGAACGGCCCGGGCCTCCTGCTCGCCGACGAGCCGACGTCGCAGCTCGACCACGAGGGCCGCGACTCCGTGCTCGACCTGCTCGATGTCGTGAACGAGCGCTTCGGGACGACGGTCGTCATCGTGACGCACGACCCCGAGGTCGGCGCGCGCCTCGGGCGCACGGTGACGATGCGCTACGGCCGCGTGGGCCAGGAGGCGCACCGCGGCGAGTCGTTCGCCGTGGTCGGCAAGGACGGCGGCGTGCACCTCCCCGACGAGCTCGTCGTCGAGTGGCCGCCCGGCACCCAGGTCGTCGTCGAGCGCGACGGCGAGGACCTCCGCATCCGCAGGAGGCCGCGATGAGCGAGCGGACGTTCGGTGTGCCGCCGCTGCGCGACGGGCTCGCGGTGTCCGGCCGCGGGATCGTCGTGGTGCGCGGAGGGCGGCGGATCGTCGACGAGGTCGACGTCGACGTCGTGCCGCGTCGCATCCTCGCGGTGACCGGCCCGTCGGGCTCGGGCAAGTCGACGCTCCTCGCCGTGCTGGCCGGCCTCGTCGCTGCCGATGCAGGAACGATCGACCCGGCAGATCCTGCTGACCGCGCTGCGCTCTCGGGCGTCGTGTTCCAGAGCTACGGCCTGCTGCCGGTGCTCACCGCCGCCGAGAACGTCGAGCTCCCGTTGCAGCTGCGCGGCCTCGACCGTGACGAGGTCCGCGAGCTGGCGGAGATCGCGCTGGCCCGCGCGGGCCTCCCCGACATCCCGGACCGGCTGGCCGAGGAGCTGTCCGGCGGCCAGCGCCAGCGCGTCGCGGTCGCGCGTGCCCTCGCCGTGTCGCCGGCGCTTCTCGTCGCCGACGAGCCGACCGCCGAGCTCGACGCCGACACCGCCGCGCTCGTGCTGCACGCACTGCGGGCAGAGGCGAACTCCGGTGCGGCCGTGGTCCTGGCCACGCACGACCCCGAGGTGGCCGCGCTGTGCGACGAGCAGCTGCACCTCGTCGACGGGCGCGTCGTCGCGTCGCCGTTCGTATGAGCGGCGGTCAGGACCGGGGCGACGAGGTCCGCGGCGTGCTCGAGGCGAAGCGGTCGGACCTGCTCGCGCGGATGGCCGGGATCAGTGCCGCACCCACGGACTCCGGCGGAATCTCGTTCGGGAAGCGGGTCGGCGAGGGGACGAGCATCGCGGTCGAGCGGCTCACCCAGGTGGCCGCGCACGAGCAGATGCTCGAGCAGCTCGCCGAGGTGAACCGCGCCCTCGAGAAGCTCGAGGAGGCGACGTACGGCACCTGCGACGTGTGCGGCGGCGAGATCCCCGAGGGTCGGCTCGAGGTGCACCCGTGGGCGGTCCGCTGCGTCGCCTGCGCCACTCCCTAGCCCGAGGCGGGGTTCGGGCTACGGGGCGGTGATGCCGATCGTGGTGCCGTCGTAGGTCGGGAAGATCTCCTTGACCTGGCTGGTGGTGGCGCCGGTGCGGTTGACCAGGATGTCGGCGAGAACCGCGCGGTAGTCGGTCGTCACGGTGAGGTCGCCGTCGGTCAGGTTGGCCTTGGCGAGACCCGGCCAGGTGCCGTGCACGCTGCTCACGACGTGGCCGCCGAGGACAAGCATCGCGTTGCCCCAGCCGTGGTCGACGCCGCCGGACTGGTTCTCCTCCACGC
The DNA here is from genome assembly GCA_017882705.1 of Candidatus Nanopelagicales bacterium. Taxonomy (GTDB): domain Bacteria; phylum Actinomycetota; class Actinomycetes; order S36-B12; family CAIYMF01; genus Longivirga. Next base: position 27,943 of record JADGOZ010000087.1, on the reverse strand, counting down.
GGCGACCGAACTCGCTGATCGTCACCAGCGTGGTCGTGTCGAGGAACGACCCGAGGTCCGTCGCGAACGCGGCGAGAGCACCCCCGAGCTCGACCAGCTTGTCGTGCATCCAGCCGTTGTTCACGGTGCCGAGCCCCGCGTGCATGTCCCAGTTGCCGAGGTCGATCGTCAGCACGCGCAGGCCGACAGCTGCCTTGATCAGCTGCGCGGCGTTCTTCAGCGCGTCGGCGATGTCGTTGTTCGCATAGGTCGCGCCGCCGGACGGCACGTACGGCGTCGCCGCGAGCGTCGCCGCGGTACCGAGCGCGGCGAGCGTCGTCGACGCGGAGTCCTGCAGGCCGGGAGGCGCGTCGCTGTGCAGCGCGTCGAGCGCGTTCGTCCAGGTCGTGCGCTGCGACGCGTTGCCCGCACCGGCCAGGTTGAAGCTCCCGATCGTGTCCATGCCGAGCACGGGCACGGGGCCGACGAGCGACTCGGGGATCGACGAGGACCCCATCTGCACCGCACCGAACGGGCCACCGGCCGCGTGCAGGCCCACGGCCCGGTCGAGCCACCCCGTGCGCGCGCTCGTGCCCGGCGCCGCTCGTTCCATCTCGTCCATCGCGCTGAAGTGCGAGCGGTTCGGCGCGCTCATGCCCGCCGCGTGCACGAACGCGAGCTTGTTCGCGTTCCACAGCGGTTGCAGCGCCGACAGTCCGGGGTGCATGCCGAACATCGAGTCCAGCTGGAACGCGGAGGCAGCGGGTACGGCGATCCCTGGGCGCCACGTCGCGTACGCCGGGTCGCCGATCGGGGCGATCGCGGACAGGCCGTCGAAACCTCCCCGCAGCGAGAGCACGACGAGCGTGTCGCCCGTCCAGCCCGGGTCGGCGGCGAACGCGGCGCGCATGCCGACCATGGGACCGGCGGCGATGGCCACCGTGCCCAGGCCGACGGCCTTGAGCAGCGAACGCCGGGTGAAGGCGGACGCGCGCGTGCCCTCCTCGCAGCAGGTGCGGTCGGGGTTGAGCGTCTGCGTCATCGCGGCCTCACCGTAGGGACTGGTAGGGCGAGTCCAGGAGGACCGTCACGAACGACGGCAGGACCCAGTTGACGGCGGCCGAGCCCGAGGTGACGGGCTGGGTGGCGGATGCTCCCAGGAAGGCGAGCACCGCGGTCTTGTGCGCGTCCGACACGGTGCGGCCGAACAGGTTCGTCGCCACGTGGTCGACGAGCTCACCGTGCGTCGCGGGCAGCGTCGCCCCGATCACGACGTTGTAGAGCGGTGGCCGGATCACGTCGTTGCTGCTGGGGTCCCAGCCGGCGACGACGCGCAGGACGTTGTTCCACCGTTCGAGCGTCGACGCCGTGGACTCCCAGGCGTCGGCGGTGTCGGGCTGACCGGTGGGGAAGGGCTGCCCGAACGGGTTGTGCCCGGCTCGTTCGGCGATCCACACCAGGGATGCGGTGGAGTCGAGGGTCGTGCTCACCGGCGTGATCTGCATGAGCCGCGCGATCGAGATGACGCTCTCGAACGGTCGCGCGACCTTGGCGCCGATGGAGTGGGCGAACTCGTTCGAGGAGAACAGCGCGCGCAGTACCGGTGCGATCGCCGTGTCGCTCTTGAGGTACACGTTGGCGAGCATCGTCACGAGCGACGCCGAAGGCGTGTCCGAGACGAAGCGCACCGCGAGCTTCGTCGCGAGGCGGTGCGCGGTGGCCGGGTGGTGGGCGAGGTAGTACAGGTAGGCGTTGACCACGGACTCGCCGCCGGTGTCGCTGGCGTTGGCGTGCGAGAAGCCGAGCACGTTGACGGCGCCGGTCCAGTGGTTCCACGGCTGGTAGGCGAACTCGCCCGAGTCGGAGTCGACCCCGATCCCGGTGAGCAGCCGCGCCGAGCTGAGCACGCCGGCCTCGCCGTAGCCCGCGTCCACGCCGACGGTGTGCAGCTCGAGGAGCTCGCGGCCCTGGTTCTCGTTCGGGTGCTCCGCCGTCGAGTCCCGGTTGTTGAGGTAGGTCAGCATCGACGGGTGCTTGGTCACCGCGGTGAGGAGGTCCGTGAACTTGCCGAAGGCGTGGGTCCTGATCGTGTGGGAGTAGTGCGCACGCGACTCGGCCGTGCCGTCGGCGTAGATGGTGACGTTGAAGTGGTTGCCCCAGAAGTCCTCCATCACGGTGAGGAGCTGGCGCTTGGACCACAACGCGCGGGCGGTGTAGTCGCTGAGCACCGCCTGGAACTGCTCCCAGCCGCTGATGGTGCCGTTCTCGATGCCGTGCCGCACACGCCAGATCGGGAGGGACTGGTCCGGGAGCCGCGCGAGGATGGCGGCGCACTCGGTGTCGACGACGGTGGCGGCGTTGAGCTGGTGCTCGAGCCACCCGGCGTAGCCGGCCGCCTTGACGGCGGCGAGGTCGGCGGGCGTCGGCCCGTAGCCTGCGCGGTTGAGCAGGTGGCGCGCCCAGTCGGTGCTGCGGTAGGCCGTCGTCGACGCGAACGTGGCAGGCGGGATGACCCTGATGCCCGAGGTCGGGTTCGCCGCCGCGGCGGCGGCCGCCGCGGCCGCCGCGAGCTGCAGCTGCAGGTAGCGCGAGAAGACGATCGCCTTCTTCGCCGGCGACCAGACGTAGGGGACCTGGATCCACGCGCCCTTCGCGTTCTTGAGGTAGATCTTCGCGCCGTAGAAGCGCGCGATGACTGTGGTCTTCGTCGCCTTGGTGACGGTGGTGACGTGCGTGGCGGCGTTGTAGCGGAAGGCCACGACCTTGAGCATCGTGACCTTCCTGATGACCGCCACGGTCGCGGCCTCGGCCGCGGGTGCCGCGGCGACCCCGACCCCGAGCGCGGACACGGTGGCGACGGCCGCTCCACCCCCGAGCAGCGTGCGTCGTGACATGTGCGCGCTCTCCAGAGCCATGGACCCCTCGCAGCCCCGCGCGGCCGGGCCAGCTCCCGGGTCGCTCGTAGGCTGGTCTTCGTCCCGGAACGGAGCTCGCTGGTTGAGCCGTTCAGGGGCATCGCGGAGCGTGACGGTCCCACGCGCCCGTGCCCCGACGACGCGGGAGGACCTCTCCGGCGACCGTTCACGAATCAGCAGCCATTCGTTCATGTGACGGACGGGACACGGCACCTCGGGGGCGGCAGCCTGACGCCTGTCGCGCGTCACCAGGTCGCGCAGCGTCCCTCGGGGAGGTGGCCGGTGGCTCAGCCGCGGTTCCAGCTCGTGCCCGGGGCACGTCTGGTGGGAGCCGTGGGCGACGGTGGCGTCGGGTGGCGCCTGCTCGGCTCCAACAACCGCGAGCTCGGACGCTCGGCCGTGTCGTACCCCGATGCCGAGGCTGCGCTCCACGCGGTCGGCCGGGTCCGCGAGCTGGCTCCCGACGGCGAGGCGCACATCCTCCACCACCGGGGCACGACGTCGTGGGCCTGGCACCTCGAGGAGGACGGGGTCCTCGTCGCCAACTCCGGTCGCGGCTTCCGCTACGAGCGCGAGTGCCGACACAACCTGGAGCAGTTCCGGGCCGAGGCCCCTGGGGCGCCCGCCTCCGACGCGCATGTCCCTGTCGCGTTCCCCTGGCAGCGAGCCATCCCGGACCCGGTCGAGCAGCCCGCGACGCCCTAGCGCGCCCCCGGCTCATCAGCCCGCCGCCCTGTACCGAAAGCGAGCCGCCATGTCCGACGGATCCGTCCGGGAACCTGGACCTGCCGTGGAGCCACGTCATCTCGAGGTCGGCGAGCTCACCCCGTCAGGGGTGTCCGGCCGGCACGTCGACCCCGGCCCGGTCGCCTCCCGGCGGTCGGGGGAGCAGCCTCGTCGTCGCCGTATCGTCGCGGGCGGCGCGGCCGCACTGGTCCTCCTGCTGGTCGCTGTCGGCTTCTGGTCGACCCGGTCGGGACCCGGCGCCACGTTGCCGGCTGCTCCGACCGTGGCAGGCGCGGCACCTCCGGCGCGGTCGCTCCAGACCGGGGCCACCTACGTCGCGACGAGGCGGACGTCGGCCGGCGGGATACCCGACTGCGCGCCGTCGGCTGCCACGTGGAGATCCGGTCCGAACGGCTCCGTCGTGGCCGACGTCGTGGTGAGCGGACCCAAGCAGGTCTCGGTCGTGGTCCTGGACGAGAAGCACCCCGAACGGCCCAACACCTCCCACGCATCGGTCTCGATCGGCGTCGGGAAGGCGGGCGCCACCGTGACCGTCCCGGTCCCGCCGGGCGGGATCGACCGGGTCCAGGTCGGGATCCAGGGCGACCAGGGCATCCAGCAATGCATCGCGAGCCGGACCGGCTGACCCGCGAGCTCGCCGGGAACCCCGTCGGGTCGGTTCCCCCGTTGTTCACCGAAGCAACGTCCGTGGTTCAGAACGGGGTTCATCCCGGTCATTCACGCTGGGCAACGATCCGGGTGCCGGCGTGAGGCCGGTCGGTGCGGGCGCCCAGGCTCCACCTGCTCCAGGTCCAGTCCTACCGGAAGGAACGAGCCGCGTGGCCATCTCCCCGTCGTTGGAGTCGATCACGGAGCCGACACCCCTGGACGCCGCCGCGGGCGCGTCGCACGGAGCCACGCTCGAGGCCGACTCGATCACCGCCTGGTTCGGGTCGAACCGCGTGCTCGACCGCGTCTCGCTCACCATGCCGAGCCGCACCGTGACCGCGCTGATCGGTCCCTCCGGCTGCGGCAAGTCCACCTTCCTGCGCATCCTCAACCGGATGCACGAGCAGGTGCCGGCGGCGAAGCTCGCCGGCGAGGTGCGCCTCAACGGCGACGACATCTACTCGCCCGGGCACCGGATCACCGACACCCGGCGCCGGATCGGGATGGTGTTCCAGAAGCCCAATCCGTTCCCGACCATGTCGATCGCCGAGAACGTCACTGCTGGGCTGAAGCTGACGGGCACCCGGATCTCGCGCGGCGACCGTGACGACCTCGTCGAGCGGAGCCTGCGTCGCGCCGGGATCTGGGACGAGGTCAAGGACCGTCTCGATGCGCTCGGTGGCGCCCTCTCCGGTGGTCAGCAGCAGCGACTGTGCATCGCGCGTTCGCTCGCAGTCGATCCGGACGTCCTGCTGATGGATGAGCCCTGCTCCGCGCTGGACCCGACGTCGACCCGTCGCGTGGAGCAGACGATCGAGGAGCTCCGCGACGACGTGACGATCGTGATCGTCACGCACAACATGCAGCAGGCGTTCCGAGTCTCTCAGCAGTGCGCGTTCTTCCTGGCCGAGCAGGGGACCCCGGGAGTGATCATCGAGTCCGGTCGTACAGAGGACATCTTCGGCAGCCCCACCGACCCGCGGACGGAGGACTACGTCAATGGCCGCTTCGGCTGAGCAGGTCCGTCCGGGCGAGTCGGTCGCGGTGCTCGCATGACCGTCCTCGACGAGCGACCTCCCGCCTTCCAGGATGTGGCCGAACCGCGGGTCATCGACCCCGGTCTTCCGACCGCGGACCGCACCTTCCGCGGCGTCGTCCGTGTCATCGGCCTCTTCGTCCTCCTCCTGACGAGCGCGATCGGCATCTTCCTGGGCCTCCAGGCGGTCCCGACCCTGCAGAAGTACGGGTTGAGCTTCTTCACCGAGACGCAGTGGGAGCCGCGGTCGAACACCGTCGGCATCGCCGCGGTGTTCGTCGGAACCATCGAGGTGGCGCTGGTCGCGCTCGCGGTCGGCTTCCCGCTGGCCCTGCTCACCGCGCTGTTCATCAGCGAGTACGCACCGCCGCGGCTCAAGTCGTCACTGGTGTCCCTCGTCGACCTGATGGCCGCCGTCCCGAGCATCATCTACGGGCTGTGGGGCTTCATGGTCCTGCAGCCGCATGCGATCCATCTGTCCCGGTGGCTCGCGACGTACTTAGGGTGGATCCCGATCTTCCACGTCGACACCGATGCGACGTCCGCCTCATGGCAGCAGTCGTCCTTCACGGCCTCGGCCTTCATCGCCGGTCTCGCCGTGTCGCTCATGGTGATCCCGCTCGCCTGCGCCGTCATGCGCGGTGTGTTCGCCCTCGCCCCGCTCGGCGAGCGTGAGGCTGCGTTCGCTCTCGGGTCCACTCGGTGGGGGATGGTCCGCGCGGTCGTGCTGCCCTTCGGCCGCGGCGGCATCATCGGCGGCACGATGCTGGCGCTCGGCCGGGCGCTCGGGGAGACCATCGCCGTGCTGCTGATCATCTCGCCGACGTTCGACATCAAGTGGAACATCCTGAGCGTGGGGACGAACACCTTCTCCGCCCTCATCGCCGGACGCTTCGGCGAGGCGACCGCAACGCAGCTCTCGGCGCTGCTCACGGCCGGTTTCATCCTGTTCGCCATGACCATCGCGATCAACACGGTCGCGGCCATCTTCGTCAACCGCAGCCGCAGCGGCGCGGCGACCGAGATCTGAGGCGCGCGAGATGACCGACGTGATGGACACCCCGACCTCCGGCGCGGCGATGCCGACGCTGCGTGTGGAGTACGCCGCGGGCGAGCGCGCATCAGGGGCGGCCGAGATCGTGCCGCAGCTGCGTTCCGAGCTCGGGCTCGACGACCAGGACGCGCCGCTGGAGACGCCGCGTGCACGACCCCTGCACCAGCGCAGCCTCGACGACAACGCGTCGCTCATCGGCTCCGCCGTCGGGTCGCTGGCCCTCGTCTGGCTGCTCTACGAGCGGGTCCTCCCGCTCAGCGGGACCATCGGCTTCGTCGTCTGCTGGTTCGTCGCCTTCCTGGTGATCTACTCCGCCGTGACCTCGATGGTCTACCCGAGGCCCATGGTGGTCGATCGGATCGCGCAGGCAGTCGTCACCTCCGGTGCCGCGATCGTGGGCTTCGCCCTCGCGTGGACGATCATCTGGATCTTCCTGCAGGGACTGCCCGCCCTGATCCACCTCAACTTCTACACCGAGGACATGGCGGGCGTCGGCCTCAACGACCCGCTCACCAAGGGAGGCATCAAGCACGCCATCGTGGGTACGGCGATCCAGGTCGGCATCGCCACCGCGATCGCCCTCCCGCTCGGAGTCGGCACCGCGGTCTACATGACCGAGGTCGGCGGACGCCTGTCGCGCACGGTCCGGACCGTCGTCGAGGCCATGACGGCGCTGCCCGACATCCTCGCCGGTCTGTTCGTCTACGCCCTCCTCATCATCACCCTCGGCTGGCAGCGGAGCGGTGTGGCCGCAGCCCTCGCCCTCGCCGTCACGATGATGCCGATCATCGCGCGTTCCGCCGAGGTGGTGCTGCGCGTCGTGCCGGGCGGGCTGCGTGAGGCGTCCCTCGCTCTCGGCGCCTCGCAGTGGCAGACCGTACGCCGGGTCGTCCTCCCCACGGCGAAGGCCGGTCTCGCGACGTCACTCATCCTCGGCATCGCCCGCATCGCCGGCGAGACCGCCCCGCTCCTCATCGTCTCCGGCGCCTCGTCGTTCTTCAACGCGAACCCGGCGAACGAGCCGATGAACTCGCTGCCGCTCTTCATCTATGACGCCGTGCGCCGCCCCGACGGCCTCACGATCCAGGCGCGCGGCTACGGCGCCGCCACGCTGCTCCTGATCATGGTGCTCGTCCTCTTCGTCGTCACTCGCTTCCTCGCCCGAGACAAGGGACCCTCCCGATGAACCGCCATTCACGCCCGGGGCCGACCGGCCCCGCACGGCGCCCGATCGTCGCTCCGTCGCGGCGCACCCGCGCTCTCGCGCTGGCCGCGGTCCTGGTCGGCCTCGGTGCTGCCATCGGGACTCCGGTGGCCGAGGCCTCGACGAGCCGGTCGCTCATCAACGGGTCCGGCTCGAGCTGGAGCTCCAACGCCGTCACGCAGTGGATCGCCGACGTGCAGACCCGCGGCCTCCAGGTCGTGTTCACCGCGACGGGATCTGCGACGGGGCGCAAGGACTTCGCCCAGAAGACAACGGATTTCGGCGTCTCCGACATCGGGTTCCAGGGCGCCGACCCGCAGGACCCGACGAACGTCGACGACTCGCTCGGCCGCGCGTTCGCCTACCTCCCGATCGTGGCTGGCGGGACCGGCTTCCCGTACCACATCACGGTCGGCGGCCAGCTCGTCCGCAACCTGCGGCTCTCGGGCCCGACGCTCGCCAAGATCTTCACGAACCAGATCACGAACTGGAACGACCCCGCGATCACCGCCGACAACAACGGCCGCAAGCTCCCGTCGATCCCCATCATCCCGGTGGTGCACTCCGAGGGCTCCGGGTCCACCGCGCAGTTCACCCGCTACCTCGACACGGTGTACCCCTCCGTCTGGCGTCCGTTCAACGGGGCGAGCGGGCTGACCGAGTACTACCCGCGCAAGGGCGCGGCCATCGCGCAGAACGGCTCGGACGGCGTCATGAACTTCATCGCCGCCGGGTCCGGCAACGGGTCCATCGGTTACGACGAGTACTCGTACGCCCTCGGCAAGAACTACCCGGTCGCGAAGATCCTCAACAGTGGTGGCTACTACACGCTGCCCAACCAGTACAACGTCGCGGTCGCGCTGACCCAGGCGAAGCTCAACCTCGACAAGACCGACCCGAACAAGTACCTGCTGCAGAACCTCGACAGCGTGTACACCTACGGCGACCCGCGGACATACCCGTTGTCGTCGTACTCCTACATGATCATCCCGACCGCCGCCAACGACCCGAAGATGACGACGTCGAAGCGTCAGACGCTGGCCGACTACCTCACCTACGCGGTGTGCGAGGGCCAGAAGGAGATGGGCCCGATCGGCTACTCGCCGCTGCCGCTCAACCTGGTGCAGGCCAGCTTCGACCAGACCAAGAAGCTCAAGGCCGCGGATCCCAAGGTGGACATCGCCAGCGTCGACGTGAAGAAGTGCAACAACCCGACGTTCGACGCGAAGAACCCGGCACGCAACTACCTCTCCGAGATCGCCCCCAAGCCTCCGGCGTGTGACAGGACGGGCGCCGGTCCGTGCACGGGGAACACCGACTCGGGAACCGCCAACCCGACCAACGGCAAGGCGCCGACACCGGCAGCGTCCGGCGGTGCGACGTCGTCCGGCACGTCCGGCGCGTCCGGGACTCCCGGAGCTGCGGGCGCGACCGGCGGCGTGACTCCGGGCACGAATCCCAGTCCGGGAACCACCGATCCGACGACCGGTGTCGTGACGACGTCCGGCGGCAGCACGACGTCGGCCGACGTGCAAGGGACAGCGACGGAGATCGCGGCCGTGCGCAGCGTGGCCTCGAACGGCGCCCTGCCCGCCATCGTCACCGGTCTGCTCGTGCTCGCCGTCTTCCTGCCGCCGATCCTGGCCCGACGCTTCAGGTCGACGCCGGGGGGCGATCCGCGATGAAGGGACCCAGCCGCACGGTCACCGGGCTCGCACTGGTCGCGAGTGCGCTCCTCCTCGGAGCGTGGACCGTTCCGGGAGCCTCGGCGAGCGTCGGGTCCGCGGGTGTCGTGACGCCTCAGGCGGCACCGGCGTCCCCAGCGTTCTCCAAGACGCTCACCGTGGCACGTACGCACCTCGTCGACGGCAAGGACGTGACCGTCGACCAGCGCACGGTCACCCTGAAGGTCAGCGTCACGACCGACCTTCGAGATCGCCAGGGGATCGACGTGACCTGGTCCGGAGCACACCCGACCGGAGGCATCCTCGCCGACCCGCACTCGGGCGCCGCGGCCCAGCAGGAATACCCGATGGTCCTCCTGCAGTGTCGGGGGGTCGACTCGACGAGTGTCGCGGCGTCGAAGCGGATCTCACCGGAGACCTGCTGGACCGGGACTCCCGTGGAGCGCTACACGTCGTCCTACTCACCGGCTTTCCCCGCCTGGAGGGTGGACCGCTATGCGACAGCAGCCGAGCGCACGCACAACCCGGGCACTCCGAATCCGCGGCCTGCCCAGTGCTTCAGCGAACCGCCCGCGGAGCGCTGGCTGCCTTTCGTCGGGGCTGACGGCAAGGTCTATCCCGGCGGTCCGCTCGGCTGCGCCGGCATACCGGCGGAGGCCTCGAAGCTCGACTCCACGACGGCCCTGCCGAGCAACACGACCTACGCCGTGACCGGGCTCGACGGCACGGGCTTCGCGCGTTTCGACGTCCGGGACGCCATCAACAACGGCTCGCTCGGCTGCTCGGCAACGGTGCCGTGCACGCTCGTGGCCATCCCCATCATGGGCATCGCGTGCGACGTCACCGCGAGCGGCCTGCCAGCGGCCGACGTCCCGACGGGTACCGACGCCACCGATGCGAGCACCGAGTGCATGAAGACCGGGCACTTCAAGCCCGGTGCGCTGATCCCGGCTGCAGTCGGCGACAACGACCATGCCGTCAGCGGGGAGCTGTGGTGGAGCGCCTCTAACTGGCGCAACCGCATCTCCGTCCCGATCACGATGGCCACGTCACTCAACGTCTGCAGCACGACTGCAACGGGGAGTTCCGCGGACATCTACGGATCTGAGGTCCTCATCCAGGCGACGAGCTCCTGGATCCCCAAGTTCTGCCTGGACACCGCTGCTGTCCCGGTGAAGCACATCCAGACGGGCGAGCCGCAGGCGCGCAACCTGCTCGGCAGCTCGTCCATCGAGGCGGCGTTCACGAGCCAAGCCCGTGACGGCGGCTACGCCAAGCCGACGGTGCATGCACCCGTCGCCGTGACCGGATTCGCCGTCACCTACACGATCGACGACGAGCATGGCGACCGGTACGACAAGCTCAAGCTGACGCCGCGTCTGCTGGCCAAGCTGTTGACCCAGTCCTACCCGGCCATCCCCGTGATCCAGCAGGACTACCAAGCACTCTCGAGCAACCCGCTCGACATCTCCCTCGACCCTGAGTTCATCGCGCTCAACCCGGGCATCAAGACGGGTGTGTCCGCGGGCATCAGCGCGTCGACCATCTACTCGATCTCGAGCGACTCCGACGTGGTCTACGCGCTCACGTCGTACATCAACGCCGATCCCGAGGCGCGCGCCTGGCTCGACGGGACGCCGGACCCGTGGGGCATGACGGTCAACCCGAACTACCTCAAGATCCCGCTTCCTACGAACTCGTGGCCGCTGCTGGACAGCTTCGAGCCGAAGGCGCTGTACGACTCCGGCACGAACCCGTGCCTCACGGACGCCCCGGTCCCCTACCTGCCGCTCGTCGCGTCGCCGTCGTCGCGTCTGTCGACGATCTCGCTGGCGATGCAGTACTCGTTGGCCAACTCCCAGGTCGTGTGCGTGCAGCCTTTCCCCGGCACAACGGTCGGCGAGAAGCTGAACCCGCTCGGTCGTCAGAGCGGTGGGTTCCGCTTCATGCTGGGCCTGTCGTCGCTCGGCGACGCCGCCCGCTTCGGCCTCGACTCGGCCGCGCTGCAGACGACGGTCACGGCAAGCTCCGGCGCGAAGTTCACGGATGCCACGGGCCGCACGTTCGTGGCGCCGACCGGCTCCAGCCTGCGCAAGGCTGCCGACCTGCTCACGACGAAGACATCACCCGTCGACTGGCAGCTGCCCTACGACACGATCGTGTCCGACCCCACGGGCGCGGGCGCCTACCCGGGGACGATGGTCGTCTACGCCGACGTCCCGACCACCGGTCTCGCCGCGCGCGACGCTCGGGGCTACGCGGCCTTCCTCGCCTACGTCGCGCGCGCCGGCCAGCTGGCCGGCCAGGGTCTCGGGAAGCTGCCCGGCGGATTCCTCCCCATGACGAAGGCCAACGGGCTCGGCGCGCTCGCCGACTACACCTCCAGGGCCGCGGTCGCGGTGTCCGACCAGTCCGGGACGGTCCCACCGCTGGTGGCTCCGGCCGTCGTGCCGCCGACACCGATCCCGACACCGACGCCGAGCCCGGCGACCGGCAGCTCGGGCACGACCACGCCCGTGAGCACTGCGTCATCCACGGCCCCGACGCCTTCGGCCTCGCCGACTGCGTCGCCGTCCTCGACGTCGCCGTCGACCATCGCGGTCGCTGCGAAGACCCCTGCGATCGATGCCGGCATCGCCGGAGTCGCGCTGCCCGGGCTGCTCGGCGTCGTCGCGCTCGGCCTGCTGCTCGCGGGGATCACCCTGCTCACCTCGAGGGAGTCGGCATGACGACCCATGTCGTGATCCCGCCAGCCCCGCCCCAGTCCGTCGCGTCGGGGAAGCACGCCGCCGACCGCCCCGCCCCGATCCGGGGCGGGGCAGGTGGCCGGCGCCGGCTCACCCCCACCGGCGCCATGGTCGTCTGGGCGGCGCTGGCCGTCGGCTTCCTGGCCGCCTGGCTCGTCCTGTTCGCCGTGGTGCTCAGCGGCGTCCAGGAGGCCCGCTCGCAGAAGCTCGCCTATGACCACCTGCGGGAGCAGCTCGCGGCCGCGACCGCCCCGCTCGGCGGTGCCATCGCACCCGGCACGCCGGTCGCCGTCCTGGACGCGCCGTCGATCGGCCTGTCGACGGTCGTGGTCGAGGGCACCTCGGCGCTGGCCATGCAGGACGGTCCGGGTCACCGCCGGGACACCGTCCTGCCCGGCCAGGCAGGCGTCTCGGTCGTCTACGGTCGCTCGGTCATGTTCGGGGCCCCGTTCGCCAGGGCCTCCCAGCTGGCTCCTGGCGCCACGATCACGGTCACGACGGGCCAGGGCGAGTTCCGCTACGTCGTCGACGGCGTGCGTCGTCCCGGCGACCCGGTTCCCGCGCCGCCCGGGGCCGGCACGGGCCGGCTCGTCCTCGTCACGTCGGCGGGCGAGGGGTGGCGGGGGACTCTCGCGCCCACCACGACGGTCTTCGTCGACGCCACACTGACCGGCGCGACCCAGGCCACGCCTGCGGGTCGGCCGGTCACGGTGCCCGAGGGTGAGCGTCCGATGGGGCGAGACACCGCATCGCTGCTCGCGCTCATGCTGTGGCTGCAGCTCGTCGTCGTCGCGAGCATCGCGCTGGTCTGGACGTGGTACCGCTGGGGGCGCTGGCAGACCTGGCTCGTCGGGCTGCCGATCCTGCTCGCCGTGCTGTGGGGAGCGGCCGAGAACGCCGTGGCCCTGCTCCCCAACCTCGTCTGACCCGTCTCGGCATGCCAGGGGATCCCGGTGCGCCGAGTGCTCGGAACGGATTCATCCCGCGTTCACCCGGGACACCCGAGTCTGGTGGTCTTCGCCCGACAGATTCGCCGTGCACGTCCAGCACGTTCGCCTCTGTCCGGAAGGGGACAGCACTTATGCGCAAGTCAATCTCCGTCGCCCTGGTCGGCGCCACCGTCGTGGCCTGCGGCCTCGGCGTGGTCGGGACCGCCAACGCCGACAACCAGCCACGCGTCACCGACATCGTGGGTGTCGGCTCGGACACCGTCCAGTACGTCGGCGACTTCCTCGCCGACGGTGACAACGTGGGCTCGTCCGGCTACAACACGAACAACCCGTCCCGTCGCATGTTCAACATCGACGCGACTGCCGACGCGGCCGGCCGCGCGGTCTACGGCGCCGGCGGCGTCGCGATCTCCCCGCAGGTCGTGCTCCGCTCCGGCCTGTCCCCTGTCGCCCGTCCCAACGGCTCCGGCGCCGGCATCGCAGCCATCAACACCGACGCCGCGCACTCGATCGACTACGTCCGCTCGTCGCGCCTGCCGAAGGCCAGCGAGCAGAACATCGCCGTGGCCTCGGCGGCCACGGCCACGAGCCCCGGGTCCGCGGCCAACGGCGCGCTGCACTCGTTCCAGATCGCGGTCGACGGCCTCCAGATGGCGACCGCCAGCGCGACCAACGCGCCCGCGAACATCACGTGCGGTGACATCGTGGCCATCTACAAGGGCACGATCACGACCTGGAACCAGGTCACCGGCAACAGCGCCGGCAGCACGGCGACGATCGTGCCGGTGAAGCCGCAGGCCGGTTCGGGCACCATCGGCGACTTCGAGTCGACCATCAAGGCCTGCAACGGCGGCGTCGCCGTGACTTACGGCCCCTCGGTCATCACGAGCGAGGAGCACGACCCGAGTGCCATCGCCGGCAACCCGAACGCCATCGGGCCGTTCTCGTCGGGTCGCTTCAACCTGCTGCAGAGCGGATACCTGAGCACATACACGCTCAACTCGATCAAGCTGCAGGGCTCCCCGGTCGTCGGCACCACGGCGACGTCGGGTGCGGCCGACGTGTTCTACCAGGCGCGCAAGCTGTTCATCATCGTGCGCGACGCCGACGTGAACTCCACCATCCCGTTCCAGAACGGCAGCACGCTGAACTGGGTCAAGACCCTCTTCGGTACCGCTGCCAGCTGGGCCGGCAAGGTTCCGAGCGCCGGCCTCTTCACCAGCGCCGGAGTCACCCAGGCCTGGGCCGACCAGGGTCTGACCACCTCGGGCGCCTGACCGCCTCGGTCTGCCCACCTTCCGCTGGACGTGTGGTGCCGCCGCCCTCGGGCGGCGGCACCACCCCCGGCATGCTCCACCGCACGACATCGGCAGCACGACATCGGCAGCACGACCAGCACGACATCGGCAGCCCGACCCCTGATGCAACTCCCTCCCTGAGAGAAGGGTTCTCCCCGCAATGAAGCTCACCTTCAAGTCGGTCGTGGCCGGAGCAGCTGCTCTGGCCCTCGCCACCGGCATGACCGTGGTCGGCGCGAGCTCCGCGTCCGCGGCTGCGGCCACGTACGACCCCGACCCCAACGCCGCCGGCACGCTCAGCTTCTACGACGCCGCGGGCAACCAGATCGCCGGCGGCTCGACCACCGGCCCGCTGGCCGCCTACTACAAGGCGTCCGGACCCAAGGTGGGCGCCTTCGCGTTCAACCTGGGCAGCATGTCGATCGCGACCCCGCAGGATGGCCAGCCGACGAACGCCTGGACCACCGTGGAGCAGACGACGAGCTCGCAGAACTACACGACCCAGCAGCCCGGCTACCCCGCGGGCCTGAACAACCCGGCGACCAACGTCGTCATCAAGAGCGCATCGACCGACACGTCGCTCGTGGCGCACATCACGACCTTCCCGAACGCGAGCGTGCAGAACCCGAACACCTACCAGGTGCGCGTCTACACCTCGGCGTCGGCGACGACGTACTACTCGGCCAACATCGTCGTGTCGGGAACCACCTGGACCCAGTCCTTCCCGGTCCTCCCGACCCAGGTCACCACCACCACGACGCTCGCGGCTGTCACCAGCCCGGTCATCGTGAACGCCGGCGCCACGACGCTCTTCGCGTCGGTCACCCCTGCCTCGGGCGCGATCACCAGCGGCGCCGTGAACTTCCTCGACGGTGCAACCGTCCTGGGAACGGTTGCCTACACCGGCTCGAACCCCGTCACGTACACGGTGCCGGCCTCGGGAGCCGGCAGCTTCGCCACCGGCTCGCACAGCCTCACGGCTACCTACCTGCCCTCCGGCCTGGGATTCTCGGGCTCGGCCTCGGCGGTGCGCACCCTCGTGGTGAACCCGGTCGCGTCCTCGACATCGATCGCCGTGGCCGCCAACGTCGGATCCGGCGTGGCGCTCAGCCCGGTCGTCCTCTCGGCCACGATCACCCCGACCGCTGCTGCGGGCACCGTGGTCTTCTCCGAGGGCGCCACCAACCTCGGCTCGGCCGCCACCAACGCGTCCGGCGTCGCGAGCATCACTGTCAGCACGCTCGTGGCGGGCTCGCACACCATCCACGCGGTCTTCACGCCGACCGACACGGTGACCTACGGCGGCATCGCCGGCGACGCCACCGCGTTCACCCTGAGCACGCCGCTCGTCGACCCCGACTACCAGGACATCAAGGTCACGGTCGACAACGGTTCGCTGATCCTCTCCTCGCCCTGGAGCCCCACCAACAAGTTCGACCTGGGCCACATGACCCTGGACCCGACGGGCACGTACCTCTACGCGTCCGCCAAGTTCGGTGACGTGAGCAACCCGGCCAACGGCCTCACCGTCACGGACACCCGTGCCGGTAACCTCGGCTGGACCGTGTCCGCCGTGGCCAACAACTTCAGCGACGGTGCTCTCCCGACCGCGCACCTGATCGACGCCAAGGGCTTCGGCTTCACCGGCGTCACCCCGCGCTACATCACCGGCAACGCGATCAACTCGGCCACGAACGCCGTGACGCCGCACGACGTAGCACCGAACACCCTGACCGCCACCGACACCCACACCGGTCTTGGTGCGAAGACAGCCATCGCCGATGTCGTCAACGGCGACGGAACGGTTCGCATCACGGGTCTCCTCGAGCTCTACGCCCCCAGCTCCACCGTGGCGGGCGTCTACAGCACGGTGCTGACCTTCACCGCCGCCTGATCCTCCGACAGCACCGCCAGACGGCACGACGCGGGGCGGGGTGGGCAGATCCTCTGCCCACCCCGCCCTCGTGGCTTCCCCCGTCGTTCACCTGTCCGTCACCGGGCGGCTTCCCCCATCGGATTCGCTCCTCCCATGCGCTCTGCCACCCTGCTCCTCGCCCTCGTGCTGACCGGGCTCGGGCTCTCGGCGGGCCCCGCGTCGGCCGACACGGCGACCCCGACCCCGACCCCGAGCCCGTCGGCCAGCGCAGCCAACGCCACCCCGGACCCCAACCGCGTCACGTTCGGCATCCAGCCGGCCTCCCCGGACAAGGCCGGCGTGATCGTCCCGGACCAACGGCCCTACCTCTACTACGTGGGCGCCCCCGGCTCGACGATCAGCGACCACGTCGCCCTCGTCAACTACGGCCTGAAGCCGATCGTCGCGACCGTCTACTCCGCGGACGCGCGCAACGACCAGCAGGGCGGCTTCACCCTGCTCACCGGCCAGGAGAAGTCCACCGACGCCGGAGCCTGGA
The DNA here is from genome assembly GCA_017882705.1 of Candidatus Nanopelagicales bacterium. Taxonomy (GTDB): domain Bacteria; phylum Actinomycetota; class Actinomycetes; order S36-B12; family CAIYMF01; genus Longivirga. The sequence continues at coordinate 11,266 of JADGOZ010000087.1, read as the reverse complement.
CGTCGCTGTCGACCGACCGTCTGACGCTCACGATCGCCGGCCGGACGACCAACTCCAAGCTGCAGCAGACCTACGGCTACGCCGTCGTGCCGGTGGCCATCAAGATCCCGGCCACCGCGACTCCGGGAGACCATGTCGGCGCTGTGCTGGTGAGCGTCAAGAGCGCCGGAACAGCAGCGCAGGGTCCCAACGTCCAGCTCGACCAGCGCGTCGGCACCCGCATGTTCATCCGCGTCGCCGGCGCGCTTGAGCCGCGCATCGTGGTGGAGAACCTCAGCGCGACCTACGACGGCACGCCCAACCCCGCGGGTCCAGGCTCCGCGACCGTGTCGTTCACGGTGGCCAACCGGGGCAACGTCAAGCTCGGCGGACGGATCAAGGTCGACGTGTCGGGTCTCGTCGGCAGGTCGGCGAGCATCGACCTCCCCGACCTCCAGCTGCTGCTTCCCGGGAACTCGGTAGACCTCACCGCGACGGTCCCCGGCGTCGCGCCGCAGCTGCGCAGCACGGCGTCGGTGACGCTGACGCCCCTCAAGCTCACCGCCGACTCCGACCCGGCGCTACCGGACGTCTCGGAGTCCACGTCCTTCTGGACGATCCCGTGGACGTCGATCGGGTTGATCGCCCTGATCCTTCTCCTCGGTGGCTTCACGTGGTACCGGCGGCACCGCCGACCCTCGATCGTCGACGTGGTGGGCGCGCACGCGCAGAAGCCGGTCGCAGTCGGATGAACGCGCGTAGCGCAGCGGTGCTCTCGATGTCACCCCGCAGGCTCCTGACCGCGAGCGCGGCTCTGCTCGTGGCGTCGCTCGCCGCGCTCGCGGTCGCCCCGGCATCGGCTGCGAACCCCGTGCCCTACACCGACTTCGCGGCGAAGGGCTCCGTCGGGCTGTGCGACAGGGCGGGCTCCCCCGTCACGAGCGGGAAGGTCACGGACAAGCCGTTCGCCTGGCTCGCGGTGAGCTCGATGCCCGCACCTCCCGGTTACGGCGGCACCGGTCGCAAGGCGACGCTGGTCATCTACCAGCCGCGCCCGAACACCTACCCGAACCAGTGGAGCGGCGACTCGATGACCTCGTCGTCGCCGTACACGAACCCGCGCTACCCGATGGCCGCTGCCTCGGCGGAGGACTTCTCCCTGCAGGACTACATCAACGAGTTCCCGCCCCGGTGGAACGGACTCCTGCAGCTGCGGATCTACTACGGGATCCCCCAGAAGTCGACGTGGACCGAGACTTACGCCGCCACCGACATCCAGGTGACCGGGTCGAACTGGCGCGTGGTGCGGGGCGCTTCGGTCCCGTGCGGCAAGGGCAGCGCGAAGCCCAACGAGCCGTTCCACCTGGCGCCGTCACCGAGCGGTGCGACCGTCACGTCCGCCTCGTCGTCCCCCACCCCGGCCAGCAGCGCGCCCACCAGCACCACGACGGCGTCGGCGATGCCGACCCCGACCGCCCCGGGATCCAGCTCATCGCCCTCGTCCTCCTCCGCCATCGTGGCCTCCGCACAGCTCGACGCCGGTTCCGGCTCGGGCCCGACCGCCTGGCTGCTCGGTGTCGGTGGCCTCTCGGTGCTGCTGGGCGGCGGTGCCTGGTGGTACTCCCGCCGCTCCACCGCTCGCAGGGAACTCTGATGCGCCACGCCGCACCCACCCCCGCCCGCACCCGCCGGTGGCGCGGCCGCGGCTCGATCCCGCTGGGCGTCGAGGTCCTCGTCGTCGCCACCGTGGTCCTCGCATCGCCGATAGTGCTGGCGCACGGCAGCGTCCGTGACGCGTCGGTCACCGTGCGTCCCGCCAGCGACACCGGCGCTGCCGGCGACGGCCGGCTCACCCTCGCCGTCTGCGAGCGGGCTGTGTCGGCGCTGCTCGCCGAGGACCTGACCCGCGTCGCGAGCGGGATGCCCGACGTCACCGCGTCGGGTGCGGGCGAGGCGCCGGCACCCCTCGGCGGACCCGGCACGCCGGCCACGGCGAGCGTCGGAGCGATCCACGACGAGCTTGTCGGGCCGGCGACGACGGACATCATCAACGCCTACCAGCACGACGTGAGTCTCCTGCTGTCGGCGTACGCCGGCCGCATCGCCGAGGCCTGCGCGCGCGTCAGCACGTCCTGACCGCGCGCCGATTCACCCGTCGTTCATCGCGGTGCCGCCTCGTGCTCGCACGGTGCTGACCGCGATGACGTCTTCGAGGCCCAGGGTGGGGCCACCAACGTTCCGTCGACGAAAGGCCATTCGCGTGAGGACCACTCGAACCACGGCGGTGGCGGTCGCCTCCGCCCTGCTGCTCACTCTCGTGGGTGCCGTGTCGTCCACGGTGCCCGCCGGCGCGGCGGGCGCGACTCCCACCTTCGAGCCGGACCCCAGCGCCGTGGGCACGGTGACGCTGTACGACGCGGCCGGCCAGCCGATCACGAGCGGCTCCACGACGGACGCCCCGCTGGCGACCTACTACAAGGCATCCGGGCCCAAGGTCGGGAGCTTCGCGTTCAACCTCGGCAACGTCACGCTCGCCACCCCGCAGGACGGCGTGCCGACCAATGCGTGGACGACCGCCGAGCAGATCACCGCGTCGCAGAACTACACGACCGCGCAGGCCGGTTACCCGGCGGGCCTCACCGACCCGACGAGCAACGTCGTGATCAAGGGCCTGGCGAGCGACGAGACCCTCGCCGCGCACATCGCCACGTTCCCGAGCGCCAGCACGCTCAACGCCGGCGTCTACCAGATCCGCGTGTTCACGAGCTCGTCGGCCATCACGTACTACTCCGCGGACATCAAGGTCACCGGCTCGATCTGGACCCTGGTGTACCCGACGGTCGCCGTCGCGGACGCCACATCCACGGCGCTCGCCGCGTCGCCCGGTGCCACTGCCGACACGAGCACGCCGGTCGTCCTGACCGCCACGGTCTCGGACTCCACGACCCCCGCGACCAAGCCGACCGGCACCGTGACGTTCAAGGACGGCGCGACCACGCTGCAGGCCGGTGCGGCTGTCGACGCGAGCGGCATCGCGACCTACTCGATCCCGCAGTCGACCCTGGGCATCGGCAGCCACTCGTTCACCGCGGAGTACACCCCCAGCGGCAGCTTCTCCGGCTCGACGTCGTCCGCGGTCGCCTACTCCGTCACCCTGCCGAAGCCTGGTCCGATCGTCGGCGCGAGCGCCGGCGCCGCACGCGTCGGCGCGGCCTCGTCGTGCAGCTCCGGCAGCTGGACCTATGCGGGCGGCTTCACGTTCCAGTGGTTCCTGGACGCTGCGGTCACGCCGTTCGCCTCGACGCAGAGCAGCGGCATCCTCCCTGCCGCCTACCTCGGCCACAAGGTGAAGTGCGTCGTCACCGCGTTCAACCCGTCGGGGTCGACGGTCTCCACCTCCGCACAGGTCGCGGTGGCCGCAGGCGCAGCGTCGGTCGCCAAGGTTCGGGCCAAGATCCTCGGCACGCTCGCCGTCGGCAAGACGCTGATCGCATACCGAGGCGCGTGGGCCCCGACCCCGACGTCGTACAGCTTCGTCTGGAAGCGCGGCGCGACGATCATCTCGAGGGTCGCCGCCTACAGGACGAAGGCGATCGACAAGGGCAAGACGATCGTGCTGATCGTCTACGCGGTGCGCGCGGGCCACCTCACCGGTGTCTCGGCCAGCCTCCCGGTGAAGATCAAGTAGTACCGGTCGCAGCAACGACGGAGCGGGCGGTCACGCTCAGGCGTGGCCGCCCGCTCCGTCGTCTGCTGGTCTGTCCGGAGGTCAGTGCGTCGTGGTCAGCGCGGAGCTGTCGAGGACGTCGGTCGCCGTGGGCACCGTCACCGTGACGGGCTTGCCCCAGTCCACGAGTGAGATCGCTGTAGGAGCAGCCGGATCGGTGATCCGCACGGGCAGCGGCGTCCCCTGCGTGGACACCCAGAACGAGACGTCGTGCGGGAGGGAGAGCAGCACCGCCGGGGTGCCGAACACGATGCTGGCCGGCTGCTTGGTGGGGGTTCCCGGGTAGCCGAGGTAGTTCGCGAGGACCGACGAGAAGCTCGTGATCGCGCTGATGCACACGCTCGAGACCCGGGACATCCGGACCCACTTCTTCCCGACCTTCGCCGCGGCGACGGGCGACGACAGCGCGGTCCAGAACGTGCTCGGCGCCTGCACATACAGCGAGTTCTTCGTCGAGACGATCGTCAGCGTGTCGGCGCCGAGCAGCACCGTGCCATAGCCGGACTCGTCGGAGCGCAGGTGCATGTCGACGGTGAATGCGCCGTCGGTGCAGGATCCCGTGCCCACGACGCGCACGGATCCCTCGCCCTTCGCGTTCGTGACGGCGGACCGCAGCACGTCGGCGGCCGAGGAGCTCGCGATGCCGTCGGACGTGCTGGCCACCGGGGTGCCGGCGCCGAACGCACAGCCGGACAGCAGCCCGGTGACGACCATCGAGGCGAGTGCGGTTCTCCGCGGGGGCACGGCGCCTCCAGGACGTCGGTGATGTGGCGCTCGACGGTCTCCGACTCGGATGAACGAACGTCATACCCCGCTCGAACGCGAGGGGTCGGGCATGCGCAGAACAGCCATCGCACCCGGCGTCAGGAGACGGACGGCTCGACGGTGTGCGTGTAGCGCAGGCCGTCCTCGAGGGTCACGAGGACCGTGAGCGATCCCGCTCCGCCCGAGTAGGCGCAGTCGAGCCACACGGGGACCCCGGGCGTCGCGGTCGCCGAGCAGCGGTCGAGCCCGACGATGGTGGCTGTTCCCTCGTCCTCGGCGATGTTCACGAGCACAGCGGTGCGCACCCGACCGTTGGCCAGCGTGATCTTCTCCGTGAAGGCGACCGTGGGCACGGACACGCCGACGTTCCCGGCGGGCGCGGCCACCTGGCCACCCGTACGTGCGAGCCCCGTCGGCGCCGGGACCTCCTGGGCATCGACGGGGCGCACGGCCAGGATCGCCACGAGACCCAGCGCGAGAAGCGGTGGAAGCACGGCACGCGCCGTAGACCTGCTGATCATCTCGGTCACCCCCCGGAGGCCATGGCACTCCAGGTGCCTCATCCCGCCTGTCGGCACCGAGGCGCCCCGGACTCGAGCGCGGTAACCCGAATGCTGAGCCTGGAGAGCAGAAAGTGAGCGACGTCACCTTGTCGTGGTGCCGGGGCGCAGAGTCGCCAAGAACGCGGACCACGTGTCGCGCACGGTTGTCTCGTACCCGGACCGCGACGATGGGCGCATGGACGCTGCGGTGCGCGCGACTCGACGAGCCGCCTACGAGAAGTGGTCGGGGCTGCCGGTCTTCCTGCTCGGGTCGCTGTTCCTCGTCGGCCTCGTCGAGGTCGTCATGGACGCGGGTGACACCCGGTCCGGCGAGATCCTCATGGGGATCGGGTGGGTCGGGTTCGTGATCGACCTCATCGCGCAGTGGGTGCTCGACGACCACCCGCGAACGTTCGCTCGGCGGCACTGGTTCGCGATCCTCGCCGTGCTCGTGCCGGTCTTCCGCGCCCTGCTCGTCTTCTACATCTTCATCCGCCTCGCGCGGGGTCGGACACGGCTGCAGTCGAAGATCCAGTACTACGCCGCCTACCTCACGATCCTCGTCATCACCTTCGGCGCCGCGCTCGTCCTCGGCGCCGAGCGCAACTACCCCGGATCGAACATCCGCACCTACGGCGAGGCCGTCTGGTGGGCCTGCGTCACCGTCACGACCGTCGGCTACGGCGACTACACGCCGGTCTCGCCGACGGGTCGCGGCATCGCCACGCTCATGCTCTTCAACGGCGTCGCGATCATCTCGGTCATCACGGCGACGATCTCGTCGCGCTTCGTCTCCGACCCCGACAAGGGCGAGCTGCCCGTCACGCTCGACCTCGTCGACGAGCGGCTCGAGCGCATCGAGCAGGCGCTCGCCGCCCTTGCGGCGCAAGGGGTGCGTCTCCCCGAGGGCTTCAAGGAGTCGGCCGACGACGCGGGCGCGAGCGACCCGAGCCCGACGGCGTAGCTGCTGGTCGGCCTCAGCCGGCGTTGCGCGCGGTGGTGAGCTCGCCGCGCAGGCGCAGTGCGAGCAGGTCGACGGTCTCGCTGTCGGTGTCGTGATGCAGCAGCCACGACCTCGCACCACCCTGTGCGCGCAGGTGCGCGAGGAAGAGCATCATCGCGTCGCCCGACGGCTGCTGCGCCGCCCAGTCGGGATTCGCCAGGTGGGAGTAGGCAGGACGGGATCCGAGTCGCACGAGCACCGGGTGCAGGCGCTCCGCCGTGAGCAGGTGGTCGTCGATGACGTCGTCGTCGTGCGCGCCGGCGAGCTTGAGCAGCAGCGCGCTCACGACACCCGTGCGGTCCTTGCCCACCGCGCAGTGCACGTACGTCGCCGACGTCGACCACGCGCTGCGCGCGAGCGACTCCGCGAGCCGGAACGATCCGTTCGCGAGGTACGCCGAGTAGCGGTCGGCGATCGCCTCGGGGGAGTGCACGCGTCCGATCGGGTCGCCCTGGATCGCCGAACCAGCGAGCGGGACGCACTCCTGGAAAGGGTTGCTGTGCTGGAAGTCCGACGCGAGCAGACCGTCGCCGTCGAGGTCGCGCTCGTCGGGCTCGCGCAGGTCGAGCACGTGGCGGATCCCGCGAGCGCGGAACTGCTGCGCGCCTATCGCGGTCAGGTTCACCGGCGTCTCGCCGCGCAGGAAGACGCCGTGGGCCGTCTCGCCGCCGCGGGCCGGCACACCGCCCAGGTCTCGGACGTTGTGCAGCCCGTCGATGTCCACCCACCGCGAAGTCACCCGCTCACTGTGACGCGTGCGTCTCGTGATGCGTGGATGCGCGGGGCAACTCCAGGGGAATGTCGTCTGTACAGCCGGTGCGCGAACGAGCACGCAGCGCTGCAGCTCCGGGTCCTCGGACGCGCCGACGAACCATCGCGTTCACCAACCGTTCACCGGGTGATCGCTCGGCGCGCGCGTGGCGACGCATGCCGACTCCTAGGGTCGCTTCGTGCTCGACGCCGGACGAACCGTCCCTGTCCGGACCACGGCGTCGACGTCCGACGTCCGCCGGCTGGTCACGTCGGTCGGGGTCTCGGCGCTCGGCACGTGGAGCTACAACGTCGGCATCGCCGTCTACGCCTACCAGGAGACCGGGTCGACGGCCTGGGTCGCCGTCGCGACGGCCGGTCGCTACGTGCCGGCGCTGGTGATCACGTCGCTGGGCAGCCGGTGGGCCGATCGGCTGCCGCGCCGGGTCGTCGCCGTGTCGGCCGACCTGTTCTGCGCCCTCGTGATGGTCGCCCTGACGGTGGTGGCCGTGCGGCACGGGCCTATCGTGCTCGCGATCGCCCTGGCGGCGCTGAGCTCCGGCGTCGCTCGCATCCAGAGCGCCGCGGCGCTGGCGTCGGCGGCCGACCTCGTTCCCGAGTCGCGACTGGCCCGCACGGCGACCGCTCTCAGCACCACAGAGGCCGTCGCGACGGCCGTCGGTCCGGCGCTCGCCTCGCTGGTCCTCGCCTTCGCCCCGCCCGCGGCACTGTTCGCGCTGAACGGCGTCACCTTCTGCCTCAGCGGTCTGCTCATCGCGAGCATCCGGTCGATGTCCCGCGCGGCGCGGTGGCCCAGCCGGGCCGATCGCGGCGCCGACCGGAGCAGCGTGGACTACGACGCGGTCCGCCGCCTCGTGTGGCCCCTGCTCGCCGTCCGCACGATCGCCGCGGTGGTCTACGGCATGGACGTCGTGCTGCTCGCCGTCGTCGCCACCCACCAGCTGCGGCAGGGGACCGGCGGCTACGGCTGGCTCCTCGCGGCCGCCGGCGCCGGCGGCCTGCTCGCCGCGGGATGGCTCGGTTCGCGCGGCGACGCCGGTCGTAGCGCGCTCCGCTCCGCACTCGGCGTCGCGCTCTACTCCGTGCCCCTGATCGTCTTCGTCCTGTCACCCGCGCTGCCCGGCAGCCTCGCCGTGGAGGTGGTGCGCGGCATCGGCGCGGTGCTCGTCACCGCCACCGTCGTCGTCGGCCTGCAGAGCACGGTGCCTTCGGGCGCGGCCGGCCGGATCTTCGGCCTGTCGCACGCTCTCGTGATGGCCGGCACGAGCGTCGGCGCGCTCATGACCCCGGTGGTCCTGGGCGCCGTGGGCCTCGACATCACTCTCGTGCTCGCGACCCTGCTCCCGTTCGCCACCACGCTGGCGCTGCTTCCCTCGCTGCGCCGGTTCGAGCGCACCGGCGCCGCCGCGATGGCCGAGCTCGAGCCGCGCGTCGCGGTGCTGCGCAACCTCACGCTCTTCCAGGACGCGAGCAGGTCGACGCTCTACTCCGTCGCCGACTCCGTCGAGGAGACGACCTGTGCCGCGGGCCACGAGATCGTCGTGCAGGGGGAGCCCAGCGATGCGCTGTACGTGCTGGTGTCGGGCCGCGTCGAGGTCGTCCTCGACTCTGCGCAGGGCCGCACCACGCTGCGCGTGATGGAGGCGGCGTCGTACTTCGGGGAGATCGGGCTCGTCCGCCGGGTCAACCGCACCGCGACGGTGATCGCGGCGGAACCGTGCACGCTGTGGCGGATACCGGCGTCGGCCTTCCTCGACGCGGCGTCCCAGGCGGGGCTCTCGGGTGCTCTGACCGACGGCGTGCGGGTCCGGCTCGACGCGGGCTCGTTCGCCGGGACCTAGGCTGCGTCCGTGTTCACCGACGTGGCGCGCGTGGTCCGTGCCTCCGCCCTGGCCGACTCCGAGCTCGAGGCCGACGACCTCGACCCGGCGAAGGTCGTGTCGGGCGACCCCGAGGTCCGCGTGCTGGCGCTGCACGACGCGGCCGACCTGGCGATCGGCGTCTGGCAGCACGCGACCGGGGTGAGCACCGACGTCGAGGCCGACGAGGTCTTCGTCGTGCTCTCCGGTCGTGCCACGGTCGAGGTCGCGGACGGCCCGACCCTCGAGCTCGGCCCGGGCGACGTCGGCCTGCTGCCCGCCGGTGCCCGCACGACCTGGACCGTCCGCGAGACGCTCCGCAAGATCTACGTCGTACGCCCCTGACCTCGCCCACACCGCAGCATCGCGGAGCTCTGACCTGCGGGGATGCGTGCCGGCGTGCCGCGCCCGCGCTGGTGGCGTGCGGGTGCGGATCTGATCCGGACAGGTGAATGACAGCCGTGGGATTCGCCCCGTAGAGTGACCCCACGCACTCGCTCCGGTCAGACCCGACTCGAAAGGGGATCGCCTCGATGGACGCCGCGCACGCGGTCGACCCGATGCCGTCCGGCGACTCGCTCTCCGATCGCGACCGCGCGATCCTCGAGTTCGAGCGCCAGTGGTGGAAGTACGCCGGTGCCAAGGAGCAGGCGATCCGCGACCTCTTCGACATGAGCGCCACCCGCTACTACCAGGTGCTCAACGCGCTGCTCGACAACCCGGCCGCGCTCGAGGCCGACCCCATGCTCGTGAAGCGGCTCCGTCGCATGCGCGCCTCCCGCCAGCGCGCCCGTTCGGCCCGGCGCCTCGGCATCGAGCTGTAATCGTCCGCTCGACCGCCCGCCCGAGGGGTCTGCGATGACGACCGCGTCCGACGACGACGGCACCACGCCCGTCGACCCGGGCGACGCCTATCCCGTCACACCCGCCTACGGCAGCCGCGCGCTCGGTGAGCACGACGACACCGAGACGGCGCCGATCCAGGGTCTCCCGCTCGTGCCGCCGCCGGTCGACCCGGTCGTGGTCGCGTCGACGGACTCCTGGGCGCCCGAGCAGGTCGAGGCTGCGGGTGCCCGGCCCGAGCCGCCGGTCGCGCCCGAGGCCGTGACGCCGCAGGCCCCCGCCGACGAGCACCCGACGGTCGTCCTCGCGGCAGCCGGAGCGTCGTACCTGTCCGACGACGTGCTGCCGGCGGGACCGGTGGGGCGCACGCCGCGGACGCACCGGACCGCGACGGAGCCGGGGACCCCCGACGACGGCCGGCCGCGCCAGCGGCGCACCGGACCGACCCCGCTCGGGCGCGTCGTGCTGCCGCTGATCCTCGCGCTCGTCTCGGGCGTCGCGATCGTGGCGGCCTGGGTGCACCTGCAGGACAACCGCGCCGCCTCGTCGGCCGCGCCCCTGCCGGGCTCGTCGCAGACGCCGTCGTCGGCGTCGCCCGGTCCGGCCGGCTCCGCGTCCCCGACGACAGCCTCGGGCCCGCCGTCCGCCACGCCCTCCGTCTCGGCGTCGGCGGTCGCGTCCACGCCGCCGGCCGTCGTGGCGTCGAGCCCGGCAGCCTCCTCGACGGTGTCGGCATCCTCGAGCACCGCGCCGAAGGTGGACCGCTCGGTCCCCGTGGTGGTGCTCAACTCCACCGCGCGCACCGGCCTCGCGGCGAAGGTGGCGGCTCAGCTGCGCAAGGACGGCTGGACGGTAGTGCTGGTCGGCAACTTCCGCGGCCTCCTCGCCGTCACGACCGTCTACGCCGAGGGCCACACCGACGCCGTCGCGACGCTGCAGCGCGACCTCCCGACCCGCGACCGTCTCAAGGCGCCGTTCGGCGCCATGAACCCGAACCGCCTCACCGTGGTGATCGGCGCCGACTACCCCCGCGGCTGATGCCTGTTCCCGCGGCGGGCCCGGCAACGAGGCCTCAGGCGGCTGCGGCGGTCAGCTCCTGGTTCCAGTACGTCGCGCCCGGCAGCGTGTCCCACGGATTCGGGAGCGTGTCCGGCGTGACGTAGACCCAGCCGACGTTGCGGCTGCGCGAGAGGGCGATGGCGTTGGGCAGGTCCGACTGGCTCGTGGCCATGATCAGCTGCCAGAAGCGCGTCGCCGGGTAGTTGGCCTCCCAGCCGACCGGGCGCCATCCGACGTAGTTGGCGTAGGTGTCCTCGAAGGTGATGAGGACGTCGCTCGCCGCCATGAAGCACTCACCCGTCGAGGCGCCGGGGTTGAGGACCACCTGGTCGACGCCGGCCTTGGTCTTCACGTAGTCGTAGAGCGTCTGGTAGTAGGCGATCCTGCCGCAGTCCGACGGCACCTCGTCGAGGAAGATCCCGTCGACGCCGTACCACTGGTACTGCCGGTCGATCTCCGCCTCCACGGTCGACAGCGCACGTGCTCCGTAGGCGGTGTCGACGTAGCCCACCACCCTGACGCCCTGCGACCGGGTCTGGGCGACCTGGGTGACGTAGGCCGGATCGACGGCTGTGCCGGGACCGCTGGCGGGATTGACGACGGCGAGCCCGACGGTCGGCGCACCGGTCCCCAGCTGGGCCCAGTAGCTCCCCGGGTAGAAGTACGTCGGCACCGCGACGTGCTGGCCTCCCGACGGCGGGGGCGGCGGCGGTGGCGG
>JADGOZ010000086.1 GCA_017882705.1 Candidatus Nanopelagicales bacterium | reverse complement strand
TCCACCAGAAGAACCTTCCACCAGAAGAACTCTCCGTCCTGAGGAGCTCGCAGTGCAGATCGCAGACAAGGTCTTCGTCGTCACGGGCGGCGGCAACGGCATCGGCCGCGAGGTGGTCCTCCAGCTGATCCGCCGCGGCGCACGGGTCGCCGCCGTCGACCTCAGCGCGGAGGGCCTTGCCGAGACCGAGCGTCTCGCCGCCGCACCCGCCGGACGCCTGACGACCCACGCGATGAGCGTCTCCGACCGGGCCGCGGTCGAGGCGCTGCCCGACGCGGTGGTCGCGGCGCACGGGCAGGTCGACGGTGTGCTCAACATCGCCGGCATCATCCAGCGCTTCGTCCACGTCGAGGAGCTCTCGATCGAGGAGATCGAGAAGGTCATGGCGGTGAACTTCTGGGGCACGCTCTACATGGACAAGACCTTCCTCCCGTTGCTCAAGGCGCGCCCGCAGGCGGCGCTGCTCAACGTCTCGAGCATGGGCGGCCTCGTCCCGGTCCCCGGCCAGGGCGCCTACGGCGCGAGCAAGGGCGCCGTGAAGCTGCTGACCGAGACGCTCTACGCCGAGCTCCGCGGGACCAACGTCGCGGTCACGGTCGTCTTCCCCGGCGGTGTCGGCACCAACATCACGGGCAACTCCGGCGTCGAGATCCCGACGGGAACGCAGCCCATGGAGGGCGGCAAGGCACCGAAGATGACGGCACCGGTCGACGCGGCACGCCAGATCGTCGACGCCGTGGCCGAGGGCAAGTTCCGGCTGCTCATCGGCAGCGACGCGAAGATGCTCGACCGGATGTCGCGCGTCTCGCCGACCAGGGCCATCACGATGGTCGCCGACCAGATGAAGAAGATGCTCGGGATCTGACCGTCAGGTCCGCAGTCGCGACGCCGTCATGACGACAGGGCGCGGAGCGCGGGGAGCTCGGCCGCGAGGCCGTCCATCCATGCCTCGTCGCCCTGGTAGGGCATCGTCGGCCGCGGCCAGGCGAGCACGACGTCCGTGAAGCCGAGCGTCGACGCGTGCACGATGTGGTCGACGATCTCGCCGACGCTGCCCGACCGGCCCACGGCCTCCTCGATGTTGAGGAGCCGCACGTAGTCCGCGCCGAGCGGCGTCTCGCGCTCGGCGGCGATCGTGTCGAACGTCGTCACGACATCGGTGACGCCGGCCCACCACTCCTCGGCGGTGAGCCCCTGGTGCGAGGCGCCGTTGGTCACCCAGCCCTCGGCCCTGGTCTGCGCGAGCCGCATCCCGCGGGGACCGTTGGCCGCGACCACGAGCGGGGGTCGCGGATCCTGCACCGGGCCGGGGATCGTGCGTGCGTCGACAGCCGTGTAGTAGTCGCCCGCCCAGTCCGTGACGGGCTGGGTGAGCAGCAGACCGAGGAGCTCGACGAACTCCTCGAAGCGGTCCGCGCGCTGCCGTGGCGTGAGCTCCGGCCGCCCGAGCACGTGCGCGTCGTGCGCGACCGTGCCGGCGCCGACGGCCACCGTGAGCCGCCCCTCCGACATCGAGTCGAGGGTCATCAGGTCCTTGGCGAAGGTCACCGGGTGACGCAGGTTGGGCGAGGCGACCAGCGTGCCGAGCCGGATGGTGCTCGTGCTGAGCGCGGCGGCGACGAGCGTCGGGACAGTGGCGTGCCACGGCCCGTCCGCCATCGTGCGCCAGGCGAGATGGTCGTAGGTCCACGCGGTGTGGAAGCCGAGCGCCTCCGCGCGCCGCCAGCGGGTGCGGTCGACCTTCCACTCGTGCTCCGGCAGCAGGACCACCCCGACCCTCATCTCGCGACACCCGCCGGGGCGACGGCGTCACGAGCGTGCGCCGTGCGGCGCAGCGGCTCGTAGGTCAGCTCGTCGAGGTCGGCCCACTCGAACCTGTCGCGCAGGTCCGCGAGGTGGTGCACGTACGTCGCGTTCTCGACGTAGTTCGCGTTGCGCGGGGTGTCGATGTAGGCGATCCCGCCGCTGAGGTCCGGGTGAGCAGTCTTCTTCAGCGCGACGAGGTCATCGCGGTGCACGCCGGTCTCCCGCGCACGGATGTCGATGACGACCATCTGCGCCATCTCGTCGAAGCGGGTGTAGGCGGCGCCGGCGAACTCGATGAGGCCCAGCAGGTAGAGGCTGTCGTGCTCGCGCGAGAACAGGTTCAGGTACAGCTGCGGGTGTCCGTGCTTCCACGTGAGCAGCGACGGGTCGAGGAAGGGCAGCAGGTACTGGTAGCCGGTGGCGAGCAGGATCACGTCGACGTCCTCCTCGGTGCCGTCGACGAACGCCGCGCCGGTCGCGGTGAGCCGCGCCACGTCGGGCTTGGCGATGAGGTCGCCGTGCTGGAGGTGGTGCAGCACCTGGGTGTTCATGATCGGGTGGCTGGTGAGGAAGTCGTGGTCCGGCGCGGGGAGCCCGAGGCGGGTGAGGTCCCCGACGAGGCTGTCGACGAGCTGGGAAGGGTCACCGGAGAGGCTCACCCCGCGCGGCGGGTCGATCGCCCCGGTGAGCACCGCGTCGGTCGGCAGGCCGAAGATGTGCTTGGGCACGAAGCGGTATCCGCGCCGCACCGAGAAGTACGCCTGGTCGGCGTGGCGCGCCGCGTCGCAGGCGATGTCGACGCCCGAGTTGCCGGCACCGACGACCAGCACCCGCTTGCCGCGCAGCTCGATGCCGTCGCGGAAGGTCACCGAGTGCCGCAGGTCGCCGGTGTAGAGGTCCTCGCCCGGGAGCTCGGGCACGTTCGGGTGCCACGTGACGCCGGGCGCCGCCAGGAGGCCGTCGTACTCGCGGGTCTCGCCGGTGGAGAGCGTGACGGCCCAGCGGTCGTCGGGGAGCGGTTCGGCGTGCGTGACCGCGACGCCGAGGGTGACGTGGTCGTAGAGCCCGTACTCCCGGGCGAAGGCGCGGACGTAGTCGCGGATCTGGCGCCAGGACGGGTAGTCCGGGTAGTCGTCGGGCATCGGGAACCCGACGAAGGCCGAGGTGTACTTCGAGCTGATGAAGTGCGCGCTCTCGTACATCGGGCTGCCGGGGCTGTCCATGTCCCAGACGCCGCCGACGTCGGTGTGCCGCTCGAACCACTCGAACGGCACCCCCTCGGCGATGAGCGCCCGCGCCGTGACGAGGCCCGCCGGACCGGCGCCGACGAGGCAGTAGCGCCTCCGGTACTCCACGGGCGGGGCCGACGCCGACCGGCGGCGCCCGCGCACCCGGGACTGGGCGATCGCAGCGTACGTCGCCGGTCGGTGCCGGCGCAGCACGAGCGCCATCACGACGCCCGCGACCGCCACGGCCACGAGGACGAGCGGCGCGGAGTTCACCAGCACGTCGGTCGATCCGGTGAGCGTGGGGTAGTGGGTCACGGCCATGACGAACGCCGTGACGAGGCCGAAGAAGCCGATCGTCGGTGCGACGACGCACTTCCACACCTCGCGGTCGGCGCGGCCCCAGAAGAACGCGACGACCGCGAGGGACGCGCCGGCCTGCAGCGCGATGATCCCGAGGGTGCCGACGCCGATGAGGCTCGGCACCATCACGACGAACGGGTCGCCGCCCGAGATCGCGAACCCGCCGATGACGGCGACGGTCAGCAGGGTGATGGTCACGCTCGCGACGTGCGGGCTGAGGTGGTTCGGGTGGTAGTGCCCGAGGCGCCGCGGCAGGACCTTCTCGCGGCCGAGCGCGAACAGGTAGCGACCGGTGGCGTTGTGCAGCGCGAGGTAGCCGGCGAGGACGCTCGTGCAGAGCAGGACGGCCGAGACGTCGTAGAGCACCTCGCCGCCGTACTGCTGGATCAGGTTGAAGACGAACTCACCCTGCTGGTCGCCGGCCTGCGCGGCGGCCTGGGAGGCGCCCGCGGCGCCGACGATGATCCAGCTGGTGAGCACGTAGAAGACGCCGATCGACCCCACTGCGATGTACGTCGCTCGCGGGATGCTGCGCTCCGGGTCCTTCGTCTCCTCGCCGTACAGCGCAGCGGACTCGAAGCCGACGAAGCTGAAGAACGCGAACATGAGCGCGATGCCGAGCGACCCGCTCGTCACCTGGGACGGGGAGAACGACTGCGCGGGGAAGGCCGCCGCGCCCTTCTGCGCCACCACGATCACGTCGAACACGATGAGCACGAGGAACTCGAGCACCATCAGCGTGCCGAGCACCTTCGCGGACAGGTCGACCGAGCGGTAGCCGAGGAACGCCACGAGGACGATCGCGACCGCTGCCGGCAGCCACCAGGCCACATCGACGCCGAGCGTGCCGAGTATCAGCGCGGTGTAGTAGCCGAAGGCGCCCGCGAGACCGAACGTCAGCGCGCCGTAGGACAGGACCGCGACGTAGGCCGCGGCCACGCCGGAGGGCTTGCCGAGCGAGCGCGCGATGTAGGTGTAGAACGCGCCGGTGTTGACGACCCGGCGGCTCATGGCGGCGTAGCCGACCGAGAAGCAGAGCAGGACGACGGCGGCGATGAGGTAGGCCGCGGGGAGCCCGGCACCGTTGCCGTAGATGAGCGCCAGCGGGACGTTGCCGACCATCGCGGCCATGGGTGCCGCGGCAGCGATGACGAGGAACACCACGCGCCCGGTGCTGAGCGAGGTCCGCTGATTCACGCCGCAGTGTGGCACGGCCGGGGCTCGCCGGGTGGGCTGCTCGGCGCGACCCGTAGCCTCACGGCATGAGCACCCTGGACCAGGTCGGAGAACGGGACGGATGGCGCTGCTGGCTGTGCGACGAGCCGGTCGATCCCGACGTGTCGGTCAACGCCGACCGGGGGCCGAGCATCGACACCGGTTCCGCCCCGAAGGGCAAGAAGCAGTCCGCTGTCACGGAGCGTCTCGCGCACCGTGCCTGCAACACGGGCAAGGGGAAGGTCGCCCCCGTCGTGGCGTGGTCACGGGACCTGTTCGTCGTCGACCCCGCTCCGATCGTCGCGACCGTGGACCGGCTCGGCCGCAAGGGCGGCCGCGAGGTGATGGCCCGTTGCCCGAGCCGGGCCGACGGCGATGCGGCGGCAGCCTGGCTGGTGGACCGCCTGTCGCGCTTGGCCCCGGGACTCGCGGTGCGTGCCGACGTCGAGCCCGGCGGCGGTCAGTTCCTGGTCGTGCTGCGGACCGTCTGACCAGGCCTCGCGGGCTGCACGGGAGCAGTGCGTCAGCTGAAGCGAGCCTCCTCGACACATCGGCTCGTGGCTGTCGGACGCTGGGCGGTTCGCGTGAGCGACTCGGTCAGGTCACGGTCGCGGTGACGAGCACCAGGGCGCTCACGCACGCGAAGTGGGCCGCGATGCCGCCGAGGGTGAACAGGTGGAACACCTCGTGGAACCCGAACACGCCGTCGATGCCGCGCGGGCGGCGCAGCGCGAACAGCGCCGCCCCGACGCTGTAGCAGATCCCACCGGCGAGCAGCCCGGCGAGCAGCCACGGTGCGGCGAGCAGCCACGGGACCGCGAGCACGGCGAGCCAGCCGACGACGACGTACATCGCGGAGGAGAGCCGGGGGAGGCGTGCGAGGATCCGGCCCGTCGCGGCGGCGGCCGCCAGGGTCCAGACCGCGACGAGCAGCAGAGCCGAGTACGGGGCGGGGACCGTGATGGCGACGATGGGGGTGTACGTCCCGGCGATGAGCGCGAAGATCGCACCGCGGTCGATCCGGCTCATCACGCGCTGGGATCGCGCCGATCGGGTCAGCAGGTGGTAGGCCGCGGACACCCCGAGCACCGCGAGCAGCGAGACCAGGTACACCCCGAGCTCGGCACGGTGCGCAACTGCGTGGGTGAACAGCCACGCGGACGCCGGCAGGGCGAGAGCGAACGTCACCGCGTGCGACACCCCGCGCCAACTCGGCCGGACACCGCCTGAGACGTGGTCGGGCACCCGGCCCGGGGCCAGCGGGGCTCTGGGAGTGTCGGTCATCTCATTCACAGTACCGGCCGCGCCCCGCGAGGCTCGGCGCGCGTCCGGTGGCCCCGTGCCGCACGCCGGCGCTGCGGGCCCCGGCAGCGCTCCTTGCGGGCGGGACCGCTCGTCCGGTTGCCCGCGCCCACGACGGGGCCGAGTGCCAGGATCGGGTCATGACCGACTCGCGCGCCGGACAGCCCGCCACCTCCGCCGACCTCGTCGACGTCGCGAAGCTGGTGACGGCGTACTTCACCGTCCACCCGGATCCGGAGGACCCGTCCCAGCGCGTCGCGTTCGGCACGAGCGGGCACCGCGGTTCGGCGTTCACCGCGAGCTTCAACGAGGACCACATCCTCGCGACGACGCAGGCGATCTGCGAGTACCGCGCCGCGCAGGGCATCGCCGGACCGCTCTTCCTCGGCGCCGACACCCATGCGCTCTCGGAGCCCGCGACGGTGAGCGCGCTCGAGGTGCTGCTCGCCAACGGCGTCGACGTGCGCGTCGACTCGCGCGGCGGCTACACGCCGACGCCCTCGGTC
Organism: Candidatus Nanopelagicales bacterium; assembly: GCA_017882705.1. Taxonomy (GTDB): domain Bacteria; phylum Actinomycetota; class Actinomycetes; order S36-B12; family CAIYMF01; genus Longivirga. The sequence continues at coordinate 2,864 of JADGOZ010000086.1, read as the reverse complement.
TCGCGCGCGATCCTGGCGGCCAACGCGGGCGGCGCGAACTCCGACGGCATCTGCGTCACGCCCTCGCACAACCCGCCGGCGGACGGCGGCTTCAAGTACAACCCGCCGGACGGCGGACCTGCGGGGACCGACATCACCGGCTGGGTGCAGGACCGGGCCAACGAGCTGCTGCGCGCCGGGCTCGCCGGCGTGAAGCGCGTCTCGCTCGCGTCGCACCGGCCGGCGACGTACGACTTCCTCGACGCCTACGTCGGACAGCTCGGGCAGGTCGTCGACCTCGTCGCCATCCGCGACGCGGGGATCCGCATCGGCGCCGATCCGCTCGGGGGCGCGAGCGTGGCCTACTGGGGCGAGATCGGTGAGCGGTACGACCTCGACCTCACGGTCGTGAACGCCGACGTCGACGCGACGTTCCGGTTCATGACGCTCGACTGGGACGGCAGGATCCGGATGGACTGCTCGTCGCCCTCGGCGATGGCGAGCCTCATCGCGCGGCAGGCCGACTTCGACATCGCGACGGGCAACGACACCGACTCCGACCGGCACGGCATCGTGACGCCGGACGCCGGGCTCATGAACCCCAACCACTTCCTCGCGGTGGCGATCAGCTACCTCTACTCGCACCGCGACGGCTGGTCGCGCGACGCGGCGGTCGGCAAGACGCTCGTGAGCTCGTCGATGATCGACCGCGTGGTCGCCGGCCTGGGCCGGCGGCTGCTCGAGGTGCCCGTGGGCTTCAAGTGGTTCGTGCCCGGGCTGCTCGACGGCTCGGTCGCGTTCGGCGGCGAGGAGAGCGCGGGCGCGAGCTTCCTGCAGCGCGACGGCTCGGTGTGGACCACCGACAAGGACGGCATCATCCTGTGCCTGCTCGCCTCGGAGATCCTGGCGGCAACCGGCAGCTCGCCGTCGGAGCTCTACCGCGGACTGACCGAGGAGTACGGCGAGCCCGCGTACGCGCGCATCGACTCACCCGCGACGCGCGAGCAGAAGGCGATCCTGGGAAGGCTCTCCCCGGAGCAGGTCACGGAGACCGAGCTCGCGGGGGAGCCGATCACCGCGACCCTGACGACCGCGCCGGGCAACGGCGCACCGCTCGGCGGGCTCAAGGTCTGCACCGAGAACGCGTGGTTCGCCGCCCGTCCGTCGGGCACCGAGGACGTCTACAAGCTCTATGCCGAGTCCTTCCGCGGGGCCGAGCACCTCGCGGCCGTCCAGGAGGAGGCCCGCGCCGTCGTCGCGTCGGCGCTGTCGGGCTGATCGGCGCCGACCCGCGCGCCGTGCTCAGCCGTCGGCCTCACTCGGCGTACGTGGCTCTCGGAGAGTCACGGCCAGCAGTCGACGGGCCCGCGGGAGGGCGCCCACGCGCAGTCTGCAGAAACCGCAGATCGCGTCAAGGCGTCGGCGTTTGGCCCGCACGGACCGGCGACGGGTGGGACTATCCACGCCGTGAGCCGTATCGGCCGCGCCTCGGCGCACGCTGCTGCGGCCGTCGCTGTCCTGCTCGTGACTGCGACGGCCGTGTCCGGCTGCGCCTCGCGGTCCCCGACGACCGGCTCTGCGGCACCGGCCGGATGGGTTGGGCACGAGGCGGCAGGCCGACCGGGGGCGAGACGGCGGAGCGGGACGCGATGGTGGCGGCCTACCTGTCCTGGGTCCGTGCGCAGGCGAGCCAGCTGCGCTCCTCCACGGCTCAGTTCGTGGCGGCGGTGACGACGGGGGACCTCGCCCGGGCGAAGCAGCTCTATGCCCCCGCTCGGACCTACTGGAAGCGGAACGAGCCCGTCGCTGGCACCTACCGCGAGCTCGCCCGACGTCTCGACGGACAGGCTGTCGAGCTCGGCGGCGACGACACCTGGTGGGGCTGGCACCGGCTCGAGAAGGCGTTGTGGACGACTCGGTCGCTCGCCGACACGGCCCCGGTGGCGGATGCGTTGCTGGCGGACACCGACGACCTCGTGGCTCGGCTCGCCACCGTGTCGCTGACCTCGGACCAGGTGACGGAGTCCGCGCTGGAGCAGCTCGCCTCGCTCGCCACGCACGCGCTCGTCGGCGAGGAGGAGACCTACTCCCACACCGATCTCTGGGACGCCCAGGCCGAGGTCGACGGGGCGAAGAAGGCCTATGACCTCGTGGCGACCATGGTCGAGGACCGGGACCCCTTCCTGGCCAAGCGCATCGAGCTGGGGTTCGCCGCAGTGCAACTGGCCCTCGACCGTCACCGGACCGTCGTCGGCTTCGAGCCCTACTCGGACCTGACCCCGGCACAGGTCCGGGAGCTCGCGGTCGGCCTGGCCGCCCTGTCCGAGTCGCTGTCCCGGTTCACCGTGAGCGTCGGCTCGTGAGCGGCGGACGGGTGTCGCGTCGGCACGTCCTCGGAGTGGCCGCCGTGGGCGCCGCCGCCGGCCTGGCGGGTCTGGGTGCCGCTTCGACGGGCGCCCACGACCGCTTCGCGGCGGACACGACCCCCGACACCGCGCGGCGTCCGTCCAGCTCTGGAGCATCGCGGCGATGTCGCGCGCGTTCGCGCCGACCGCGATCGTCGCGGCGGACGGAGCGACGCCCCGCAAGCTGCAGGGCTTCAAGGACGGAACGCACAACCTCGACACCTCAGCCGCCGGATCCGGATGCACATCGAGACCTGGGACCGGGTCTCGCTGCGCGAGCAGGAGCAGGCGATCGATCGCTACAAGGGCAGCGGCGCGCCGCTGGGGGAGCAGCTCGAGCACGACGAGCCGGACTTCCGTGCGACGGGAGCCGACGGCCTCCCGCTGATCCCCCTGACGGCGCACGTCCGGATGGCGCACCCCGACCACAACGACGGTGCCCATCTCCTGCGCCGCGGCTCCAGCTTCGCCGACGGCGTC
>JADGOZ010000085.1 GCA_017882705.1 Candidatus Nanopelagicales bacterium | reverse complement strand
TCGGCCGCGTCCACGGGCGCGGTCCCCACACCCGGATTGGCCCTGCGATGACCTTCCTGTCCGCCTGGCGGCTCGTGCTCCTCGTGGCACCGATCGTCCTGCTGGTCGCCTACGTCCTGGTGCAGCGGCGTCGGCACGCGCAGGTCGTGAAGTTCACGAGCCTCTCGATGCTCGACTCCGTGGCGCCCAAGCGCTCCGGCTGGCAGCGGCACCTCCCCGCGGCCGGCGCCCTGGCGTCCCTCGTCGTCCTCACGATCGCGTTCGCCCAGCCCGTGATGGCGCTGCCGACACCGCGCGAGCGGGCCACGATCCTGCTCACCCTGGACACCTCGGCGTCCATGGCGGCGACCGACGTGTCACCGAACCGGCTGCAGGCCGCGGAGGAGCAGGCACGGGTCTTCGTCGAGGGCCTCCCCGACACCGTGCAGGTCGGGCTCGTGACCTTCGACGTGTCCTCGCGCCTCGTCGTGCCCCCCACCGACGACCACGCCCAGGTGCTCAACGCGCTGGGCAACCTCGAGGTGGGCCCCGGGACGGCGACCGCCGACGGCATCCGCACGTCGCTCGCGGCGATCAAGGGCCTGCCGGCCAGCGACTCCGCCAGCAAGGCGCCGACCGCCATCGTGCTCATGAGCGACGGCACCCCGACCATCGCAGCCGACGGGCAGGACCCGGTGCAGGCGGCGAACGACGCGGCCATCGAGGCGAAGACCGCGGGCGTGCCGATCGAGACGATCGCGTTCGGCACCGCCGACGGCACGGTCAACGTTCGCGGCCAGGACGTGCCCGTCCCGACCGACGTCGACGCCATGGCCACCATCGCGAAGCTCAGCGGCGGACGCTCGTTCACCGCGGAGACGGCCGGTCAGCTCGGCGACATCTACGCCAAGATCGGCAGCTCGGTGGCCTACGAGGTCAAGACGCAGGAGGTCACTGCGTTCTTCGCCGGCATCGCCCTGCTCCTCGCGATCGCCGCCGCCACGGCGGGACTCGTCTGGACCCAGCGAATCGTGTGACACTCGACGTGCGACCGGTCCGGGCGACCGTGGCAGGCACCCGGGCCGGTCGTGCCCCCTCGGGCTGAAACGCTCGCGGGTCTGGCACGCTGACGCCCATGTCCGCGACCCTCACCTCCACCCCCGCCGACGACGGCTACCGCATGCCGGCCGAATGGGACGCCCACCGCGGCTGCTTCCTCGTGTGGCCCGAGCGCACCGACAACTGGCGGCTGGGTGCGAAGCCCGCGCAGGGCGCGTGGCGCACGCTCATCGAGACGATCGCCGAGGCCGAGCCCGTCACCGTGCTGGTGTCGGCGCGGCAGTACGCCGTGGCCCGCGGCCTTCTCCCCGACCACGTGCGTCTCGTCGAGACCACGACCAACGACGCCTGGGTGCGCGACACCGGGCCGAGCTTCGTCGTGAACGACGCCGGCGACGTGCGCGGCGTGTCGTGGAGCTTCAACGCCTGGGGCGGGCTGCGCGGCGGTCTCTACTTCCCGTGGGACGCCGACGACCTCGTCGGCCCGAAGATCTGCGACCTCGAGCGGGTGCCGGTCTACCGCCCCGACCTCGTCCTCGAGGGGGGCTCGATCGACATCGACGGCGAGGGCACGGTGCTCACGACCGAGGAGTGCCTCCTCAACGACAACCGCAACCCGCACCTGTCGCGCGAGCAGATCGAGGAGCAGCTGCACAGTCATCTCGGCACGTCGAAGGTGATCTGGCTCCCGCGCGGGGTCTTCCTCGACGAGACCGACGGGCACATCGACAACTTCGCCCGCTTCGCCGCACCGGGCGTCGTGATGCTCACCTGGACCGACGACGAGTCCGACCCCCAGTACGAGCGCTCCGCCGAGGCTCTGACCATCCTCGAGCGGGAGACCGACGCCGCCGGACGGCCGCTCCGGGTCGTGAAGATCCACCAGCCGGGTCCGCTCACCTTCACGGCCGAGGAGGCGGGGGGCGTCGACTCCGTGCCCGGGTCCCAGCCGCGCGTCGCGGGCGAGCGGCTCGCGGGCTCCTACGTGAACTCCTACCTCGGCAACGGCATCGTCGTGCTGCCGGTGTTCGACGACCCGCACGACGCGGCCGCGGTGGCGGCGTACCAGGAGCTGTTCCCCGGGCGCACCGTGCGGACGGTGCCCGGCCGGGAGATCCTGCTCGGCGGCGGCAACGTCCACTGCATCACCCAGCAGCTGCCGGCCGGACACTGACGCCGCGTCCTGAGAGACTGTCCGGGCACGAAGGAGGTGCCCGACGTGACCGACCCCAAGGCCGCCACGACCGAGAGCGTGGGGCTGACGAAGTTCGCCTGGCTGTCGATCGCCGCGGCGGTCGTCACGATCGCGCTCAAGACCGGCGCCTACCTCCTCACCGGGTCGGTAGGGCTGCTCTCGGACGCGGCGGAGTCGGTCGTGAACCTCGTCGCCGCCGTGATCGCCCTCGTGGCGCTCACGATCGCCGCGCGACCCGCCGACGACAACCACCACTACGGCCACGGCAAGGCGGAGTACTTCAGCGCGGGCATCGAAGGCCTCATGATCTTCGTGGCCGCGGCCCTGATCATCGTCTCCGCGGTGCAGCGCCTGCTGCACCCTCAGCCGCTCGAGAGCCTCGGGATCGGCCTCGCGATCACGCTGCTCGCGACAGCGGTCAACGGCGCCGTCGGCTGGCTGCTCATCCGGGTCGGCAGGCAGCACCGCTCGGCCACGCTCGTGGCCGACGGCAAGCACCTCATGACCGACGTGTGGACGTCGGTGGGAGTCGTCGTCGGCGTGGGCATGGTCGCGGTCACCGGATGGTTGCCGCTGGACTCCCTCGTCGCCATCGCCGTGGCGGTCAACATCCTCTGGATGGGCTGGCGGCTCGTGGCCTCGTCGACCACCTCGCTGCTCGACGCCGCCCTGTCGCCCACGGACGTCGCGATCGTGACCGCGGTCCTCGACGAGCACCGCAGCGACGACGTCGCGTTCCACGGCCTGCAGACCCGCGAGAGCGGGCGTCAGCGGTTCGTCAGCGTGCACGTGCTCGTCCCGGGCGCCTGGACCGTGCAGCACGCCCACGACCTCGTCGAGGGCGTGGAGGACGACATCCGTGCGGCGCTCGACCAGGTGAACGTCAGCACCCACCTCGAGCCGCGCGAGGACTCCCGCTCCTACGAGGACTACGCCTACGACGGCAGCGTCCCGCGCGAGGAGAAGCGACGCCGCTGAACGGGCTGGCGCCGCGGCTCAGAACAGCGCGTTGGCGAGCGCGGTCCGCGCCTTGCCCACCCGCGGGTCGGCGTCGCCGACGAGCGCGAACAGCCCGATGAGGTGGTCCTTCGCGGCCGCCCGCTCGTCGCCGGAGGTACGCCGGACGAGCTCGACGATCCGTGCGAAGGCCTCGTCGACGCGCCCGGTGAGGAGCTCGACGTCGGCGGCGAGCGCCTGAGCCTCGAGCGAGTCCGGTGCCGCGTCGGCGGCAGCGAGCACGGCGACCGGGTCGGCGCCGTCGGTCCGGCGCAGCAGCGCGACCTGGCCGATCCCCGCCTGGGCGTCGGGGTCCGCGGGGTGGGTGCTCAGGATGTCGCGGTAAGCCGCGTCGGCGGCGTCCCAGTCGCCCGCATCGATCGCGTCGTAGGCGGCGTCGAAGCGCGGGTCGGCCTCGGGCTCGTCGGGGACCGCCGCGGGGTCGCCGACCCGACCGGTGAGGCCGTTGGCGGCAGCGACGCGCAGGACCTCGTCGAGGATCTGGCGGACCCGGGTCTCGTCGGCGACGCCCTCGAACAGCACCATGGGCTGCTGCTTGATGATGGCGTAGACGGTCGGCACGGCCTGGGCCTGCAGCGCCTGGGCGATGCGAGGCTCGAGCTCGGCGTCGATGCGCACGAGCAGCCACGCGCCGGCGTCGTCACGGACGAGCTTCTCGAGGACGGGGCTGAGCAGGGCGCTCGCCTGGGAGCGCGCGGTGCCGAGATCGACGATCACCGGGACCTGGAAGGACCGGTCGATGACCTCGGTCTGGAAGGTGGCCTCGGTGGCCTCGACGACCAGGGACGCCGGGGGCGGGACCTCGCCCGAGGCCAGCCGCTGCTCGGCGGCGGCCTGGGCCTCGCGGGCCGCGGCGATCGCGGCCAGGTCGACGGCCCCGCGCAGCGGGACCCGGGACGGCGGGAACGAGGTGCTCACCGCGCCATCATCCCATCCGGCACGGACGTCGTCGGCGTCGGCGACGAGGGGTCGGTCAGAAGTGCATCTGGAGCGTCTGGGTGGCGACGATCGCCCAGGTGCCGAGCATCGCGGCGGTGGCACCGACCGCGGACGCGAGCCCGACCTGGAGCCAGAGGCGGCGGTCCTGCGCGGCGACTGCGGTCGTCCCGCCGGCGGCGGTGGTGGTCGAGGACGTGCGGGTCGCCTGCGGGACGCGGACGGTGTGCGTGGCAGCCATGACGGCCTCCTTCTCGAGTAATTACCCTACGCTCCGTATCGTATTAGTATCCCCTCGAGCAGTCAAACCGTCCACGAGGAACACCGCAGCGGTGCCCGGGCATGGGAGAGTGCTCCCGATGAGCGGCGCCACCGAGATCTCCGACCCGACCGCGACGCGCGGTCGCGGTCGTCCGCGCTCGGTCGCCGCCGACGAGGCGATCCTCGAGGCCACCCGGGCCGTGCTGGCCGAGGACGGCTGGGCCGCGCTCACCGTGGAGGGCGTCGCCGCCCGCGCCGGCGTGGCCAAGACCACCGTCTACCGCCGCTTCACCTCCCGCGCCGACCTCGCGGTCGCGGCTGTCGCCCAGCTGGTGGCCGCGGCCCGAACCGCTCCTGGCAGCGGCGCCGCGGAGGACATCGGCAACGCGATCCGGGCCTGCGCCGACGTCTACAGCCGACCTGCTGCCCGCGCCGCCTACCTCGCTGTGGTCGCCGAGGCCGGCCGCGACCCCGCGCTGCGCGCCGCGGTCGAAGGACGCGTCATCACGCCGGCGCGGCAGATCGTCGCCGACGGACTCGACCGCGCGGTCGCCCGTGGGGAGATCACCCGCGGGCTGGCCGACTCCCGGCTGGACCTGCTCTACGACGTCCTCGCAGGAGCCCTGCTCCACCGCGTCCTCGTCCGCGAGGCCGAGGTCGACGACGACTTCATCGAGACGCTCACGAGCGCCGTGCTCGTCGCCCTGCGCGTCCCGCCCGCCTGACCCGTCCCCTGCCGGCCCGTCCGCTCGGCCACCGCGCTCCTCCGCCTGCCGCCGCTCTCTGTCCGGCATCCGGCGCACCACGCACCACACGACGGCTTCCCTGCCTGAAACCCCGCAAACCCTTGTGTTTTACGAGGTTTCAGGCAGGGAAGCGATGACCTGCCACGTCGTACCGCTGTCTCGGGGACCGTCGCGCTAGAGGAAGTACAGGCGGCTGAGCGGCACCTGCGCGACCGGTTCCATCCGCAGCTCCTCGCCGTCGAGCTCGACTCGTCCGCCGCGTGGGTCGACGACGACGCCGGCCGAGGCTCGGTGCCGGACCATCTGCGCGAGACCCACGTCGCGGCAGCCGCGCACGGCGACGCGACGCCGACGGGTCGGGAAGACGTCGGACCCGGCGTCGACCGCGGCACCGTTGGTGAAGACGACCGCGAGGTCGACCGCCGCCCCGCCGATGCCGCCGAACTGTGCGGCGATCTGCCGCGGCTCGGCGACGTCGACGACGGCGTTCGGGTCGCCGACAGTGCCCCACGCGGGGAGGCCCGACTTGAGCACGAGATAGGGCTTGGCGCCGAAGGACGCGGGCGACCAGAGCACGACGTCGGCCATCCGACCGGTCTGCAGCGAGCCCACCTCGTGGGAGAGCCCGTGGGCGAGCGCGGGGTTGACCGTGAGCTTCGCGAGGTAGCGCAGCACGCGGTCGTTGTCGTGCGGGCTGTCGTCGTCAGCGGGCTTGAGCACCGAGGCGAGCTGGAACGTGCGGCGCACGGTCTCCCCCGCACGCCCCATGCCCTGGGCGTCGCTCGACGTGATCGGGATGACGCCGCGGTCGTGCAGCACGTTCTCCGCGGCCATCGTCGCGGCACGCACGCGCGCGTGCACGATCGCGGCGTCGCTCGGCAGGTCGGGCTTGAGCGCGTGGACGTTCATGATCATCGCGAAGTGCTCGGCCACTGCGTCGCGGCCGAACGGCAGCGTCGGGTTCGTCGACGACGCGAGCACGTGCGGCACCCCCGCGAGCCGCAGGACGTCCGGCGTGTGCCCGCCTCCACAGCCCTCCACGTGGTACGCGTGGAACACGCGGCCGTCGGACACGGAGAGCGTGTCCTCGACCGACAGCCCTTCGTTGAGCCCGTCGGTGTGGACGGCCACCTGGACGTCGTACTCCTCGGCCACCGTGAGGCAGGTGTCGAGCGAGCGAAGGTGCGCGCCGGTGTCCTCGTGCACCTTGAAGCCGCACACGCCCGCCTCGAGACCCTCGACCATCGAGCCGCGGCGCGAGGCCGAGCCGCGACCGAGCAGGCCGACGTTGATCGGATAGGCGTCGAACGCGGCGAACGCGGACCGGAGCGGACCGGCACCGCTGACCCCGACGCCCCAGAACGGTCCGAACTCCTGGCCGATCACCGTGGTGACGCCGGACGCGAGAGCCGCCTCCATCACGCGCGGGGAGAGCAGGTGCACGTGGGTGTCGACGGCTCCTGCGGTCGCGATGAGCCCCTCGCCGTTGATCACGATCGTGCCGGTGCCGATCACGATGTCGACGTCGTCGTTCGTGTCGGGGTTCCCGGCACGACCGACGCCGGCGATCCGGCCGCCGCTGATGCCGATGCTCGCCGTGCGGATCCCGAGGACCGCGTCGATCACGAGCACGTTCGTGATGACGACGTCGACGGACTCGGCGGTGGTCACCGCGCGGATGCCGATGCCGTCGCGCCCGGTCTTGCCGAAGCCGAGGAGGAACTCGTCGTCGTCGGGCTGGCTGTGCGCCTCGACCTGCACGACCAGTCCGGTGTCGCCGAGGCGGACGCGGTCGCCGGTGCGCGGGCCGTACGTCGAGGCCTGGGCGTTCGGGTTGAGCGTCATGCCTGCACCTCCGGGTGCGCCGCGAGGTGCTCCCGCACGCGACCGACGGCGCTCTCGGGATCGGGCGGGCTGCCGGCGTAGGCACTGTCCAGGAATCCCGTGGCGCGCAGCAGGTCCAGCGCGCGCTCCTTCGCGCCAGGCGCGTCGAGCGGGCCGTCGACGAACCCGGCCATGCCGACGACGACGCGCTCGCCGCGGATCGCCACCAGCTCCAGGCGCCGCGACTCCCCCGGCTCGAACGTGATGCTCGACCCGGCGGCGATGTCGAGGTGACGGCCGTACGCCGCTGCCCGGTCGAACGACAGCCGCGGGTTCACCTCGAGGAAGTGGAAGTGGCTCGTCACGGTGATCGGCACCGTCGCGGTGTTCGCGACCTCGACCTCGACGACGTCGAGGCCGGCGCGGCGCGCCGCGTCGGCTGCCTCGTCGCGCTCGGGCGCGGCCGCCACGGTCACGGCACCCGGGGCATCTCCGCCGAGGGACGCGGCGCCGATCGGGTCGGGCACGACGACCAGGCGCGTGCCGTCGTCGAAGAGGGCTTCCACCTTCACGTCGTAGAGCACGTCGGAGACGCCGGGGAGCACGTCGTCGGGACCGAGGACGGAGCGGCCGACCTCGATCGCCTCCTCGTGCCGCTTGCCGTCTCGGGCCGCCTCGGCGACCGCGTCGGCGATCAACGCCGTGGCCTCGGGGACGTTGAGCCGCAGGCCTCGGGCGCGACGCGAGCGCGCGAGCTCGGCGACCGTGAAGAGCAGGAGGCGGTCACGCTCGGAGGGGGTCAGCTGCACGCCGCCCATCCTGGCAGCACGACCCGCACGCGTGGTGGCTCAGCAGGACCGGGCCCGGCCTAGAGTCTCCGACGTGGACTGGAACCTGCGGCACTGCTCCCGGCACGGGCACGCGACGTACGCGCCCGATGAGCCGGCGCTGCGCGAGCGGCTGCACGTGACCACTCCCGCGGGCGAGGCGTGGCGCTGTCTGCGCTGCGGCGACTTCGCCGTGGGCGGTCCGGCCGGCAGCGGCCCGGCCGACGCCGCGCCCGAGGTCCCGCGCGGTCGGCTGCTGCGCGACCGCGTGATCATGCGGCTGCTCGCGTGCGAGCGCGCGTTCAAGGCCCTGCTGCTCCTGCTGCTCGGCGTGGGGATCCTGCGGTTCCGCGGGAACAAGGACGCGATCCAGAGCGCGTGGGACGCCGACTTCCCGCTGCTGCGCCCGTTCGCCGACCAGATCGGCTGGAACATCGACGGCTCGTTCATCACCCGCTGGGCGCAGGACGCGCTCGGCCTGTCCGCGACGGCGCTGGCGTGGATCGCCGTCGGTGTGTTCGCCTACTCCGCGCTGCAGGCGACCGAGGCCGTCGGCCTCTGGATGGTCAAGCGCTGGGGCGAGTACTTCGCCGTCGTCGCGACCAGCGTGTTCCTGCCGCTGGAGATCCACGAGCTGATGAACAAGGTCACCGTGCTGCGTGTCCTCGCGCTCGCGGTGAACATCGCGGCCGTCGTGTGGCTGCTCTGGAGCAAGCGGCTCTTCGGCCTCCGTGGCGGAGGTACGGCGTACCACGCGGAGCATGCCGAGGAGAGCCTGCTCACCGTGGAGCGCGCGGCCGCCCGCGTCTGATGCGTGCCGGGCAGCGCTACAGCGCGAGACCGGCGACGAGGGCGTCGGCAGCGGCGTACGGGTCGGTCGTCCCGTCGACGACCCGCGCGGCCAGCGACTCGAGGCGCGCGTCGCCGCGCAGGTCACCGATCCGCGAGCGCAGCATGCCGAACGCGATGGCCTCGATCTCGGACTCGGCCCGTGCCCGACGGCGCTCGACGAGGGCGTCCGTGCGGGTGAGCCACACGAGATGGTCGTCGAGCGCGGCGACGACCTCGCCGATCCCCTCCTTACGCGCCGCCACGGTCTTGAGCACGGGCGGCGCCCACGGGTCGTCGCTCGAGCCCGACCGGGGGCCGGAGCCGAGCGTGATCATGTGGCGCAGTTCGCGCACGGTCGAGTCGGCGCCGTCGCGGTCGGCCTTGTTGACCACGAACACGTCGCCGATCTCGAGGATCCCGGCCTTCGCCGCCTGGACGCCGTCGCCCATGCCGGGGGCGAGGAGCACGACCGTCGTGTCCGCGGCTCCGGCCACCTCGACCTCGCTCTGACCTACGCCGACGGTCTCGACCAGCACGATGTCGAAGCCCGCGGCGTCGAGCACACGGACCGCCTGCGGCGTGGCCCACGCGAGCCCCCCGAGGTGGCCGCGAGACGCCATCGACCGGATGAACACGCCCGGGTCGGTGGCGTGGTCCTGCATCCGCACGCGGTCGCCGAGCAGCGCGCCGCCGGAGAACGGCGACGACGGGTCGACGGCGAGGACGCCCACGCGCAGGCCTCGCGCGCGGTACTCCGCGACCAGCGCTGACGTCGTCGTGGACTTGCCCACGCCCGGAGAGCCCGTCAGGCCGACGACGTGCGCGCGGCCGGCGAAGGGCGCGAGCGCCGAGGTGACCTCGCGCATGACGGGCGCGCCGTCCTCGACGTAGGAGATCAGCCGCGCCACGGCGCGCGGCTGTCCCTCGCGGGCCCTCGCGACGAGGTCCGCGACCGGGGAGGCCTGACCCACTAGGCCGACGGCACGCGCACGATGAGGGCGTCGCCCTGACCGCCGCCGCCGCACAGCGCCGCAGCGCCGATGCCGCCGCCACGACGCTTGAGCTCGAGCGCGAGGTGGAGCACGATCCGCGCCCCGCTCATGCCGACCGGGTGGCCGAGCGCGATGGCGCCGCCGTTGACGTTGACCTTCTCCGGGTCGACGCCGAGCTTGTCGACCGACACGATGCCGACGGCAGCGAAGGCCTCGTTGATCTCGACGAGGTCGAGGTCGGAGACCGACAGGCCCTCGCGGCCGAGCGCCTTGAGGATCGCGTTGGCCGGCTGCTCCTGGAGCGAGGCGTCGGGGCCGGCGACGACACCGTGGGCGCCGATCTCGGCGAGCCAGGACAGGCCGAGCTCCTCGGCCTTCGCCTTGCTCATGACGACCACGGCCGCGGCGCCGTCGGAGATCTGCGATGACGAACCCGCCGTGATCGTGCCGTCCTTCGCGAAGGCGGGACGCAGCTTCGACAGCGACTCGGCGGTGGTGTCGGGGCGGATGCCCTCGTCGTCGGCGAAGACGATCGGGTCGCCCTTGCGCTGCGGGATCTCGACGGGGGCGATCTCCTCCGCGAACACGCCGTTCTTGGCGGCGACAGCGGCGAGCTGGTGCGAGCGCGCCGAGAAGGCGTCCTGCGCCTCGCGGGTGGCAACGGGGTAGCGCCTGTTGTGGTTCTCCGTGGAGATCCCCATCGCCACCTGGTCGAACGCGCACGTGAGGGCGTCGAACGCCATCGCGTCGATCAGCGTGACGTCGCCGTACTTGTAGCCCTCGCGCGACTTCGGCAGCAGGTGCGGCGCCTGGGTCATCGACTCCATGCCGCCCGCGACGACGATCTCGAACTCGCCGGCGCGGATGAGCTGGTCGGCGAGCGCGATCGAGTCGAGGCCGGAGAGGCAGACCTTGTTGATCGTCAGCGCGGGCACGTCCATCGAGATGCCGCCCTTGACCGCCGCCTGGCGCGCGGTGATCTGGCCGGCACCCGCCTGGATGACCTGGCCCATGATCACGTAGTCGACCTGGTCGGGCGAGACGCCCGAGCGCTCGAGCGCGGCCTTGATCGCGACTCCGCCGAGGTCGGCCGCGGTGAAGTCCTTGAGCGAACCGAGGAGGCGGCCCATCGGGGTGCGCGCTCCGGCGACGATGACCGTGGTTCCGACGCTCATGGGGGACCTTCCTTCGACACCGGGATGGGTACGCGTCACGATACTGCTGTGAGCTCCCCCTCCCCCGCTGAGGTCCTCGGACCCGTCGTCACCGCCATCGACCACGTGGGGTTCGCCGTGCGCGACCTCGACGCGGCCATCGCCTTCTACGGCCGCGCCTTCGGGCTGCCCCTCGTGCACCGCGAGACCAACGAGGAGCAGGGCGTCGAGGAGGCGATGGTCGGGATCGGCGACTCCTGCATCCAGCTGCTGTCCGCGCTGTCGCCCGACACGGCGATCGGCAAGTTCCTCGAGCGCAACGGCGAGGGCATCCAGCAGGTCGCGTTCCGGGTGACCGACGTGGAGGAGGCCGCCGCCCGCCTGCGCCACGCCGGGCTGCGCCTGCTCTACGACGCCCCGCGCCGCGGCACCGCGGGTTCACGGGTGAACTTCGTCCACCCCAAGGACGCCGGCGGAGTCCTCATCGAGCTCGTCGAGCCCGCCGCGACCCCGCACTGACCCCCCTCCCGGGCCCCGGGAGAGGTGGTCGCTAGCGTCGGAGACGGACGCGACCGCCGCGTACCGCACCACCAGCGCCGACCCCCGGAGGGCGACGTGAAGCAGATCCTCGACGCGATCCTGAGCGGCTCCGCCACGGCGGAGGACTACGCCGCGATCCCGATCCCCGACTCCTACCGCGCGGTCACCGTGCACAAGGACGAGGAGCAGATCTTCGCGGGCCTCACGACGAAGGAGAAGGACCCGCGCCGGTCCCTCCACGTCGAGGACGTGCCGCTGCCCGAGCTCGGTCCGGGCGAGGCCCTCGTCGCGGTGATGGCCAGCTCGGTCAACTACAACACCGTGTGGTCGAGCATCTTCGAGCCCGTCTCGACCTTCGGCTTCCTCGAGCGCTACGGCCGGATCAACCCCCTCGCCAAGCGCCACGACCTGCCCTACCACCAGGTCGGGTCGGACCTGTCCGGCATCGTGCTGCGCACGGGACCCGGCGTCCACACCTGGAAGCCGGGCGACCGCGTCGTCGCGCACTGCCTGTCCGTCGAGCTCGAGAGCCCGCTCGGGCACAACGACACGATGCTCGACCCGGAGCAGCGCATCTGGGGCTTCGAGACGAACTTCGGCGGCCTCGCGCAGGTCGCGCTCGTCAAGGCCAACCAGCTGCTGCACAAGCCCGAGCACCTCACCTGGGAGGAGGCGGCGGTCCCCGGCCTCGTGAACTCCACGGCCTACCGCCAGCTCGTCTCGCAGAACGGCGCCGGCATGAAGCAGGGCGACCTCGTGCTGATCTGGGGCGCCAGCGGCGGCCTGGGCTCCTACGCCACGCAGATGGCGCTCAACGGCGGAGCCACCCCGATCTGCGTCGTCTCCTCGCCGGAGAAGGCCGAGATCTGCCGGCGCATGGGTGCCGAGCTGATCCTCGACCGCAGCGCCAACGGCTACAAGTTCTGGAAGGACGAGAACACCCAGGACCAGAAGGAGTGGCGTCGCCTCGGGGCCGACATCCGCGCGCTCACCGGCGGCGACGACGTCGACATCGTGTTCGAGCACCCGGGCCGCGAGACGTTCGGCGCATCGGTCTACGTCGCGCGCAAGGGCGGCACGATCGTGACGTGCGCCTCCACCTCGGGCTTCATGCACGAGTACGACAACCGCTTCCTCTGGATGAACCTCAAGCGCATCGTGGGGTCGCACTTCGCGAACTACCGCGAGGCGTGGGAGGCCAACCGCCTCATCGCGCGCGGCAAGGTCCACCCGACCCTGTCCAAGACCTACACGCTCGATGACACCGCGCAGGCGGCGTACGACGTCCACCGCAACCTTCACCAGGGCAAGGTCGGCGTCCTCGCGCTCGCCCCGCAGGAGGGTCTCGGCGTCCTCGACGAGGAGCTCCGGGCCCAGCACCTCGACGCGATCAACCGCTTCCGCGACATCTGACCGTGAGCGGGACAGCGGTTCGCGTCGGCGCGGACGCCGACGACGCCCTCGGGCGCGACGACTTGGTCGGTCTGCTCGAGCGGCTGGCGCGACGCGAGGTGTCTGCCGCCGAGCTCCGCGCGGCGGCGACCGCGCGGGCACGGGGGGTGCAGCCGCAGCTCAACGCGGTGACCTGCTGGGTCGTCGAGCCGCCTGCAGGCCTCGCGACCGAGGACGCGCCGCTGTCCGGCGTACCGACGGTGTTCAAGGACAACGAGGCCCTCGCGGGCTACGTCACCTCGCACGGCTCGCTCGCGGTGAACGCCGTCCCGGCCGTGACGAGCTCGCCGTGGGTCGCGCACGCGCTGCGCCTGGGGCTGTCGCCGGTCGCGAAGACCGCGCTGTCGGAGTTCGGGCTCACCGCGACGACCGAGACCCGGCGCAACGGCGCCACGAGCAACCCCTGGGACCTCGCGCGCTCGCCCGGCGGGTCCAGCGGCGGCTCGGCCGCGCTCGTCGCCGCCGGGGTGGTGCCGCTGGCGCACGGCAACGACGGCGGCGGGTCGATCCGCATCCCCGCATCGTGCTGCGGGCTCGTGGGGCTCAAGCCGACGCGTGGCCGCCTCCCCGACATCGTGTCGCGGGTGCCTGTCGACATCACCGTCCAGGGGGTGCTCACCCGCACCGTGCGCGACACCGCCCGCTACTACGCCGAGGCCGAAGCAGCGCACCCCGCCCCGGAGCTGCCGCCGATCGGTCGGGTCGAGGGTCCGTCGGCCGCACGGCTGCGGGTTGGCGTCGTCACCGTCCCGCCGATGGGTCTGCCGGTGTCCGACGAGGTCGTGGCCCTCGTGTCGACGACCGCGGACCTCCTGGCCGGCCTCGGCCACGAGATCGTCGAGGTGCCCCACCCCGTCGACGACTCCTTCGGGCCTGACTTCCTGCGCTACTGGGGGCTTCTCGCCGGTCTGGCCCGCACGCTGGGCCGCCTCGAGTTCGGCCAAGGCTTCGACGCGTCGCGCGTCGAGCCGTTCACCCGCGAGCTCGCCGCCGTCTCGCGCGAGCAGGCGGCGCTGCTGCCCGGCACGCTGCGTCGGCTGCGCGCGCTGGCACGCGACCACGAGTCCGCGTACGGCTCCTGCGACGTCGTGCTCTTCCCCGTGCTCGCTCACGAGCCGCCGCTGCTCGGCTACCTCGGCCCCGACGTCGATCCGCGGACGCACCTGCTGCGCGTCCTGCGCTACGTGTCGTTCACGCCCTTGCAGAACGTCTCGGGCTCCCCAGCGATCTCGCTGCCGCTCGGGACCTCCGCGAACGGCCTTCCCATGGGCGTCCAGCTCGCCGCGCCTTTCGGCCACGAGCGGCGGCTGCTCGAGCTCGCCTTCGAGCTCGAGGCCGCCGCCCCATGGCCGTCGCTGGCCCCCTGATCGCTCAGGCCTGTGGTCGAAACGACCACGACGACCCGCACGCCGCTGGCTAGGGTGCGCGCCATGAGGCTCGACCCCGCCGATGCCCGGCAGGTCGACGACGTCGCCGCCGCAGCACGACGCACCCTGGGCGACGACCTCGGCGCGGCCTACCTGTACGGATCCGCCACCGGTCGGGGCCTGCGCCCGGACAGCGACCTCGATGTCCTCGCCGTCGTACGTGCACCGCTCGCGGGGCACGCCGGTCCAGCGCGGACGCGGTCATGGCAGTGTCCGGCGCTCCGCGGAGGCCCGTGGAGCTCACGGTGCTGCGGCTGGACGAGGTCCGGCCGTGGCGCTGGGCCACGGCGCGAGCTGCAGTACGGCGAGTGGCTGCGCACGCAGCTCGCGACGGGGGACGCCTCGCCGCTGCGGCCGAGGGGGGACCCCGATGTCGCGGTGCTCATCACCCGGGCGCGCGACGCGGAGACTCACGACCCCTGGAACGATCACCGGGACGACGTCCGTCGCCTGGCCGACCTGCTCGGCGTCGGCCAGTAGGAACGTCGCCGCCTGACCGCCGTCAGCTGGACGCGGGCAGCCGGCGGACGTCGGCGAGGAAGGTGACGAGCGCGTCAGCGACCGCGTCAGGTGCCTCGACGGTGCTGAGGTGGCCCGACTCCGTGACGACGACGAGCCGGGCGTCGCGCATCGCGTCGACCATGAGGTCCTGCTCGGCGCGCGGGCTGAGGGCGTCCTCCACGCCCCACACGACCAGGGCCGGCACAGCCAGCGACGCGAGGTCGGGCAGCGAGTCGGGGCGCACCGCCATCGCACGCTGCGCCCAGGCCACCGCGGCGGGGTCGGCCGCCTCGATCCAGGACGTGACCTGCGCGACGACCTCCGGCCGCTCCGCGAGCGACGTCGCGCCGAGCAGGCTGGGGACCATGGCGCGAGCCAGCGCCTGCGTCGAGCCGGCGGCGATGACGGACTCCGCGACGCGCAGCCGGTTGGCCACCGCCTCGTCGGAGTCGGCCGTGCCCTTCGTGTCGAGCAGGGCCAGACCGGCCACCCGTGCCGGGTCCTGACGCACGATCTCCATCGCGACGTAGCCGCCCATCGAGATGCCCGCGAACACCGCGGCGCTCACGCCCATGCGGTCGAGGATGCCGAGGACGTCGCGCGCCATCCAGGCGAGCGTCGGGTCGTCGTCAGGCCCGTCCTCGCCGTACGCCGACTCGCCGAAGCCGCGCAGGTCGGGGACGACGACGTCCCAGCCGGCTTCGGCCAGGGCGTCGACGACGCCGTCCCACACGTGGCGATCGAGCGGGAAGGCGTGCAGCAGCACGACGGTGGGGGCCATCAGGCGCTCACGGCATCGCCGACAGGCCGCCGTCGACGACGAGCACCTGCCCGGTCATGAACGAGGCGGCGTCCGACGCGAGGAACAGCGCGGGCTCGGCGATCTCCCCGACGCGTCCCCAGCGCGACATCGGCACGCGCGAGAGCGTGCCCTTCTCGGCCTCGTCGGTGGCGCGCAGGAAGCCGGTGAGGTCGGTCTCGATCCAGCCCGGCACCAGCGCGTTGACGCGCACGCCGGCCCACGCCGTCTCGACGGCGACCGACTGCGTGAGCGAGATGACCGCGGCCTTCGCGGCGCCGTAGTGCGACATGAGCGGTGCACCGCGCAGACCCGCGACCGAGGCGATGTTGACGATCGCGCCGGTCTTGCGCTCGAGCATCTGCGGGAGCACGGCCTGCATCGTGTGCACGAGCGAGTCGAGGTTGAGGCGCAGCGTCTTCTCCCAGCCGGAGAAGCGCATCCCGGCCAGCGGCATCGTGAAGGAGTTGCCACCGGCGTTGTTGACGAGCACGTCGATCGGGCCGAGCTCGATCGTGGCGCGGGCGACCGCGGCCCCGATCGCCTCCGCATCGGTGACGTCGCACGGGAGCACGACGGCGCGCCGACCGTGCGCCCGGACGGCGCCCGCGACCTCCTCGAGCAGCGCGGCGTCGCGCGCCAGCAGGGCGACGTCGGCACCGGCCTCGGCGTAGGTCTCGGCGATCGCCCGGCCGATGCCGCGCGACGCTCCGGTGACGAGCGCCGTGCGCCCGTCGAGTCGGAATCCGGTCACAGGTCGTTCCACCTCTCCATCGGTCCGTCGAAGTCGTCCGGCAGCGGGCCCGAGCCCGCGACCAGGTGCGAGGTGATCGCCCCGAGGACGATCCTGACGTACTTCTCCCCCACCCACAGGTGCTTCGCGCCCTCGACGGCGACGACCTCGGCCTGCGGCACGCGCGCGAAGCGCCGGCGCGCCTCGTCCGGCCGCAGGTAGTCGTCGAGCTCCGGCACGAGCGCGGTGAGTCGGCGGCCCGATGCGGCCCAGCGGTCGAGGTCGGCGTCGGTCGAGAAGCGCAGCGGCGGCGAGAGGAGGATGGCTCCTTCGACCGGGTCGATGTCGCCGTGCCGGAGCACGACGTCGGTGCCGAACGACCAGCCCACGAGCCACGGGTGCGGCAGCCCGAGCTCGAGCGAGTCGGCCACGGCGGCACGCAGGTCGTTCCCCTCCCCGTCCCCGGCGTCGAAGGCGCCCTCGCTCGTGCCCGCCGCGCTCGCCGTCCCGCGCGTGTTGAACCGCAGCACCGCGATGCCGGCGAGGGCCGGGAGGCGCCACGCGGCCTTGCGGAACAGGTGGCTGTCCATCATCCCGCCGTGGGTCGGCAGCGGATGCAGGCAGACCATCGTGGCGACGGGATCGCGGTCGAGCGGGCTCGCGAGCTCACCCACGAGGCGGAGCCCGTCGGAGGTCGTGATGGTGAGCGGCTCCCGGCGCGCGGGGAGCACGCTGTTCGCGACGATCTCGGGCACGGCGCTCCTGGGTCGGCTGGGCTCGGGGGGTTCAGTGTCGCGGACCGCGTCCGCGCTGGGTCACCGGCCCCCGGCGGCCGCGCGCGTTCCAGCATGCGGTGTGCCAGTGCCGGCGGTCCTCCTCGCCGGCGCTGCGGTCGGCCGGCCATGCCACGACGTGCGCGGTCCCGGGCCTGAGCTCCTGGTCGCAGCCGGGACACCGGTAGGCCTTCGTCGCGCTCGCACCCGAGATCCGCCGCACGACCCAGTCGCCGTCCGGGTGCTCCTCGACGTCCTGGTGCGCCCCGCCGAGCGGCCGCGGCTCGGTCGACGGCTCCCGCCGGTTGCGCCGTGCCACCGCAGCCGTCAGCCGTCGTAGCTGCGGAAGCCGCGGCCGGACTTGCGGCCGACGTAGCCCGCGGTCACGAGGTGCTCGAGGCGCGGCGCGGGCGCGAAGCCGGGCTCGCGGAACTCGAGGTAGAGCGTGCGCTGGATCGCGAGCGAGACGTCGAGGCCGACGACGTCGAGCAGCTCGAACGGTCCCATCGGGTAGCCGCAGCCGGTCTTCATCGCGGTGTCGATGTCGTCCGCGGAGGCGTAGTTGGCCTCCAGCATCTTCACCGCGTCGTTGAGGTAGGGGAACAGCAGCGCGTTGACGATGAAGCCGGCACGGTCGCCGCAGGTGACCGGGTGCTTGCCCAGGCGGCGGCACACGTCGACAGCCGTGGCGACGACGTCGTCGGCGGTCGCGACGGTCGAGACCACCTCGACGAGCTTCATGACCGGCGCCGGGTTGAAGAAGTGCAGGCCGACGACGTCCTGCGGGAACTTCGTGGCTGCGGCGAGGTCGACGACCGGCAGGCTCGACGTGGTGGTCGCGAGGATCGCGCCCTTCGTGCAGATCTCGTCGAGCGACTCGAACAGGACGGTCTTCACGGCGAGGTCCTCGACCACGGCCTCGACCACGAGGTCGCGGTCGGCCATGTCGTCGAGCTTCGTCGTGCCGGAGACCCGCGCCAGCGCAGCGTCGCGGTCGGCCTCGCTGAGCTTGCCGCGGGCCACGCCCTTGTCGAGCGAGCGCTCGAGGCCGGTGCGGACCTTCCCCACCTTGTCGTCGCCGCGAGCGACGTAGAGGACGTCGAACCCCGCCTTGGCGAAGACCTCGATGATGCCGACGGCCATCGTTCCCGAGCCGACCACGCCGACCTTCTCGACCGGACGCGTCGCGACCGAGCCGTCCTGGGCGGCCGACGGCGTGAGCGCGTCGGGGACGACGACCGGGGAGTTCGGCGCCTCGTAGGTGTAGAAGCCGCGACCGGTCTTGCGACCGCGCAGGCCCGCGGTGACCATCTGCTTGAGCACGGGCGAGGGCGCGTGGAGGCGGTCGCGACCCTGCTTGTACATCGTGTCGAGGATCTCGTAGGCGGTGTCGAGGCCGATGAGGTCGAGCAGCGCGAGCGGACCCATCGGGAGGCCGCAGCCGAGCTTCATCGCGGCGTCGATGTCCTCGCGCGTCGCGTACTTCGTCTCGAACATCGAGGCCGCGTGGTTGAGGTAGCCGAACAGCAGTGCGTTCGCGATGAAGCCCGCCTTGTCGCCGACGACGACCGGCAGCTTGCCCAGGCTCTGCGCGACCTCCTGCACGTCCTCGACGACGTCGGGCGAGGTGACGACGGTGCTCACGATCTCGACGAAGGCCTGCACGGGAGCGGGGTTGAAGAAGTGCATGCCGATGACCTGCGACGGGCGCGCGGTGGCCACGGCGATCTCGGTGACCGACAGCGACGACGTGTTGCTGGCGAGGATGGCATCGGGCTCGACGACCTTGTCGAGCTGCTCGAAGATCTCGCGCTTGAGCTCGAGGCTCTCTGGCACCGCCTCGACGACGAGCTGGCGGTCGGCGAGGTCGGCGTAGTCGGTGGTGAACCGGATCCGACCGATGACCTCGGCGCGCTCCTCCTCGGTGAGCTTGCCGCGCTTCACCGCACGATCGGTCGAGCCCTCGACGTGACCGCGGCCCCGCTCGACGGCCGTCTCGTTGGCGTCGAGACCCACGACGTCGTAGCCGCTGCGGGCGAAGACCTCCGCGATGCCGGCACCCATGGTGCCCAGCCCGACGACGCCGATCCGGGTGATCTCGCGCGACATGGTCGCTCCTCGCTGAAGTCGCTCTGCACGGACGGCCCCGGCGCGGCACGGGCACAGGGACCGCGCCGCCGAGGACCGGTCCGATCCTCGCAGGAACCCCTCCCCGGAGCCCGGTCGGGGCCGCTACCGTCGCGGCATGACCGTCACCGTGAACCTGCTCGCCGTGCTCGCCGCCGTGGTCGTCGCCTTCGTAGCCAACTTCGTCTGGTTCGGGCCGAAGACCTTCTACCCGGTCTGGGCGCGCGCCCTGGGCAAGGACCCCTCGGCGCCGGCGGCTCAGGAGGGCGGCCTCGGCATGGGGGTCGTCTTCGGCCTGACCGTGCTGGGCAGCGTCGTCATGGCACTGACCCTGTGCTGGGTCCTGCAGGCCGCCATGGCGGTCTACGACAGGACGGACGCCTCGCCGGCGTTCGGAGCCGTGACCGGGGCTGCCGTGGGCATCGGGATCGCCGCCGCCGCGTCGCTCGGGCACCGGCTCTTCGCCGGCCAGGGGCTCAAGGTCTGGGCCATCGAGGTCGGCGGCGACATCCTGGGCCTCACGCTCATGGGCCTCGTCCTGGCGTTCTTCTACTGAGCAGGTAGCGTCGGCGCGTGCGCCTCGTCATCGCCTCGTGCTCCGTCGACTACGTCGGACGGCTCACGGCCCACCTGCCGAGCGCCACGAGGCTGCTGCTCGTGAAGGCCGACGGATCCGTGCTGGTGCACTCCGACGGCGGCTCCTACAAGCCGCTGAACTGGATGAGCCCGCCGTGCTCCCTCGCGACCGACGTCGACGACGACGGCGTCGGCACCTGGACCGTCACGAACAAGGCGGGCGAGAAGCTCGTCATCACGCTCGACGAGGTCCACCACGACAGCGCGCACGAGCTCGGGATCGACCCCGGGCTGGTCAAGGACGGCGTCGAGGCCCACCTTCAGGCGCTGCTCGCCGCGCAGATCGAGGTCCTCGGCGAGGGCTGGCGCGTCGTGCGCCGCGAGTTCCCGACCGCCATCGGCCCCGTCGACATCATGTGCCGCGACGCCGACGGGAAGTCGGTCGCGATCGAGCTCAAGCGCCGCGGCGACATCGACGGTGTCGAGCAGCTGACACGTTATCTCGGACTGCTCAACCGCGACCCGCTGCTCGCGCCCGTGCGCGGCATCTTCGCCGCGCAGGAGATCAAGCCGCAGGCCCGCGTGCTGGCCGGCGACCGCGGGATCGAGTGCGTGGTGCTCGACTACGACGCGCTGCGCGGGCTCGACGACTCCGAGTCCCGGCTGTTCTGAGGCGACGCTGCCGAGGCGTACCGGCGCATCCACCGGTCGGTGGAGGTGAGGAACCACCGGCCGCTCGCTGCGGTGCGGCACCGCGGTGCGGCAGGGTGGAGCCATGAGCACAGAGACCACCACCACACCGCTCGTCGTCCCCGCCCCTCCGGGCGCTGACCTGGCCGTGCGCGTGCGCGGACTGCGCCGGTACTACGGCGAGACCCGAGCCGTCGACGGCGTCGACCTCGACGTCGTGCGCGGCGAGGTCCTCGCCCTCCTGGGTCCCAACGGTGCCGGGAAGACGACCACGACCGAGATCCTCGAGGGCTACCGCAAGCGCGACGCTGGCGACGTCATGGTGCTCGGCGTCGATCCGGCGCACGGTGACGGTCACTGGCGATCGCGCCTGGGCATCGTCCTGCAGAGTGCGAGCGACCTCGGCGACCTCACGGTCGAGGAGTCCGTGGCGCACTTCGCCGGCTACTACCCGTCGCCGCGCGACGTCGGCGAGGTGATCGAGTCGGTCGGCCTCGCGGAGAAGCGGCGTACCCGTGGGTTCGACCTGTCGGGCGGGCAGCGCCGTCGCCTCGACGTCGCCCTCGGCATCATCGGCGGCCCCGAGCTCCTCTTCCTCGACGAGCCCACGACCGGGTTCGACCCGGAGGCGCGTCGCGAGTTCTGGGAGCTCATCCGCGGGCTGCGCGGTACGGGGACGACCATCCTGCTGACCACGCACTACCTCGACGAGGCGGAAGTGCTCGCCGACCGCGTCGGCGTCATCTCCCGGGGGCGGCTGATCGCCTGCGACGTGCCCGCCCGGCTCGGCGGTCGCGACGAGTCCCTCGCGACCGTGTCCTGGCGCGAGGGCGACGAGGTGCGCACCGAGGAGACCCACGAGCCCACCAGATTCGTGCAGGAGCTCGCCGGGCGCCACGACGGCGAGGTCCCCGCGCTGTCCGTCCACCGGCCCAGCCTCGAGGACGTCTATCTGTCCCTGATCGGCGACGACGAGGAGCCGGCGTCATGACGACCACCACCGCCCCGCACACGAGCTCCGCCCCCGCCCCGAGCCCGCTGTCGCTCGGCCTGCGCCGCGTGCGCATCGAGCTGAAGACCTTCTTCCGCGACCGCAACTCCGCGGTGTGGAACTTCCTGCTCCCGGTGCTCCTGCTGGTCATCTTCGGCTCGGTCTTCGGCAACCAGGACCTCGGGCCCGGCATCACCTTCGCGCAGTACTTCGTCGCCGGGATGATCGCCTCGGGCGTGCTCTACACGTCGTTCCAGAACCTCGCGATCGCGATCCCGATGGAGCGTGACGACGGCACGCTCAAGCGCCTCCAGGGCACACCCATGCCGAAGGTGTCCTACTTCATCGGCAAGATCGGGCTCGTGTTCGTGGCGTACATCGCGCAGGTCACGATCCTCGTGGTGGTCGGCGTGGTGTTCTACAAGCTGCACCTGCCCAGCGACCCCGCGAAGTGGTTCACCTTCCTGTGGGCCAGCGTGCTCGGTCTCATCTCCTGCACGCTGCTGGGCATCGCGTTCTCCGTCGTGCCGAAGAACGGCAAGGGCGCCTCGGCCGTCGTCTCACCCATCGTCCTCGTCCTGCAGTTCACGTCGGGTGTGTTCTTCGTGTTCTCCCAGCTGCCGCACTGGATGCAGGTGTTCGCCTCCTTCTTCCCGCTCAAGTGGCTCACGCAGGCCATGCGCAGCGTCTTCCTGCCCGACTCCGCCGCGTCTCTCGAGGTGGCCGGGTCGTGGGAGCTCCCCGCCTGTGCCGCCGTCCTCATCGCGTGGTGCGTCGGTGGACTCGTGCTCAGCCTGGTGTTCTTCCGCTGGAACAAGCGTGGGCAGGCCTGACGTCATGACCGCAGCCGGGCGTGCGCTCGACGGACGAGGGACCGCAGAGCCCTGCGACGAGCCCGACTTCGCCGCGCGCACGCTCGCGGGCTGGCACCTGCTCTTCGGCCTGATGGTGGCTGCGGCGTTGGCGATCGTGCTGGCCAACGGTGACGGTGCCAAGCCCGTCCTGCTGCTGGCGCTGCTCGTCGCGGCGTACGTCCTCATCGGCCTCACCGCGCTGCGTCGGCAGAGCCTGCCGTGGGCCATCGCCTACCTCGCGGTGGCGTGGGTGCTGCTGCTCGCGCTCGAGGCGCAGGACCCGGCCACCCTGGTGCTGCTGTTCGCGCTCTACCCGCAGGTCTTCGTGCTGCTGCCGCGCAAGGGGTCGATCGCGGCGACGGTGGTCCTCACGCTCGCCTTCTCGCTCGTGCTCGTCGGTCGCGGCGGCTGGACGCGCGACGCCTGGCTGTGGAACGGCCTCGGCGCGATCGGCTACATCGTCTTCGCGCTCGCCATCGGCCTCTACATCGACGGGCTCATCCGCGAGAGCCGGCGCAACCGCGACCTGCTCACCGCGCTGCGGGCCACGCAGGCCGAGCTCGCCTCCGCGGAGCGGGAGGCGGGAGCGCTCGAGGAGCGCGAGCGGATCGCGCGCGACATCCACGACACGATCGCGCAGGGCTTCACCAGCATCGTGATGCTGTCGCAGGCCGGCGAGTCGGCACTCGGGCGCGGCGACGAGGAGCATGCGGCCCGACGCTTCGCGGAGATCCAGGAGACGGCGCGCGACAACCTCGCCGAGGCTCGCGCCCTCGTCGCCGCGATGGCCCCGCCCTCGCTCGAGCGCGACGGCCTGGTCGGTGCGCTGCAGCGGCTGGCCGACCGGCACGCATCGGAGACCGGCGTGCCCGTGCGGTTCGCGGTCGACGGCACTCCTCGGGCGCTCGCGCCCAGCAGCGAGGTGACGGCCCTGCGCGCGGCCCAGGAGTCGCTCGCCAACGTGCGTCGCCACGCAGGGGCGACGTCGATCGAGGTCGTGCTCGTGTTCGACGAGGACGGTGCGACCGTGACGGTCTCCGACGACGGCGTGGGCTTCGATCCGGCCGCTCCTCGCGAGGGCTTCGGGCTCGACGGCCTCGCCTCGCGCGTGGAGATCGTCGGCGGTCTGGTCGACGTCGCCTCCGATCCCGGCAGCGGCACGCGCGTCCGGGTGCGTGTGCCGTGATCCGGGTGCTGCTCGTCGACGACCACCCGGTCGTGCGCTCCGGGCTGTCCGGCCTCCTCGGGGATGAGCCCGACATCGACGTGGTCGGCGAGGCCTCCGACGGCCGCGAGGGTGTCGACCGCGCCGCACAGCTCGGTCCTGACGTCGTGCTCATGGACCTGCGGATGCCGGTGATGGACGGGGTCGAGGCCACCGCGCTGATCGTCGCGACGGGCGGACCGCGCGTCCTCGTGCTCACGACGTACGACACCGACGCCGACATCCTGCGCGCGGTCGAGGCGGGCGCGACCGGATACCTGCTCAAGGACACGCCGCGCGACGAGCTCGTCGAGGCGGTCCGCACGGCGTCGCGCGGCGAGACGGTGCTCGCTCCCCCGCTGGCGGCGAAGCTGATGCGGCAGGTGCGCAGCAACGACCAGCTCACCGCGCGCGAGGTGGAGGTGCTGGCGCTGGTCTCGCGCGGCATGTCCAACGGCGACATCGCCAAGGAGCTGTTCATCGGCGAGGCGACGGTGAAGACCCACCTGCTCCACGTCTTCGACAAGCTCGGCGTCTCCGACCGGACGGCGGCCGTCACCACGGCGATGCGCCTCGGGGTGCTGCGCGACCCGGACCGCTGAGCTCAGACCCCGACCGTCATGGCGATCACCGGCAGCAGCACGAACGACGCGAGCAGCGCGAGGCCGACGCCGAGCAGGTTGGAGCCGGTCCCGTTGACGTCGCCGAGGTCCTCGCCGGGACGCGACCGCAGCAGCCACTGGTCGAGCGTCAGGTCGAGCGCCACCGCGACGACGACGAGCACGCCCGGGAACCAGAAGGCACCGGGCCGTAGGCGGCCAGCGTCGCCGTGGCCGATCTCGGGTCGTCGCACCCGGGCACGACGGAGACGTCGGCCAGGACGGCTCGACCGGGCAGCGTCGCCGTCCGGAGCTCCACCGACGACGCGCGAACGGCGGGACCAACCAGCCCGAGCGCTCGCACGGTGTCCGTGCCGCGGTCGGGGGTCAGTCGGTATCCCAGGATCATCACGCCGTCCTCGGACACGACCGCGGGCGCGTCCCCGACGCCGGTCGCCACCGGCTCGATGCTCACATGGACGACCCCGTCGTCCGGAGGTGGACGGGTGCTGAGGTAGAAGGCCGCCGCCATGGCGACGGTTGCTGCGGCGGTCACACCCGCCAGCACGGCACGGTGCCGGCGCACGAACTGCGTGATGAGGACGTCTTCCAGGCGTTCATCCCAGGTGGGACCATCCGGGCCCACGAGAACCTCGGGGACGCGACCGACGCGGTCACCCTGCTGCCCTGGCGCGACGACTGTCAGTCGCGCGCAAGGCCCGCCCAGGCCTCGCAGTGCCAGCCGTCGGCGTCGCGGCGCAGCTCGACGAGCTCGCAGTTGGCGAGGATGTGCTGGGACACGAACATAGCGTCCAGGTTGTCGCACAGCCACTGGATCCCGACGGCCATCGCGCCGCCGTGCGAGACGACGACCGAGGTCGTGCCCTCGTGCCGGTCGGCGACCGAGTCGAGCGCCGTACGCATCCGGTCGACGATCTGCTGACCGGTCTCGCCGCCGGGGAAGCCGGCCGTGAGGTCCTCGTCGCGCCACCAGGCGCTGAACACGTCGAGCGCGACCGGGCCGACGGTGTCGTCGTGCTCGCCCTCGTGGACACCGACGTCGAGCTCGTGGACCCCGACCAGGGTCGCCGCGGACAGCCCGAGGACGGCACCGACCTCCTGCGCGGTCTGCTGCGCCCGCGGCAGCGGCGAGGCGTAGAGCGCCGTGACGCCGCGGTCGACCAGCCGCTCCCCAGCCGCCCGCGCCTGCTCGCGGCCGCGCTCGGTGAGCGGATAGCCCTCCAGCGAGCTGGTCCAGACCTGGGCGACGTTGCCCTCGCTCTGACCGTGGCGCAGCACGAGCACCCGCGTCCCGCTCACGCGCCGCTCCCGACCAGCCGGGACAGGCCGTGCGCGGCACGCACCTCGTCGAGCACGCGCGCCATGATCGCGGTCGCGTCGTAGTCCTTGGGCGTGAAGACAGCGGCGACGCCCTCGCGCTGCAGCGTCACGGCGTCGACGTCCGGGATGATCCCGCCCACGACCACGGGCACGTCGCCGAGCCCGGCGGCCCGCAGGCCCTCGAGCACCATCGGCACGAGCTCGAGGTGCGAGCCCGAGAGGATGGACAGGCCGACGACGTCGACGTCCTCCTCGACCGCGGCCGCGACGATCTGCGCCGGCGTCAGCCGGATGCCTTGGTAGACCACCTCGAAGCCGGCGTCACGCGCACGCACGGCGATCTGCTCAGCACCGTTGCTGTGCCCGTCGAGACCGGGCTTGCCCACGAGCATGCGCAGCCGGACGCCGAGCTCGGCGTTGGTGGCGGCGACGGCCTCACGGACCGTCGCGAGCTCGGCGCTCATCGGGCCGGTTCCGACGATCCCGGCGACGCCGGTGGGCGCGCGGTACTCGCCGAACACCTCGCGCAGCGCGCCCGACCACTCGCCCGTCGTCACACCGACGCGAGCGCACGCGAGCGTCGCGGGCACGAGGCTCTCGTCGGTCTCGGCGACGCGCCTCAGCTCGACGAGCGAAGTCTCGACGGCGTCCGCGTCGCGCGCCGCCTTCCAGGCCTCCAGCCGTACGACGGCCTCCGCCTCCACGGCGGGGTCGACGGTCTGCGTCGTGACGACGCCCTCGGCCGTCAGCGGGCTCGGCTCGGTGGAGGTGAAGGCGTTGACTCCGACGACGACCTCCTCTCCGCTCTCCACGCGGGCTCGGCGTGCGGCGTGCGCCGACACGAGCTGGCCCTTCATGTAGCCGGACTCAACCGCGGGCACGGCGCCGCCCATCTCCTGCACGCGGTCGATCTCCGCGCGGGCGCCGGCGACGAGCTCCGCCACCTTGGCCTCGACGACGACCGATCCGGTGAAGAGGTCGTCGTAGTCGAGCAGGTCGCTCTCGTAGGCGAGCACCTGCTGGATGCGCAGCGACCACTGCTGGTCCCACGGGCGCGGGAGTCCGAGCGCCTCGTTCCACGCCGGCAGCTGCACGGCGCGCGCGCGGGCGTCCTTCGAGAGCGTGACGGCGAGCATCTCGAGCACGATGCGCGGCACGTTGTTCTCGGGCTGCGCCTCGGTGAGGCCGAGGGAGTTGACCTGCACGCCGTAGCGGAAGCGGCGCTGCTTCGCGTCGGTGACGCCGTAGCGCTCCGCCGTGAGCTCGTCCCAGATCTGGACGAACGCGCGCATCTTGCACATCTCCTCGACGAACCGCACGCCGGCGTTGACGAAGAACGAGATGCGCGCGACGACCTCGCCGAACGCCTCGGGCGGGACCTGCCCGGAGTCGCGGACCGCGTCGAGCACGGCGATCGCGGTGGTGACGGAGTAGGCGATCTCCTGCTCGGCGGTGGCACCGGCCTCCTGCAGGTGATAGCTGCAGATGTTGATGGGGTTCCACTTCGGGACCTCGGTGACGGTCCACGCGATCATGTCGGTGATGAGCCGCAGCGACGGCCCCGGCGGGAAGACGTAGGTCCCGCGGGAGAGGTACTCCTTGATGATGTCGTTCTGCGTGGTGCCCGACAGCGCCCCCATGTCGGCGCCCTGCTCCTCGGCCACGGTCGCGTAGAGCGCCAGCAGCCACATCGCCGTGGCGTTGATGGTCATCGACGTGTTCATGGTGTCGAGCGGGATGCCGTCGAAGAGCGCCCGCATGTCGCCGAGGTGCGACACCGGGACGCCGACCTTGCCCACCTCGCCGCGGGCGAGCACGTCGTCGGGGTCGTAGCCGGTCTGCGTCGGCAGGTCGAACGCCACCGAGAGGCCGGTCTGGCCCTTCTCGAGGTTGCGCCGGTAGAGCGCGTTGGACTCGGTCGCCGAGCTGTGGCCGGCGTAGGTCCGCATCAGCCAGGGCTTGTCACGCTTGGTCGTCATCGCTGGATCACCCGTGGTCGTAGAAGCCGCGGCCGGACTTCCGTCCCAGGTCGCCGGCGGCGACCATCCGGCGCAGCAGCTCCGGCGGGGCGAAGGTCTCGTCCTGGGTGTCGGCGTAGACGTTGCTCGCGGCGTTGAGCATGATGTCGACGCCGGTGAGGTCGATCGTCTCGAGCGGGCCCATCGCGTGGCCGAAGCCGAGCCGGCACGCGGTGTCGATGTCCTCGGCCGACGCCACACCCGACTCGAGGAGACGCACGGCCTCCATCGCGAGCGCACTGATGAGCCGGGTCGTGACGAAGCCGGCGACGTCGCGGTTCACGACCACCACCGTCTTCCCCACCCCCTCGGCGAAGGCACGGGCGACCGCGATGGCCTCGTCGGACGTCTTGTAGCCGCGGACGACCTCGCAGAGCTTCATCATCGGCACCGGCGAGAAGAAGTGCGTGCCGACGACGGACTCCGGGCGCGACGTGGTCGCGGCGATCGACGTGATCGGGATGGCCGAGGTGTTCGACGCGAGCACCGCGCCGTCCTTGCAGAGCCGGTCGAGCTCGCGGAAGACGCCGGCCTTCACCTCGAGCGTCTCGAACACGGCCTCGACCACGAGGTCGGCATCGGCCACGGCGTCGAGGTCCGTCGTGGTGGTGATGCGCGCGAGGGCGGCCTCGGCCGCGTCGGCCTGCATGCGGCCCTTCTCGACGAACTTCGCGTACGACGTCCGGATGGTCCCGAGGCCGCGCTCGAGCGCCTCGGGCGTGACGTCGCGCAGGACCACGTCGTAACCCGCGACGGCGGCGACCTGGGCGATGCCGCCGCCCATGAGTCCAGCACCGATGACCGCGACCTGCTGCGCCACGACGTCCTCCCGTGTCCGAGGCCGCCGCCGACGGCGCGACCCTCACTCGGACCCTAGCCAGCGGGTGGCCCGCGAGGCCGATCGGGTCGACGATGGTCCGGTGCAGTACACGAGCGCCTCCTTCCTCGTGGGCCCGCTCATCGCGTTCGCCGCCGTGGGCGTGCTCGTGCTGCTGCTGCGCTGGGCTTTCGCGTCCGGGTCGTCGGTGGTGTCGAAGCGGCCCGCGCAGGGTCGGGTCGACGAGTACGGCCTGCTCGTCCCGGTGGCCGCTCCCCCGAACTACATCGAGGCCGAGATGATCCGTCGGGCCCTCGAGGACGCCGGGATCAGGGCCACGCTCGCGCAGACGCTTGCCGGTCCGCGCCTCATGGTGTTCCCGGAGGACGAGGCCCGGGCTCGTCAGGTCCTCGAGCGGCGCTGAGCCGGTGGCACGGGCCGCTCGCGCGGCCGATCGCTCAGGACAGCTGGTTGACCGAGATGCGCGACACGTCGGCGCCGAGCCGGACGAGGTCGTCGATGAAGCCCTCGTAGCCGCGGTCGACGTGGTGCGGCTCGTAGACGGTGGTGACACCCTCGGCGACCAGGCCCGCGAGCACGAGCCCGGCGCCGGCGCGGATGTCGGCCGCCTCGACCGGGGCGCCGGACAGCGACTCCTTGCCGCGGACCATCGCATGGTGGCCGTCGGTGCGGACGTCGGCTCCGAGCCGGACCATCTCGTTGACGAAGCGGAACCGCGCCTCGAACAGGTTCTCGGTCACCATCGCCGCGCCGCGCGCGATCGAGTTGAGGGCGATGAACTGCGGCTGCAGGTCGGTCGGGAAGCCGGGGTAGGGCAGCGTCACGACGTCGACGGCGCGGGGCCGGTCGTGGCAGCGCACCCGGAACCCGTCGTCGAGCTCGTCGACGAGAGCGCCGGCGCTCACCAGCTTGTCGAGCGCGATCTCGAGGTGGTCGGGCCGCGCGTTGCGCACGGTGAGGTCGCCGCGCGTCATGGTCGCCGCGACCGCCCAGGTGCCGGCGACGAGGCGGTCCGGCACGGTCGTGTGCTCCGCCGGCGAGAGCGACTCGACGCCCTCGATCTCGAGCGTCGACGTGCCCACCCCGTCGATCTGCGCCCCCATCGCGATGAGCATCGAGCAGATGTCGACGATCTCCGGCTCGCGCGCGGCGTTGTCGATGACGGTCGTGCCCTTCGCGAGCACGCCGGCCATGAGCAGGTTCTCGGTGGCGCCGACGCTCGGGAAGTCGAGCCACACGGTCGCGCCGTGCAGCCGGTCGTCGCGCGTGGCGATGAGGAAGCCGTGCTCGCTGCGCACGGTGGCGCCGAGCCGCTCGAGGCCGGCGACGTGCATGTCGAGCCCCCGGCTCCCGATGTTGTCGCCGCCCGGCAGCGCGACGTCGGCCTGGCCGCAGCGGGCGAGCAGCGGGCCGAGCACGTTGATCGAGGCGCGCAGCTTGCGCACGAGGTCGTAGTCGGCCTTGTGCGAGGGCACCTCGGGGACGGCGATCGCCACGCTGCGGGTGGCGCCGTCGCGCACGACCTCGCAGCCCAGCCGGCGCAGCAGCTCGGACATGTACTCGACGTCGAGGATGTCGGGCACCTCGTGGAGCACGGTGGTGCCCTCGGCGAGCAGGGAGGCGGCCATCAGCTTGAGCACGCTGTTCTTCGCGCCCGTGACCCGCACCTCGCCGGTCAGCCGGGCGCCCCCCACGATCCGAAAGGCCTCCACGGGGCCTGAGGATAGGCGACCCGGAGGGGTGATCCGGCCACGACGAGGGAGCCCACCGCGGAGGGCGGCTGCCGCCAGCACGCCGTACGCTCGGGGCATGGTGAACCTCACGCGCATCTACACCCGCACCGGCGACGACGGCACGACCGCGCTGGGCGACATGTCGCGCGTCGGGAAGAACGACCTGCGCCTGCAGGCCTACGCCGACACCGACGAGGCCAACTCCTCGCTCGGCGTCGCGATCGCCCTCGGCGACCTCGACGCGGCGGTCGTGACCCTCCTGGGACGGGTCCAGAACGACCTGTTCGACGTGGGCGCCGACCTGTGCACCCCGGTCGTCGAGAACCCCGAGCACCCGCCGCTGCGGGTCGAGCAGGCCTACGTCGACGTCCTGGAGGCGGCGTGCGACGAGTACAACGCCCTGCTCACGCCGCTCCGTTCGTTCGTGATCCCCGGCGGCACCGCGGGCACCGCCCTGCTCCACGTCTCCCGCACGGTCGTACGACGCGCCGAGCGCTCCACCTGGGCGGCCCTCGAGGCGCACGGCGACACGATGAACCCCCTGACGGCGCACTACCTCAACCGGCTGTCGGACCTGCTGTTCATCCTCGCCCGCCACGCGAACCTGCGCGCCGGCGGCGACGTCCTCTGGGTCCCCGGCGCCCACCGCTAGCCGACCGGTTCAGCGCAGGGCGCGACCGCCGGTCTGCGCCAGGCCCACGGCGAGCTCGTGCTGGACCGCGAGCCACTCGTCCTGCGGCATGGGCGGCAGGCAGTCGGACCAGTCCGACAGCGACGACCCCCGGAGCTGGAGGAGGCCCTCCGGCCGCGCGAAGAACCACACGTGCAGGTGGCTGCTCCCGTCCCCCACCTTCATGACGTGCACCCGTCCCACCCCACCCAGCGCGGTCAACGCACGCTCGACCCGCACGGCCAGGACCCCGAGCTCCGCAGCCTGGGCGTCGTCGAGCTCGGCGAGGTCGAGGTGCGCCATCGGCTCGAGCAGCACGATCGGCATCGACGCCTCCTCGAGCGGCACCAGCTTCCACCGCTCGTCCGCCCAGATGGCTCGCGACTCGCCAGCGGCGCACGTGCCGCACGGGTCGCCCCCCTCGCCGTGCCGCGGGGGCTCGGGCAGGACGGGCGCCTCCAGGCGCCGGACGAGGATCTCCCCCTCGAAGGGGAAGATGTCCCAGGCAGCGACGTCGGGCAGCGGGAGGCGGCCGTCCTCGTCGGCGGCAGCGTCCGCGCGAGCGAGCAACGACACGGTGCGGTGATGCGGTTCCGTCATGGCTGGACCCTAGGCGAACCTGGGTCGCACGACGACTGCCTGCATCTCCAGTGTGACACATCCTGACGCCTCTCATGAGCCTTCACCGCCTGCACTAGCGTCAGGCAGCGTGAACGGAGCTGATGCCGTGAATCCCTTGCGCCGCAGCGCATTCAACATTCCTGACCTGATGGTCGCCAAGGCCGGACCGACGCTGATCGCCGACGACGAGCAGCAGTTCGCCGACATCGCGGAATGCCTCGAGCAGTCGATCGCCGACGTGTCCGAGCGTCTCGCGACCACGTTGCGGGAACGAGCCCGCATCGGCCAGGAGGCGATGGACCGCGATGACGAGGTCCACCGGCTGGAGGCACGTCTCCGTGCCCTGGGCCGCTTCGGGGTCCGCTCGTCGTCGACGGTGGGCCAGGCACCGGCAAGACGGTCGTCGCGCTGCACCGCACGGCGTACCTGCTCTACTCCGACCCCCGTCTCGGCCATCGGCGCCCCGCGGCGGCGGGTCGACGCCGGCAGGAGGACGCCTCCTCAGGGCTCGTGCGCGCCGAGATGGACCTCGTGGTCGCCGAGCTGCTCCAGGCCGACGAGGAGGGGATGTTCGCCCAGCTGCCGCAGGACGGAATCCGCAGCGTGCTCGACCGCGCGGACGAGGCCCAGGAGCTGACCGACGCGGAGTGGCAGATGCTGCCGCTGCGCTGCCCGACGCGCAGCTTCACCGTCGTCGGGGACCGCGCCCAGGCCCGGCACGGGTTCACCGAGACCTGGCAGGACCGGCTCGAGCGGGTCGGGCTCGACCAGGTCGAGATCTCCTCCCTGCGCGTCAACTACCGCACGCCGGCCGAGGTCATGGGGGCAGCGGCACCCGTCATCCGCGCCGTGTTCCCCGACGCCAACGTGCCGACGTCGATCCGCAGCACCGGGGTCCCGGTGGCGTACGGCGGGGCGCACGAGCTCCACGACGTGCTCGACACCTGGCTGGCATCGCACCCCGAGGGCATCGCCTGCGTCATCGGCGGCCCGACGTTCACGCCGACGCCTCGGGTCCGTGCGGCGACGCCCGAGCTGGCGAAGGGCCTCGAGTTCGACCTCGTCGTCCTCGTCGGGCCCTCACAGGTCGGCCCGGGCATCGAGGCCTCCGTGGACGGCTACGTCGCCATGACCCGGGCGGACGCAGCAGCTCGTCGTGCTGACGACGCCCTGACTCGTCCCTGGACGCACGTGAGGCCGGACCCGCACGGGATCCGGCCTCACGCGACGATCAGGTGGAGCGGGTCAGCCGCCGACGCGGTGACCGCCCGACAGGTCGGACGCACCGGCAGCGTGCTGGTCGGCGAGAGCGACCTTGAGCCTGGTCTCCGAGCGCATGATGGCCGCGACCTCGTCCGGAGTGTCGGCACCCGCGGCCTTGGCACGGTCGAGCGCCTCCTGGGCGCGCACGACGTCGATCTCGCCGCCGAGCTCGGCGGACTCCGCGAGGATCGCCACGTTGTCGGAGTCGACGGAGAAGAACCCGCCGTGCACCGCCGCCGAGATCACGCGGCCCTCGGTCGTCGTGATCCGGACCGGCGAGTCCGCGAGCAGCGCGAGCACCGGCTCGTGCTGCGGCAGGATGCCGATCTCGCCCTCGAGGGTCTTCGCCACGACCATGGACGCCGTGCCCGACCAGATCTTGCGGTCGACGGCGACGAGGCTGACGTTGAGCTCACCCATGTCAGGCGCCCAGCTTCGCGGCGTTCTTCTCGACGTCCTCGACGCCACCGCAGAGGAAGAAGGCCTGCTCGGGCAGGTGGTCGTACTCGCCCTCGGTGAGCGCCTTGAACGACGCGATGGTCTCCTCCACCGGCACGAACGAGCCGGCCTGGCCGGTGAACTGCTCGGCCACGAAGAGGTTCTGCGACAGGAAGCGCTGGATACGGCGCGCACGGCCGACGAGGATCTTGTCCTCCTCGGAGAGCTCGTCGATGCCGAGGATCGCGATGATGTCCTGGAGGTCCTTGTAGCGCTGGAGGATCTCCTTGACGCGGGCCGCGACGCGGTAGTGCTCGTCACCGATGTAGCGCGGGTCGAGGATCCGCGAGGTGGAGTCGAGCGGGTCCACGGCCGGGTAGATTCCCAGCGACGCTATGTCTCGTGAGAGCTCGGTGGTGGCATCCAGGTGCGCGAAGGTCGTGGCCGGCGCCGGGTCGGTCAAATCGTCCGCAGGGACGTAAACGGCCTGGAAGCTCG
>JADGOZ010000084.1 GCA_017882705.1 Candidatus Nanopelagicales bacterium | reverse complement strand
GAGCACGGCGACCTCGGCGAGCCTGTCGCGCTCGGCGGTCGAGGGCTCACCCTCGTCGGGTGCCTCCTGCGCGGCGGACAGCCGACCGCAGAGCTCGTCGAGGGTGGTCTGGTCCGCGTCACGCGCGGCGGTCGCCGACGCGATGCCCGCGGCGATGCGCTCGGCCTCGCCGGACGCGGCGCGGGCGGCCGAGCCGAGCTGCCCGAGCTGCTCGGCCACGGCGGCCATCCGGGCGTCCGACTCGTGCAGCCGCGACAGGGCGTGGTCGACGCGCTGCTGCGCGGCCGTGGTGGCCTCGGTGGCGGTGCCGAGCTCGAACCGGACGCGCTCGCAGCGGTGCACGGCGGCGGACAGCGACGTACGCGCCTCGTCGACGGCGGCCTGGACCTCGAGCAGCGAGGGCTGCGCGGACGAGCCGCCCTGCACCACCCCGGCCCCGACGAGGTCTCCGGTGCGGGTGACGGCCACGACGTCGTGAGCGGCGACGAGCGAGCGCGCCGCACCCAGGTCGTCCACGACGGCGACGCGCGCGAGCGCGACACCGACCGAGCCGCGCAGCTCGTCGGGCGCGGTCACGAGGTCGATGGCCCAGCGGGCCCCGGCGGGCAGCGCAGGCCACGTGGCGCGGTCGGGCGCGGTGGCACCGCCGACGAGCATGGCCGCGCGACCGGCGTCGTCGGACTTGAGCAGCGTGACGGCGTCGACCGCGTGCGAGACCGAGCCGACGGCGACGGCGTCGGCCAGCGGCCCGAGCGCCGCGGACACAGCGGCCTCGTAGCCCGGCTCCACGTGGACGAGCGCGGCCACGGTCCCGAGCACGCCGGACAGGCGCTCCCCGGCCGCGAGGAGCGCGGCGCCGCCGTCCTTGCGCGCCAGCCCGAGCTCGAGGGCCTCGACGCGCGCGGTCAGCGCGTGCCGCTCGCGCTCCGCCTCCTGCTCCTCGAGCCGGAGGGACTGGACGCGGTCCTCCGCGGCGGCGAGCTCGGCGGCTGCGGCCTCGTGCTCCTCGTCGAGGCCGACCTCGCCCTCGTCGAGGCCCGCGACCTGGGACTCGAGCGCGTGGAAGTCCTGGGTCGCCTTGTCGGCGCGGGCCCGGGCGTCGGCGTGCTGAGCATCGAGGCGGGCGACCTCGGCGGCACGGGCCTCGAGGCGCGAGGTGGCGGCGTTGACCTGACCGGTGAGCCGGACGAGGCCCTCCCGGCGGTCCGCGGCGGCCCGGACGAGGCCGGTGAGGCGGCGCTCCTCCGCGGCGTGCTCGACCTCGGCGGTGGCGCGACCGGTGACGGCGGCGGCGAGGACCTCGCGCGAGGACGCGACCTGGCGGCCGAGCTCGGCCTCCTCCTCGCGGGCGGTGCGGGCCTCGGCCTCGAGCTCCTCGGGCTCCCGCCCGCGGCGCTCGTCCTCGGGCTCGGGCTGCAGGTGACGAACCCGCTCGCCGGCCAGCGCCGCGGTCGAGCGGACCCGCTCGCGCAGGCTCGAGAGGCGGTACCACGTCTCCTGGGTGCGCGCGAGAGTCGGCGCCTCCGAGGCGATCTCGGCCTCGAGCACGGCCTCGCGCGCCTGGGCGCCGGCGAGCTCGGAGTCGACCTCGGCGCGGCGCTCGCGCAGCGCGGTCTCGTCGGCGACCTCCTGCTCGACGGCGTCGCGCAGGGTGACGAGGTCGTCGGCGATGAGGCGCAGGCGGGAGTCGCGCAGGTCGGCCTGGATGACGGCCGCACGCCGGGCGACCTCCGCCTGCTTGCCGAGCGGCTTGAGCTGGCGGCGCAGCTCGGTGGTGAGGTCCTGCAGGCGCGTGAGGTTGGCCTGCATCGCGTCGAGCTTGCGGAGCGCCTTCTCCTTGCGCTTGCGGTGCTTGAGGACGCCCGCCGCCTCCTCGACGAATCCGCGGCGCTCCTCGGGCGACGCCGTGAGGATGTCGTCGAGCTTGCCCTGGCCGACGATGACGTGCATCTCGCGGCCGATGCCGGAGTCCGAGAGCAGCTCCTGGACGTCGAGCAGGCGGCAGGGCGCGCCGTTGATGGCGTACTCGGACCCGCCGTTGCGGAACATGGTCCGCGAGATGGTGACCTCGGAGTACTCGATCGGCAGGACGCCGTCGTGGTTGTCGATCGTGAGGAGCACCTCGGCGCGGCCGAGCGGGGGGCGTCCCGCCGTACCGGCGAAGATGACGTCCTCCATCTTGCCGCCGCGCAGGCTCTTCGCGCCCTGCTCGCCCATGACCCAGGCGATGGCGTCGACGACGTTGGACTTGCCCGACCCGTTGGGACCGACGACGCAGGTGATGCCCGGCTCGAAGTGCAGCGTCGTCGACGACGCGAACGACTTGAAGCCGCGCAGGGTGAGGCTCTTGAGGTGCAAGCGGAAAGCTCCAGGCGCGTGGGCGTCAACAGGTCACGGGGAAGAACCACACCCTACCCGCGGGAGGAGCGATCCCCGCGGCGGCACGACCGTGTCAGGTCAGCGCGACGTGCGCCTCGCCGAGCTCGCGCAGGGCGACATCCAGGTCGGTGCTGCGCAGGGCGACGATCTCGGCGGGCTCACGGAGCGAGACGAGCTCGGACTCGTAGGCCGCGACCTGCTCCTCGAGCTCCGCGACGCGGCGGCGCAGCCGTGCGACCTCGGTGACGAGCAGTGCGTCGGACGCACCCAGGTGGCCGTAGATCGCCTTGGACATCCTCGGTCTCCCTTGACGCGAGTCGGGCACGCCGATCGGCCGCCGGATTCAGGGTGACAGCGGCCTCGCCGGACCGTCAACCCGCCCCGGCCGCGGGTCGGTCACACAGGGCAGCCTGCCCTGAGCGGACACGGACGCCCGCTCAGCGCTCGCAGAACCCCTCGACGCCGCGGGCGTCCGACCACCGCGAGGTCACGAGGTCGACCCGTCCCGGCGTGCCGCCCGCACCCAGCAGCGCCACCAGCGACCCGCACGCCGCACGCGGCCCCTCGGCCACGACCTCCACCCGGCCGTCCTCGAGGTTGAGAGCCCACCCGGTCAGCCCGAGCTCGAGCGCCCGGGCCCGGGTCCACCAGCGGAACCCGACCCCCTGCACCCGGCCGCGCACCCACACCGTGACCCGGACCGGGCCGTCGGCGTACGCCGGTTCCTGGGCGCTCACGGGTGCGGCCGCCGCGGCGTGCGCTGGCACCTCGGGCAGCGGAAGGACGACCGGTTCATGAACGCCTCGCGCACGATCGGCCGCCCGCACCGCGGGCACGGCCGGTCGGCCCGGCCGTAGGCCGCCAGCGACCGGTCGAAGTAGCCGGACTCGCCGTTGACGTTGACGTAGAGCGCGTCGAAGGACGTGCCGCCCTCGTCGAGCGCGGCCGACATGACGTCGCGGGCGTGCCCGAGCAGCTGGCGCGCCCGGGCCGGCGCGATCTCGTCGGTGGGCATCGCCCAGTGCAGCCTGGCGCGCCAGAGAGCCTCGTCGGCGTAGATGTTGCCGATGCCCGACACGAGGGTCTGGTCGAGCAGGGACCGCTTGATCCCGGTGCTCCGGGCCCTGAGCCGGCGGACCCAGAGCGCATCGTCGAACGCGGGGTCGAGCGGGTCCCGGGCGATGTGGGCGACCGTGACCGGCACCGCTCCCCCGGCGCCGTCGTCGACGAGCTCGTCGAGCGCGACACCGCCGAACGTGCGCTGGTCGACGAACCGCAGCTCACGGCCGCCGTCGAGGAACGTGAGCCGGGCCCGCAGGTGCTTCTCGTCGGGGGCGTCTCCGGGCTGCACCAGGAGCTGGCCGCTCATCCCGAGGTGCGCGACGAGCGCGGAGTCGCGGCCGTCGAGGGGCAGCCAGAGGTACTTGCCGCGCCTGCTCGCCGCGGTGATCGTGCGGCCGCGCAGCCGGGCCTCGAGGTCGGTCGCGCCGTCGGCGTGGCGACGCGCCGCCCTGGGGTGCAGCACCTCGGCTGCGGCCACCGTGCGTCCGACTACCCAGCGGTCGAGGCCTCGACGGACGACCTCGACCTCGGGGAGCTCGGGCACTAGGTGCCCTGCTCCACCCGCGGCGAGCGCTCCAGGAGCTCGGCGTAGGCGGTCGACGCAGCCTCCTGCTCGGCCTCCTTCTTGCTCCCCCCGCGGCCGTCGCCGTAGAGCTCCTCACCGACGCGCACCCGGGCCCGGAAGGACTTCATGTGGTCCGGGCCGCTCTCGTCGACGACGTACTCCGGCACGCCGAGGCTCTGCGCAGCGCACAGCTCCTGCAGGCTCGTCTTCCAGTCGAGGCCGGCCCCCAGCCCTGCCGACTCCGCGATCAACGGGTCGAACAGCCGGTGGATCAGGGCGGTGGCGACGTCGAGGCCCTGGTCGAGGTAGACCGCGCCGAGCACGGCCTCGACGGTGTCCGCGACGATCGAGGACTTGTCGCGCCCTCCGGTCGTCTCCTCGCCGCGGCCGAGCAGCAGGTGCTGGCCGAGCCCGAGCTCCCGGCCGATGCCGGCGAGGGCCCTCGCGTTGACGACGGCCGCGCGGAGCTTGGCGAGCTGGCCCTCGGGCAGGTCGGGGTGCGTGCGGTAGAGCGTGTCGGTCACGACGAGGCCCAGCACGGAGTCGCCGAGGAACTCGAGGCGCTCGTTGGTCGGCAGCCCGCCGTTCTCGTAGGCGTAGGAGCGGTGGGTGACCGCGCGCTCCAGGAGGCCCGGGTCGATGTCGACCTCGAGGAGTGCCGCGAGGTCCGACAGCGGCGGGAGTGCGACGTCGCGGCGGCTCATGGACGCCACGCTAACCCCCGCCACGCCCCCGCGCTGCCGGGGCGTGAGGGAGCCCCCGGCACGGGTCCGGACAGCACACGAGACCCGACCGCGCAGGGCGGTCGGGTCTCGTGGTAATCCTGCGGTCGAGCGGGTCCGGCGTGCGCCGAGGTCCCGATCAGACGTCGAGCACCTGGCGGCCGTTGTACTCGCCGTCGGCGTCGACGCGGTGCGGCACCACGAACTCGACGCGACCGTTGCGCACGACCTTGTTGATCTGCGGCAGCTTCGCCTTCCAGTTCGCGCGGCGGTGCCGGGTGTTGCTGCGCGAGGTCTTCCGCTTCGGGACGGCCATGGCTCAGCCCTCTTCCTTCTCAGTGTGTACGTCGGTCATCTCGGTCGTCTCCAGCGTGGCCAGTGCTGCCCAGCGGGGGTCGATCACGTCGTGGTCGTGCTCCGGGTCGTCCTCGAGGCGGAACCCGCACTGCGGGCACAGTCCCGGACAGTCGTCCCGGCACACGGGGGCGAGCGGCAGGTCCAGCACGACGGCGTCGCGCAGCACCGGCTCGAGGTCGAGGTGGTCCCCGACCAGGTGGAGCTGCTCGTCGTCCGCGTCGTCCTCGGTCTGCTCGTGCGCGACGGGGCGACCTCGTGAGTCGGTCTCGCCGTACACGTACAGCTCCTGCAGGTCGACCTCCAGCTCGTCGGAGATCGGGTCCAGGCAGCGGCTGCACTCACCCGTGAGCTGCACCAGCGCCGTTCCCGACACCAGCACACCGTCGATCACCGACTCGAGCCGCACGTCCAGCTCGACCTCGGATCCCTCGGGGACGCCGATCGACATGATACCGATGCCCGCCGGAGCCGGCACCGTCAGCGACACCTCCTGCATCGACCCCGCACGGCGTCCCAGCTCTCGGGTGTCGAGCACGAGAGGGGATCGGGGGTCGATCGTGGTCAGGGGGTACGCCTTCCGGGGCCGGGCACGGTGGAGCACGGCCTCATGCCGGCCGACGCGCCAGGATAGCCGAGGGCGGGGTCCCGCCCCAAAACGGCCCGACGGCCGTCAGCCCGGCAGCGGCGTGTCGTCGACCGGCCCGCCGAGCTCGTCGAAGTCGTGGCGGCCGCGGATCTTGTCGCGGCCCTTCTGCACGGCGGCGATGGTCTTGTGCAGGGCGACCTCGAAGTTGGCGAGCTTGGCGTCGACGTAGTCGTCGGTCTCGCGACGCATGCGGGACGCCTCCGCGTCGGCGTCGGCGCGCACGGCGTCGGCCTCCGCGACCGCGGCACGGTAGATCTCGTGCTCCCCGACGAGCTCGCGGGCGTGGCCCTTCGCCTCGAGGATGATCTGCTCGGCCTCGCCGCGGGCCGCGGCCAGCAGGTCCTCGCGGTCGGCCAGCACGTCGTCGGCCTGCGCGAGCGAGTCGGGCAGCAGTGCCCGCACCTCGTCGAGCAGGTCGAGCACGTGCCCGCGGTTGACGACGCACGACGCCGACATCGGCATCGCGCGGGCGTTCTCCACGAGGGCGGAGAGGTCGTCGAGCTTGTCGTGGACGTCCACGGTCTTCCTTCGTTCGGTCGGAGGGTCGAGGGCCGCCGGTCAGGAACCGGCGTTGCGCTCCTCGAGCCGCTCCAGCAGTCGGGCGAGCACGGAGTCCGGGAGGAGCCCGGACACGTCACCACCGTACGTCGAGACCTCCTTGATGAGGCTCGAGGACAGGTAGCTGTAGAGCGGGTTGGTGCTGACGAACAGCGTCTCGACGCCGGCGAGCCGGTAGTTCATCTGCGCCATCTGCAGCTCGTAGTCGAAGTCGCTGACGGCGCGCAGTCCCTTGACGATCGCGGAGATCTCGTGGTTCCGGCAGTAGTCGACGAGCAGTCCGTAGAACGAGTCGACCACGATGTTCGGATACGGCGCGACGACCTCGCGGAGCATCTCGATCCGCTCGTCGACGGTGAACATGCTGCTCTTGGTCTTGTTGACGAGAACGGCGACGACGACCTCGTCGAACTGGTCGGCGGCACGGACGAACACGTCCAGGTGTCCGAACGTGACGGGGTCGAAGGACCCGGGGCAGACGGCCTTGCGCACGCAGACCTCCTCGCGGTGCCCGGGACCCCGGGCTACGCCGAACCGGCGCGGCGACCGTACCAAAGGGCCGACCTCACCCGGGTGCCGCCGTAGTCCTTGTCCCGTGCGGGCTCGAAACCGTCGGGCCAGGCGAAGCCGTCGCCGCGACGCGGCTTCTCGCGCTCGACGACGACCAGCGACCCGTCGCCGAGCCAGCCGTGGTCCGCGAGACCTGCCAGCACGCCCTCGACCACCTCGTCGGGGACGTCGTAGGGCGGGTCCAGGAACGCCACGTCGTACGGCGCGACCGCGGACGGCGGCGGAGCCGCCGAGGTGAGCGACGTCACGTCGGAACCGAGGGCGACCGCGTTCGGGAGGCGCACCGCGGTGATGTTGGCCCGGATGATCTCGAGTGCCTTGCGGTCCTTCTCCACGAGCAGCACGTGGGACGCGCCGCGCGAGAGCGACTCGAGACCGATGGCGCCCGAGCCGGCGTAGAGGTCGACGACGCGGATGCCACCGAGGGCTCCGACCTTCGACTCGATCGAGCTGAACAACGCCTCGCGCACCCGGTCCGACGTCGGACGCACCCCGGCCTGCGGCACGGCGATCCGCCGGCCGCGCGCCGACCCCGCGATGATCCGCGTCACGACGTCAGCCTCGGGCCAGCAGGTCGTCGACGATCTCCGCCGCACGGCCGACCGCGATGGACAGGTGGCCGTCGCCCGGGAGCAGGCGGGCGTTCGCCCCAGGGATGGCCGCAGCGAGCCACTCCCCGTGCGCGAACGGGACCATGAGGTCGTCGCTCCCCTGCCACACCGTCACCGGCACGCCGATCGACTCGAGGTCGAAGCCCCACTCCCGGGTGAAGGCGAGGTCGTCGTCGACCCAGCCGTCGATGGAGACCTCGACCGCCTCCCGGAAGTCCTGCGCGAGCTCGTCACCGAACGCACCGGTGAGGTGGGCGCGGTCGGCCTCCGGCAGCAGCGACCCCATCGAACCGACGATCCCGTCGGCCGTGATGGTCCGCAGCTCCGCGCCCAGCGGCGCGAGATACGCGCGGACCTCGGCCTCGCCTTCGAGCGAGGCGCCGAACTCGTCAAGGTTGTCCTGGCCCATCCCGGCGAACCAGTCGAGCGTGCCCTGCGACTCGAGGTAGGGCGCGACGCCGGCGAGCGAGGCGACTGCACGGAACCGGTCGGGCAGCAGGGCGGCGCACGCGAGCACGTGCGGACCGCCGCCGGACCAGCCGACGGCGCAGGCCGACTCGATCCCGAGGCGGTCGAGCACCTCGGCGGCGTCGGTGACGCTGTCGGCGACGCTGCGGCCGGCGCGGCGCGACGACGTGGAGTAGCCGGCGCGCGACCACGACACGAGGCGCATCCCCCGGGCGAGGGCTGCCGCGCCGATGTCGCTCGGGAACGCTCCGCTGCTCGGCGTGCCGTGGACGTAGACCAGCGCCGGCGCGCCCTCGGGACCCGCGAGCCGCAGGTCGAGGGTGCGTCCGTCGGCGAGCACGAGTTCGGTCACGACTTCTCCAGGTAGTCGGCGCGCTCCTCGTCGAGGAGCGCGGCCACGGCACGGGCGAGCGCGGGAACGGTCGCGAGGTCAGGATCACCCAGGACGAGCGCGGTCGCCT
This sequence comes from Candidatus Nanopelagicales bacterium, assembly GCA_017882705.1. Taxonomy (GTDB): domain Bacteria; phylum Actinomycetota; class Actinomycetes; order S36-B12; family CAIYMF01; genus Longivirga. Next base: position 20,100 of record JADGOZ010000084.1, on the reverse strand, counting down.
CGTCGCGCGAGGCCACGATGACGTCCTCGTCGCGCAGGACCTCGAGCATGCGCAGCGACGAGCGGCTTCCGGACTGCGACGCACCGAGCACGTCGCCCTCGCGTCGCTGCTCGAGATCGATGCGCGAGAGCTCGAAGCCGTCGAGCGTGCGCGCCACGGCATCGAGCCGCTCCCGGGCGGCCGTGGCCGGCGGCATCTCGGACACCAGGAGGCAGAGACCGGCGTGGGAGCCACGACCGATGCGCCCGCGGAGCTGGTGCAGCTGGGACACGCCGAACCGGTCGGCGTCCATCACGACCATCACGGTGGCGTTCGGCACGTCGACGCCCACCTCGACCACGGTCGTGGCCACCAGCACGTCGATGCCGTCCGGCGCCGACGGGCCCGTGGCGAAGCGGCGCATCACGTCGTCCTTCGCATCAGGCGCCAGCCGACCGTGCAGGATCCCCACGCGTACGCCGGACAGCGGTCCCTCCTCGAGCGAGGGCGCCAGCTCCAGCACGGCGATCGGCGGACGCCGGTCGTCCTCTCCCGCGGGGACGTCCTCGCCCGAAGAGGCGCCGTCACCGATGCGCGGGCAGACGACGTAGGCCTGACGCCCCTGCGCCACCTCCTCGGTGATGCGCTGCCAGGCGCGGTCGAGGAACGCCGGCTTCTCGAGCGTGGGCACGACGTGGGTCTCGATCGGCGAGCGGCCCGCGGGCAGCTCGGTGAGGGTCGAGACCTCGAGGTCGCCGAACACCGTCATCGCGACCGTGCGCGGGATCGGCGTCGCGGTCATCACCAGGACGTGCGGGCGGTTGTCGTCCCGAGCCTTCGCCGCGAGCGCGGCGCGCTGCTCCACGCCGAAACGGTGCTGCTCGTCGACCACGACGAGCCCGAGGTCGAAGAACTGCACCTTCTCCTCGAGCAGCGCGTGCGTACCGATGACGATCCCCGCCTCGCCCGAGGCGATGTCGAGCATCGCCTGGCGTCGTCGCGCGGTCGACGCCGAGCCGGTGAGCAGCGCCACCGCGGTGCCGCGGTCCGAGCCGCCGAGCAGGCCGCGCTCGGCGAGCGGCCCGAGCATCGCGCTGATCGAGCGGTGGTGCTGCTGGGCGAGCACCTCGGTCGGCGCGAGGAGCACCGCCTGGCCGCCGGAGTCGACGACCGTGAGCATCGCTCGCAGCGCGACGAGCGTCTTGCCGGAGCCGACCTCGCCCTGCAGGAGCCGGTGCATGGGGTGGGTCCGCGCGAGGTCGTCCGCGATCGTGCGACCGACCTCGACCTGGCCGTTCGTGAGCGTGAACGGCAGCCGTGCCTCGAACGCCTCGAGCAGTCCGTCGCCCGTCGCGACGCGCGGGACGGCCGGCAGCGCAGCCGCCGCGACCCGGCGCTGCGCGAGGACCGCCTGGAGCACGAAGGCCTCGTCCCAGCGCAGCCGCGTGCGCGCCGACGCGACGTCGTCTCGAGTCTCCGGCCGGTGGATCCCGCGCAGGGCGCCCCGCAGGTCCGGCAGGCCGTGGCGGATGCGCGTGGTGTCGGGGATCGGGTCCTCGAGATGCTCGGGCATCTGGTCGAGCACGATGTCGATCGCGCTCGAGATCTTCCATGACGGCATCTGCGCGGTCGCCGGATAGACCGGGATCATCGCGCCCGCGTAGCGGAGCACGGAGTCGTCGGCCGCCGGGAGGTCGGCCAGCGCGGAGCCGGCGTCGAGCACGTGCCCGGGATCCGGGATCAGGACGTAGTCGGGGTGGGTGAGCTGACGGCTCCGGTTGAACACCGTGACCTTCCCGCTGAACAGCCCGATCCGGCCCTCGCGCAGCTCCTTCGCGCGCCAGGACTGCTTGAAGAACGTGAGCGTGAGCTGGCCGGTGCCGTCGGTCACGACGACCTCGAGCCGGTCCGCGCGGCGTCCGGTGCGGCGGTCGACGTAGGACTTGTTGTCGACCTTGAGGACGCGCGCCATCACCGTGACGTGCTCGTCGACGACGAGGGACGCGAGGTCGGTGAGCTGGCCGCGCTCGGCGTAGCGCCGCGGGTAGTGGCGCAGCAGGTCCTCGACCGTGCGCAGGTGCAGGCCGGTGTCGAGCGCCTTCGCCGTCGCGGCGCCGAGGACGTTCTTGAGGCTGTCGGTGAGACGGAGCTCGGGCACGCGACTACTCCACACCCAGGATCAGCGGCCAGAACGGCTGCCCGCCGTCGTAGGCGACGATCTCGACGCCGTGGTGCTCGCGGCGCAGGCGCCGCGCGACGGTGGTCGTGCAGGTGTCGTCGGCGTCGTCGCCCCGGATCATCGTCACGAGCTCGCCGCCGGTCGAGAGCAGGCGGGACAGCACGCGTACGGCGACGTCCTCGATGGCGTCGCCGATCTCGACGACGTCGCCCTCCACGATGCCCAGCACATCCCCGATGTGGCAGGCGCCCGCGCTCGTGAAGGCCTCGCGCGACGCGATCGACACGCCGCCGTACCTCGTGGCCGCGGCCGCGCGGGTCATCGCGACGACGTCGTCGCCGAACAGGGCGGCCGGATCGTGGACAGCCACGGCGGCGAGGGTCTGGACGATCGACCGCGTCGGCACCACGGAGATGCGCAGGCCGTCGGCCCGCGCCCGCTCGGCCGCGGCCTCGGCGACCGGGCGGATGTCGGACTCGCTCGGCAGCAGCACGATCTCGGCGGTGCCGGCGCGCGCCACTCCGTCGAGGATCTCGGCGGTCGACGGCGCGATGTTCGCCTGGGCGCGCACCACGACGGTGCCGGTCGAGTCGAGCAGCGCGGCCGTGCCCGGGCCGTGCGCCACCGCGACGAGGGTGCGGCCCGACGGTCGCTCGGAGGCGCGGCGCTCGGCGGCCTCCTGGCGCAGGTCGGTGACCCGGACGCGGTGCGGCCGGCCGGCCTCGATCCCGACCTCGATCACGGCGCCGACGTCGTCGGCGTGGACGTGGACGTTCCAGAGGCCGGCGCCACCGACGACGACGACCGAGTCGCCGAGCTCGGCCAGCCGCGCGCGCAGCGTGTGCACGGCCGCGTCCTCGGAGTCGAGGAGGTACATCACCTCGTAGGCGCCGCCGCCCTCGTCGAGGTCGTGCACGTCGAACGGGATCGGTGGAGCTGACGGCCCCGGGTCGCGGCGCACGCCGGTGACGGTCTCGACGAGTGCGTCGAGGAGAACAACGAGCCCTTTGCCGCCCGCGTCGACCACACCCGCCCGGGCGAGGACCTCGAGCTGCTCCGGCGTGCGGGCGAGCGCCTCGGCCGCGGCGTCGGCGGCGGTCGTGACCAGCGCTGCGAGGCTCGTCCCCGGGCCGAGCCCGGCCACGGCGTCGGCGGCCGCCCGCGCGACCGTGAGGACCGTGCCCTCGCGAGGGTCGGCGACCGCGGCGTACGCCGACTCCGCCGAGCGGCGGAACGCACTGACGAGCATCTCGTGCTGCGTCACGACGCCGACGTGCGGCACCGCCGTCAGCGCCTCGGAGAAGCCCCGCACGAGCTGGCTCAGGATGATCCCGGAGTTGCCGCGCGCCCCCAGCAGCGCGCCGTGGGCGAACGTGCGCACCGTGGAGCGCATGTCGAGCTCCGCCCCGGCCTCGCGCAGGGCCTCGGCGGCCGACTCGAACGTGAGGAAGAGGTTCGTCCCGGTGTCGCCGTCGGGGACGGGGAAGACGTTGAGCGCGTCGATCTCCGCCCGGTGGCGGCCCAGGGCCGCCAGCCCGAGCTCGGCCCACCGGCGTATCCCGGCGGCGTCGAGACGCTCCAGCACGGTCGCGAGGCTCCTCGGGGACGGGTGGCGGACGGGATGGGCGCCACGTGAGGCGGGTCACGGTGAGCGTAGTGTCCTGTGCGGACGGGTCACCGGTTTGGGACTCCGCGCCACCTCCCTGTAGCCTGTCCTGGTTGCCCGGCCGTCCGGGCGCGCCCGTCTGAGGCGACGACACCCGATCTCGACCGTGAGGACTACGACTGTGGCTGCCAACTGCGACGTCTGCGGCAAGGGCCCCGGTTTCGGCCACTCCATCTCGCACTCGCACCGCCGCACCAAGCGCCGCTGGAACCCGAACATCCAGACCGTGCGCGCGATGGTGGGCAAGAGCCCGAAGAAGCTCAACGTGTGCACCTCGTGCATCAAGGCCGGCAAGGTCGCGCGCGTCTGAGTCGCCCCTACTGGCTCGGCGGCTGCGCCGCCTCCCCATCGGAGGCCCAGGTTCGCGCCGCACGAACCTCGGTGAAGCCACGAACGTCTTCTGGGCGAGAGGGCCGTACCCCGAGCGGGTGCGGCCCTCTCGCACGTCCGGATGGGAGAGTGAGCACGTGACGGACGTCGAGATCGGCCCGCAGGGCATCCGACTGGGCCAGTTCCTGAAGTACGCCGGTGCCGTCGAGAGCGGCGGCGAGGCCAAGACCGTGCTCGAGGCCGGCGAGGTCCGCGTCAACGGCGAGATCGAGCCCCGCCGCGGCGCCCAGCTCCACCCCGGTGACGAGGTCGCCCTCGGCGACCGCACCTGGCGCGTCGTCTGACCCCGCAGCCACGGCCAAGCCCCACGTCACTGACGTAAGTGCGAACCTACGAGGCCTGTTTTCGACAGCTACGCCAGTGACGTGGGTCCTGTCTAGCGGGCGAAGTGGTCATGGCCGGCGGGGCCGGCCCAGGGCGCGCCGTCGACGAGGACGGCCGGGTCGCCCGCGGTGACCTCGCCGATCGCGACGAAGCCGTCCGGGAGCGGCGTGCCCGGGGGGAACGTCGCGAGCAGCGCGTGGTCGTCGCCGCCGCCGAGCACCCAGACGAGCGGGTCGGCGTTGAACGCCGCCGCCGCGTCGACGATCGGCTGGTCGATCGCGATCCGGGCGGTGTCGAGCGCCACGACCACGCGGGACGCCGCCGCGAGGTGACCGGCGTCCTGCACCAGGCCGTCGGACACGTCGAGCATCGCGGTGGCTCCTCCGAGCGCCGCGGCCTTCCCGGCGGCGTACGGCGGGTCCGGGACGCGGTGCGCGTCGGCCAGCACCCTCGGCGAGCGGAACCCCCGTCCGAGCACGGCAAGACCCGCAGCCGCCCAGCCGAGCCGCCCCGCGAGCGCCACGACCTCCCCGGCGCGGGCGCCGGACCGGGTGAGCGGTGCGCGTCCCTCGAGGTCGCCCAGCGCCGTCACCGCGATCACGACGGTGTCGCTGCGCACGACGTCTCCCCCGACCACGGTGGCGCCCAGGAGCGCGCACTCGTGCGCGAGACCGTCGGCCAGGCCGGTGGCCCACGCGGCCGGGAGGTCGGCGGGGGCACCGAGACCGATGAGCAGGGCGGTCGGGCGCGCGCCCATGGCCACGACGTCGGCCAGGTTCTGCGCGGCGGCCTTGCGACCCACCTCGAACGCCGAGGACCAGTCGCGCCGGAAGTGCCGGCCCTCGACGAGCAGGTCGGTCGTCGCCACGACGCGGCCGTCGGGGGCCGCCACGACGGCGGCGTCGTCGCCCGGGCCGAGCAGGACGTCGGGGGTCGTCGCGAAGCGGGACACCACGGCGTCGACCAGCCCGAACTCGCCCAGGGCGCCCACCGACCCGGGTGCGTGCGCCGTGGTGCCGTCCTGACGTTCCGCCATCGTTCCGCCTCTCGTCACTGCCCGGCCGGATCCGGTTCTTCGTCCCGGAGGGTCGGGCAGTAGTGTCGTCGGCGCAGGAGGTGCTCGCGCACCGATCGCGCCACTGACCGATCCCGACGCCCAGGAGGACGACCGTGGTGGTCCAGGCCTACATCCTCATCCAGACCGAGGTCGGCAAGGCGGCCAACGTCGCCTCCCACATCTCTCAGATCAAGGGCGTCACGCTCGCCGAGGACGTCACCGGGCCTTACGACGTCATCGTGCGCGCCGAGGCACGCACCGTCGACGAGCTCGGCAAGCTGGTGGTCGCGAAGATCCAGGCGGTCGAGGGCATCACGCGCACGCTCACCTGCCCCGTCGTCCACCTGTAAGTCGGTGCGTTCGTCGGCACTCGCGCGGCCGCTCGTCGGGGCCCTCGCGCTCCTCACGGTCACGGCCTGCTCGGCCGGTCTGCCGGTCTCACCGCCGAACCCGCCGCCCGTGGGTGCTGCTGCCTACACCTGCTCGGCGATCCACGGCGGCCTGCCCGACGAGGTGCTCGGCCATGGCGTCACGGCCACCACGCCGAAGAGCCCGCTCACGAGCGCGTGGGGCCAGCCCCCGATCGTCCTGCGCTGCGGCGTCGCGACGCCGAAGGCGCTCACGCCCACCTCGCAGCTGCTGACGGTCGACGGCGTCGACTGGCTGCCGGAGAAGCTGACCCAGGGCTACCTGTTCACCACGGTCGGACGATCGGTCAACGTCGAGGTCGCCGTCCCGGACGCCTACTCCCCCGAGGCCGACGCGCTGGCCGACCTGTCGCCCGCCATCGCCAAGCTCGATCCCGTCGCTCCCTGACCGGACTGCGTGGTCCCGGTGGCCGTCACGGGCTGCGGGGTGCTGCTGGTGGCTCGGTCGAACGGGATCATGACGGCTCCCTCGCGACGGTCGGTGCTGCGGCCACAGTGGACCCGCGGGGGCCGCTCACCCAGCCCGCACAGGCGATCCCGCGCAGTTCGACCGCTATGCGGAGCCGACGTAGGGAAGCCTTGCCGGAGGCGTCAGCGCAGACCGGTGCCGCGGCGCAACGCGTCGGCGACCAGCCGGTCGACCAGCGTCGGGTAGTCCACGCCGGTCTCGGCCCACACCCGCGGGAACATCGAGATCGACGTGAACCCCGGCATGGTGTTGACCTCGTTGACGAGGACGCGGCCGTCGGGAGCGAGGAAGAAGTCGCAGCGGGCCAGGCCCTCGCAGGACAGCGAGTCGAACGCGCGCACCGCGAGGTCGCGCACCCGGTCGGACACGTCGGCAGGCAGGACCGCGGGCACGACGAGGTCGGCCGCGTCGTCGAGGTACTTCGCCTCGAAGTCGTAGAACTCGTGGGCGCCGTGCACGACGATCTCCGCGCAGACGCTCGCCCGCGGGTCGCCGTCGACGTCGACCAGCACGCCGCACTCGATCTCGCGCGCGCCCTCCACGGACGCCTCGACCACCACGCGCGGGTCGTGCGCGCGGGCGGCCTCGATCGCGGCCTCGAGGTCGGCCGCCTGCTTGACCTTCGTGATGCCCAGGCTCGACCCCGCACGCGCGGGCTTCACGAACACCGGGAGCCCCAGCGCCGCGACCCGCTCCAGCGACCCGGCGCGGTCGCGTCGCCACTCGCGGTCGGTGATGACGGCGTACGGCGCCTGCTCGAGGCCAGCGTGCGCGAACATCGCCTTCATCGCGCCCTTGTCCATCGCCGCCGCCGAGGCCAGCACACCGGAGCCGACGTAGGGGACCCCGGCCATCTCGAGCAGGCCCTGGATCGTGCCGTCCTCGCCGTAAGGGCCGTGCAGCACGGGGAACACGACGTCGACGCCCGCGAGGGTGCCGGGCACGTCGCCGGGCGCGTGCACCTCCAGGTCGCGGCGGGTCGGGTCGGCGGCCATCACGAGCGAGATGCCGGTGGCGTCGACCTCGGGGAGCTTCCCGTCGGTGATGCGCAGCCGGTCGGGGTCGTCGGCCTCGAGGACCCAACGACCATCCGGGGTGAGGCCGATGGGCACCACGTCGTAGCGGTCGCGGTCCAGCGCGCGCAGCACGGACCCGGCGGAGACGCACGAGATCGCATGCTCGCTCGACCGCCCCCCGAACACGACGGCAACCCGGATGCGCTCGCTCACGGTGCCACCCTAGGGCCCGCGCCGGGACGGACGGGCCGGGTGCCGACGAGACCGGGGCAGGACCGCTAGCGTCGCCCCGTGAGCAGCCGCGAGAACGTCCCGCACCTGTCGCCCGAGACTCTCGTCGTGTCCGGGGGGAGGCCCGCGAAGGCGCCGGACGCCCCGGTCAACGTGCCGGTCGTCCTCAGCTCGACGTTCCACGCAGGTGGCCCGGTCGCCTACGGACGCACGTCGAACCCGACGTGGGAGGCGCTCGAGGACGTCGTCGGCACCCTCGAGGGCGGGCGGGCGCTGGCGTTCTCCAGCGGCATGGGCGCGGTCTCAGCCGTGCTCGACCTGGTGCCCAACGGCGGGACGGTCGTCGTCTCCTCGCACTCCTACTCCGGAGTCGCCGCACGGCTGCGCGACCTCGAGGCCGACGGGCGGGTGGTCGTGAAGCTCGTCTCGGTGCAGGACGCCGCAACCGTGGCCACCGAGTGCATGGGCGCCGACCTGCTGTGGGTCGAGACGCCGACGAACCCGGCGATGGAGGTGTGCGACCTCGCCGCGGTGGCCGCCGCGGCGCGCCGGCTCGGCGTCATGACGGTGTGCGACAACACGTTCGCCGGTCCGATGCTGCAGCGCCCGATCGAGCACGGCATCGACGTCGTGCTGCACTCCGCGACGAAGTCGCTCGCCGGTCACTCCGACGTCCTGCTCGGCATCGTCGTCACCACCGACGACGCCTACTACGACCGCCTGCTGCGCACCCGCACGCTCGTCGGCTCGATCCCCGGACCCTTCGAGGCGTGGCTCGCGCTGCGCGGCCTGCGCACCCTCGCGCTGCGGGTCAAGCAGTCGCAGGCGAGCGCCCTGCAGCTCGCCATCCGCCTCGCGACCCATCCCGCGGTCACGGCGGTCCGCTACCCCGGGCTGCCCGACGACCCCGGGCACGAGATCGCGACCCGGCAGATGGACGGCTACGGCGCGCTCGTCGCCTTCGAGACCGTCGGCGGCGCCGCCACGGCCGAGGCCTTCTGCGAGCGCGTCGAGCTCGTCACGCACGCGACGAGCCTCGGCGGCGTCGAGACCCTCGTGGAACGGCGTAGGCGCTGGCCCGAGGAGCGTCCGGACATCCCCGAGACGCTCATCCGCCTGTCGGTCGGCATCGAGGACGTCGAGGACCTCTGGGCCGATCTGGACCAGGCCCTGACCTCGATCCTCTAGCTCATCTCCGCTTCGGCCTTGGTGGCGCGGTTCATGAAGCTGCGGAGCATGTGACGCGGGTCGAGGCCGTGGTGGACGACCTGCACGACCTGCTCGGTGATGGGCATGTCGACGCCGTGCGCGATAGCCAGGTCGAGGATCGACCGGCAGCTCTTCACGCCCTCGCAGGTCTGCGTGGTGACCTCGGTGGCCTCGGCGATCGAGAGACCCTTCCCGAGGTGCTCGCCGAAGGACCGGTTGCGCGACAGCGGTGACTGGCAGGTCGCCACGAGGTCGCCGATCCCGGCGAGGCCGAGGAAGGTCAGCGGCGAGGCACCGAGAGCGACGCCCAGGCGGGTCATCTCCGCGAGCCCGCGGGTGATGAGCGACGACTGCGCGTTCTCACCGAAGCCCATGCCCACGGCCATGCCGTTGGCCAGCGCGATGACGTTCTTGACCGAGCCGCCGATCTCCGTGCCGACGACGTCGGTGGTCCAGTAGGGCCGGAAGTACGCCGTGTTGCACGCGTCCGACAGCTGCTCGGCCATGGCCTCGTCCGGGCACGCGACGGTCGTCGCCGCAGGCTGGCGCAGCGCGATCTCGCGCGCGAGGTTCGGGCCCGACACCACCGCGACGCGCTGCGCGGGGATCCCCGCGACCTCGGCCGCGACCTCGCTCATCCGCAGCGTGGTCCCCTGCTCGATGCCCTTCATGAGGGAGACGAGCACCACGTCGTCGCGCAGGTGCCCGGTCCACGCGCCGAGGTTCGCGCGCAGCGACTGCGCGGGAACGGCGAGGATCACTACCTCGGCGTCGGACACGGCCGCCCCGGCGTCGGTCGTCGCCGAGATCGAGGGCGGGAGCGGGATCCCGGGCTGGTAGCGCGGGTTCTCGTGCTGAGTCGTGATGGCCTCGGCCAGGTCGGCGTCGCGGCCCCAGATCGTCACCTCGTTGTCGGCGTCGGCGAGCACCATGGCGAACGCCGTGCCCCACGATCCGCTGCCCATGACCGCGATGCGCATCAGTCCTGCGTCCCTTCGGAGTCGCTCTCGATCTCGAGCGCCGCGGCGGCGCGCGCCGCCCTCAGGTCGAACCGTTCCACGGGCGCGGTCTCGCCACGGAGCCCCTCGAGGAGAACGGTCATCGCGGCGACGATGCGCTCCGTCGCCTCGCGCAACGTCTTCGCGTCGAGGTCGCGACCGCGCAGGTCGTCGAGGTCGACCGGCGGCCCGGCCGTCACGCGCATGACCTTGCGCGGCAGGATCCGGAACTCCTTGCGGTAGGGGCCGATGACCTCCTGCGCCCCCCACTGCGCGAGCGGGATCACCGGGGCGCCGGTCATGAGCGCGATCCGCGCGGCCCCGGTCTTGCCGGTCATCGGCCACAGCCCAGGGTCGCGGGTGATCGTGCCCTCCGGGTAGACCACCACGCACTCCCCCTGCTCGATCGCGGCGACCGCGGCGCGGACGGACTGAGCGGCGTCCTTCGTCTCGCGGTAGACCGGGATCTGGCCGGCGCCCGTGATGATCCTCCCGGCGATCGGCACGCGGAAGACCGACTCCTTGCCGAGGTACCGCGGCGGGCGCCCGTTGTCGTAGAGGAAGTGCGCCGACTCCAGCGGGTCGAACCAGGAGATGTGGTTCGGGCACACCACGATCGGCTGCTGCGAGCCGTCCGGGAGGATCTCGGCACGGAGGTTCTCCGCGCCCCGCCAGTCGCGCTTGGTGAGGGCGAGCATGCCCGGTCGGAGCAGGACGATCGCCACGGCGTACCAGAATCCGAGCTTCTTGCCGCTGCGGACCCTGCCCACCGTGCCCACCGCCCGTCCGCCGCTCTGTGGCGTCGCACGACGCCGGGGGTCGATCCTGTCGCCGCTCGGGGCGCGGGTCCAGCGTGACACCATCATGGGAGAGGATGTCGGGCATGACGCCGGGCCGTTCGGACAGCACCCAGTGGGTCGTCGTGGTCCCCGTCAAGCGGCTCGACCGCGCCAAGACCCGCCTCGCCGCACGTCCGGGTCCGGACCGTCGCGCGCTCGCGCTCGCCTTCGCGGTCGACACGGTGCGCGCCGCCCTCGACTGCGAGGCCGTCATCGGGGTCGTCGTCGTGACGGACGACGAGGACGTCCGCGTCGCCGTCGCCGACCTCGGTGCGTCATGGGTCCCCGACGCGCCGGACTCGGGCCTCAACGCGGCACTGACCCACGGGGCCGACGTCGTCCGGCTCGACACCCCCGGTGCCTGGGTCGCGGTGCTGGCCGCGGACCTGCCCGCGCTGCGCCCGGAGGAGCTGGCCCGGGCGCTCGACGCCGCCGCGCTGGTGCCCCGAGGGTTCGTGGCCGACGCCACGGGCACCGGAACGACGCTGCTCACGGCCGGGCCGGGCGCGGACCTCGACGCCCGGTTCGGGCCGAGATCCCGCGCGGCGCACGCAGCGAGCGGTGCCGTCGCCCTCGAGCCAGGGCCCGTCCCTGGACTGCGGCGCGACGTCGACACCGAGGTCGACCTCTGGGACGCCGGTCGGCTCGGACTCGGTCCGGCGACCGGCAGGCTCCTGGAGCTGACGACCGGCTCCGAGGAGCCGGTGTGAGCGTCGTCGCGGCCACGGTGCGCGACCACGACGTCGACGGGCGCAGCGGGTCGGTCCTGCTCGACGACGGGACCCTGCTCCCCTACTCCGCGGCCGCCTTCGACGCGGGTGGCCTGCGCCTGCTCCGCTCCGGCCAGCGGGCCCACCTGCGCGTCGACGACGCCGGCGAGGTCACCGCGATCACCCTGCCGACCTTCGAGCTCCCCTGACCTGCCGGACGCGGAGAAGGACGTGCGAGAAGGGCCGGACACTGTGCGGGTCCGGCCCTTCTCGTGCGTGCGAGGTGCGAGGTCAGCGCTTCCGGGCGGGAGCGGTCTTCTTCGCGGGAGCGGCCTTCTTGGCGGTCGGGGCAGCCTTCTTGGCGGCGGGCGCGGCCTTCTTGGCCGGAGCGGCCTTCTTGGCGGCCGGAGCAGCCTTCTTGACGGCGGGCTTGCGACGGCCGGCCACGGCGTTCTTGAACTCGGCGCCCGCACGGAACTTGGGGACCGAGGTCGCCTTGATCTTCACGGTGGCGCCGGTCTGCGGGTTGCGACCCACGCGGGCGGCACGGTCGGTCTTCTCGAAGACGCCGAAGCCGCTGATGGCGACCTTGTCGCCCTTGGCCACGCTCTTCTGGATCTCGTCGACGATGGCCTCGATGGCCTCGCCGGCGGCCTTCTTGGTGATGTCCAGGCGAGCCGCGAGACGGTCCACGAGCAGTGCCTTGTTGACGCTTTCAGCCACGGTGTTCCTCCGGTAGGACTGCCGGACCCACCGTCCGGCGCACATCGCAACCTAACCCTGCCGCCACGCTCTTGCGCGGCAGGCGCGCCGGTGTAAACCGGTGTGTCGCAACGTTTTCGGGCGTGCCCTGCGTCACTTCGCCCGATCAGGCGGCCCGAAACCCCCGAAAACGCCGCGATACGGCGTTCCGCGGGTCAGCGCGTGCTGGGCTCGTAGGACGGTCGCGCGGCCTCGAAGGCCGCGATCTCGGCCTCGTGCTGGAGGGTCAGACCGATGTCGTCGAGGCCCTCGAGCAGACGCCAGCGGGTGTAGTCATCGACCTCGAACGCGGCCACGACCGAGCCGGCGCGGACCTCACGGGCCTCGAGGTCGACCGTCACGTCGGTGCTGGGATCGGCCTCGACGACCGCCCAGATCTGCTCGATGACGTCCTGGTCGAGGACGGCGGTGAGCAGGCCGATCTTGCCGCTGTTGCCGCGGAAGATGTCGGCGTAGCGCGAGGACAGCACGACCTTGAAGCCGAAGTCCTGCAGCGCCCACACGGCGTGCTCGCGCGACGAGCCGGTGCCGAAGTCCGGGCCGGCGACGAGCACCGTGACGCCGGCGTAGGCCGGGTCGTTGAGGATGAACGACGGGTCCGTGCGCCAGGCCGCGAACAGCGCGTCCTCGTAGCCGTGACGCGTGATCCGCTTGAGGTACTCGGCGGGGATGATCTGGTCGGTGTCGACGTTGCTGCGGCGCAGCGGCAGGGCTCGGCCGGTGTGGACCGTGAACTTCTCCATGGCGATGTCTCCTTGGTCCGGCTCAGGCGCTCAGGTCGGCGGGCGAGGCGAGGTGGCCGAGGACGGCCGTGGCAGCAGCGACCTGCGGCGACACGAGGTGCGTGCGTGAGCCAGGTCCCTGGCGGCCCTCGAAGTTGCGGTTCGAGGTCGACGCGCTTCGCCCGCCGGGCGCCACCTTGTCGGCGTTCATGGCGAGGCACATCGAGCAGCCGGCGTTGCGCCACTGCGCACCCGCGGCCTCGAAGACCTTGTCGAGGCCCTCCGCCTCGGCCGCGAGGCGCACGCGCACCGAGCCGGGGACGACGAGCGCGGTCACGCCCTCGGCCACCTGTCGACCCTCGAGGACGGCGGCCGCGGCGCGGAGGTCCTCGATCCGGCCGTTGGTGCACGACCCGATGAAGACGGTGTCGACCGTGATGTCCTTCATCGGCGTACCGGCCGTCAGGCCCATGTACTCCAGCGCCCGCTCCGCGGCGGTGCGGTCGGTCTCGTCGGCGTAGTCCTCCGGCGACGGCACGGTCGCCGACAGCTGAACGCCCTGTCCGGGGTTGGTGCCCCAGGTGACGAACGGCGCGAGCTGCGAGGCGTCGATGCGGACGACCTTGTCGAACGTGGCGTCGTCGTCGGTGACCAGGGTGCGCCAGTAGGCCAGCGCCGCGACCCAGTCCTCGCCCTGAGGGGCACGCTCGCGACCCTCGAGGTAGTCGTAGGTCGTCTGGTCGGGGGCGATCAGGCCGGCGCGCGCACCTGCCTCGATCGACATGTTGCAGACCGTCATGCGAGCTTCCATCGACAGCGACCGCACGGCCTCGCCGCGGTACTCCAGGACGTAGCCCTGGCCGCCACCGGTGCCGATCTCGGCGATCACGGCGAGGATCAGGTCCTTGGCCGTGACGCCCTCGGGCAGCGGGCCGTCGACCTCGATGGCCATCGTCCTGAACGGCTTGAGCGACAGCGTCTGCGTCGCGAGGACGTGCTCGACCTCGCTGGTGCCGATGCCGAACGCGAGGGCGCCGAACGCGCCATGGGTGGCGGTGTGCGAGTCGCCGCAGACGACCGTCATGCCCGGCTGGGTGAGCCCGAGCTGCGGGCCGACGACGTGGACGATCCCCTGCTCGACGTTGCCCAGGGAGTAGATCGGCACGCCGAACTCGGCGGCGTTGGTGCGCAGCGCCTCGACCTGGGCGCGCGAGATCGGGTCCGCGATCGGCTTGTCGATCTCGAAGGTCGGGACGTTGTGGTCCTCGGTCGCGAGGGTGAGGTCGGGACGGCGTACGCCGCGTCCTGCGTCCCTCAGCCCGTCGAAGGCCTGGGCGCTGGTGACCTCGTGGATCAGGTGGAGATCGATGTAGAGGAGGTCCGGCTCACCTTCGACGCGTCGCACGACGTGCGCGTCCCAGACCTTCTCGGCCAGCGTCTTCCCCATGGCACCTTCTCCTCGCTCGTCCGTGTCACCACTTGCCATCTCGGATGCTGAGACGGCAGTATCACCACATGGACAACACTAGCGGAGTCGGCGTTCTCGACAAAGCGGCGATCGTGCTCGGGGCGCTCGAGGCCGGACCGCTCACCCTCGCCGGCCTGGTGCAGGCGACCGGGCTCGCCCGACCGACCGCGCACCGCCTCGCCACGGCGCTCGAGCACCACCGTCTCGTGGCGCGCGACATGCAGGGCCGCTTCGTTCTCGGCCCTCGGCTCGCCGAGCTGGCGACCGCGGCCGGTGAGGACCGGCTCCTCGCCGCCGCCGGCCCGGTGCTGACCGCCCTGCGCGACGCCACCGGCGAGTCCTGCCAGCTCTACCGCCGCCAGGGCGAGCAGCGCATCTGCGTCGCCGCGGCCGAGCGGCTGTCCGGCCTCCGCGACACCGTGCCGCTCGGCGCGGTGCTCTCGATGCAGGCCGGCTCCGCCGCCCAGGTCCTGCTGGCCTGGGAGGAGCCCGAGCGGATGCACCGCGGCCTCATGGGGGCGAAGTTCACCGCCACCACGCTCGCCGGCGTCCGCCGCCGCGGCTGGTCGCAGAGCGTGAGCGAGCGCGAGGTCGGCGTGGCCTCGGTGTCGGCCCCGGTGCGGGGCCCGGGTGGCCGCGTGGTCGCTGCCGTCTCCGTCAGCGGCCCGATGGAGCGCCTCGGTCGCGCCCCCGGTCGCCTGCACGCCCAGGCCGTCGTCACGGCCGCGGGTCGCCTCACCGAGGCGCTGCGCCGCAACGGCGGGAGCTGATCGGCGTGGCTCGCGGGCGAGTTCCCCTGTTCGGCGGCGAGTCCCGCTGGCTCGACCGCTTCGGTGCGGTGCTGCTGCTCTCGACCGTCAGCGTGGTGGGCCTCGCCCTCGTCGACATCAGCGGCCCGGAGGGATTGGTCACGCGGCTGGCGCGAGAGGTCGGGTCGCTCACGGCCGCGGCGATCGTCGGCGCCACGCTGCTCATCGCGCTGCGCGCCTCCGGGGTCGATCCGCGACGGCAGCGGTTCCTCGACATCCTCATCGCGCTCGCGATCGTGGGCTACGCGGCCACCGTCCTGGCCGACGTCACGGTCGGTCTCGGACCGGACCAGCGCAACGGCGTCTCCGGCGCGATCGCCGGCCTCTCCGTCATCGCCCCGGTCATCGTGGTGCGGCGACTCGTCCAGCACCGCACCATCACCATGGCCACGCTCTACGGCGCGATCGCGGCCTACCTGCTGATCGCCGTGGCCTACTTCTTCGTCTTCCTGACGGTGTCCCAGTGGCAGGGGACGTTCTTCGCCCAGGGCACCGAGCCGTCGTCGTCGTACATGTACTTCAGCCTCACCACGATCACCACGGTGGGCTACGGCGACCTCACGGCGCAGACCCACCTCGGGCGGCTCCTCGCCAACTCCGAGGCCGTGGTCGGCCAGGTCTACCTCGTGACGTTCGTCGCGATGATCGTCGGCCTCCGCGCCCAGGAGTGGCGCGACCGCGGCGGACGCCTCACCCCACCGGACGACTCCCCCGAGGTCGTGGACTGACCGAGGCCGCACGCGCTTCGGGGACGACGAAGGCCCAGGTCGAGGACCTGGGCCTTCTGACGTAGCCCCGACGGGATTCGAACCCGCGCTACCGCCTTGAGAGGGCGGCGTGCTAGGCCACTACACAACGGGGCCGTGCTACTCGGGACGGCTTCTGTGGCGAGAAGCCGGACCAGCGGACCGTGACGTTACCGGAGCACGCTAAGGGCGGCCAAATCCACGGGGAGTGGTACCGCTCACGCATCGGGTGATCGTCACGATCAGCTGGGGTACCAGGACTCGAACCTAGACTAACTGAACCAGAATCAGTTGGGCTGCCAATTACCCCATACCCCAAGGCCTTCGACCCTCGCGGACCGACGACGCCGAGAATGATAGCCCGACGCCGCGGCCGTTCCCAAACCGAGCGTCAGCCGAGCGCGGCGGACAGCCGACCGAGCGTGCGGTCGCGGCCGAGCAGCTCGATCGACTCGAACAACGGCGGGGAGATACGCCGTCCGCTCACCGCCACCCGCACCGGCGCGAACGCGACCTTGGGCTTGAGGCCGAGCCCGTCCACGAGGGCGAGGCGGAGCACGTGCTCGATCCGGTCGTGGGTCCAGTGCTCGGTCTGCACGAGCGCGTCGTGGGCCGCCTGCAGCGCCGGGCGCGACTCGGGGGTCAGGACCCGCTCACGGTCCTCGGGGTCGATCTCGAACTGGTCCTCGGCGACGAGCAGGAAGCGCAGCTGCTCGGCACCGGCCTTGAGCGTCTCCATGCGCTTCTGCACGAGCGGCACGGCGGCGTCGATGAGCACCTGCTGCCCTCCGCTCGGGGTGCCGTCGATCGCGCCGGCGGCGTCGAGGTAGGGGATCATCCGGCGACCGAGGTCCTCGGCGCTGATGTGGCGGATCCAGTCGCCGTTGATGGCGAGGCACTTCTTGGAGTCGAAGCGTGCCGGGTTCGGCTGGACGCGCTCGAGGTCGAAGAGCTTCGCGAGCTCGGTCGGCGAGAAGAACTCGAGGTCGTCGCCCGCCGACCAGCCGAGCAGGGCGAGGTAGTTGAGCAGGCCCTCGGGGAGATAGCCCTCGGCGCGGTAGAGGTTGAGCGAGCTCTGCGGGTCGCGCTTGGAGAGCTTCTTGTTGCCCTCCCCCATGACGTAGGGCAGGTGACCGAAGCGCGGCGTGGTGCCGTCCCCGACACCGATCTGCGCGAGCGCGGCGTACATCGCCAGCTGGCGCGGGGTGCTCGAGAGCAGGTCCTCGCCGCGCAGCACGTGCGTGATGCCCATGAGGGCGTCGTCGACCGGGTTCACCAGGGTGTAGAGCGGCTCGCCGTTCCCACGGACGATGACGTAGTCCGGCACGTGCTCGCGCCTGAACTCGATCTCGCCGCGCACCAGGTCGTCCCAGACCCAGTCCTGGTCGGGCATCCGCATGCGCAGCACGGGGAGCCGTCCCTCGGCACGGAACGCGTCCTTCTCGGAGCCGGTGAGGTCGCGGTCCTTGTTGTCGTAGCCGAGCTTCGGGTCCTCGCCGTTGGCCCGACGACGCTCCTCCACCTCGTCGGGCGTCGAGAACGACTCGTAGGCGAGGCCGGCGGCCAGGAGCCTGGCGGCGACGTCGGAGTAGAGGTCGAGCCGCTGGCTCTGGCGGTAGGGCGCGTGCGGTCCGCCGACCTCGGGGCCCTCGTCCCAGTCGAGGCCGAGCCACCGCAGCGCACCCAGGAGGTCGTCGTAGGACTGCTCGCTGTCGCGGGCGGAGTCGGTGTCCTCGATGCGGAAGACGAACGTGCCGCCGGTGTGACGGGCGAAGGCCCAGTTGAACAGCGCGGTGCGCACCATGCCGACGTGAGGGTTGCCCGTGGGCGACGGGCAGAACCGGACGCGCACCGGCGAGGAGCCGGTGGGCGGCAGGGTGAGGTCGGAGAGGTCAGGCACGCAGGGTCACCCGGTTCGTGAGAGTCCCGATGGAGGAGATGGAGACGGAGACGGAGTCGCCCTCGACGATCGGGCTCACGCCAGCCGGCGTGCCGGTGAGGATGACGTCGCCGGGCAGGAGGGTCATGACGTTGCTGATCCAGGCGACGAGCTCGTCGACGCCGCGGACGAGCAGCGACGTGCGCGAGTCCTGCCGGACCTCGCCGTTGACCCGGCACGAGATCGCGAGGTCGTCGGGGTCGACCTCGGTCTCGATCCAGGGGCCGAGCGGGCAGAACGTGTCGAAGCCCTTGGCGCGGCCCCACTGACCATCGGTCCGCTGCAGGTCGCGCGCCGTGACGTCGTTGGCACAGGTGTAGCCGAGGATCACCTCGTGCACGCGCTTGAGCGGCACCTCGCTGCACAGGCGGCTGATCACGACCGCGAGCTCGGCCTCGTGCTCGACCTGCTCGGACTGCTCCGGGATCGCGATGCGGTCGCCGGGGCCGATCACCGACGTCGACGGCTTCAGGAAGATCATCGGCTCCATCGGGACCTCGCCGCCCATCTCGGCGGCATGGGCGACGTAGTTCTTGCCGACGGCGATGATCTTGCTGGGCAGCACCGGCGCGAGCAGCCGGACGTCGGCGTAGGGGATCGCCGGACCGGGGGCCTCGAACGAGCCGAACGGGTGCCCGACGATCGCGGTCACGGTGGTGTCCTCGCCGACCTCCCCGTCGGGACCGACGCCCTCGACCACGCCGAACGAGACGACACCGTCCGGGCCGGCGAACCTCGCGATCTTCACACGCAGACCTTAGTCGGTAGGCGCGTTGGTCTCCGCCGGTCGACCCGCCTTGAGCAGTCCGTAGGCCACCGCGTCCTCGAGCGCGAGCCACGAGGCGGCGATGACGTTCTCGTGCACTCCCACGGTGGTCCAGTCGTGGACGCCGTCGGTGGTGCCCACGAGCACCCGGGTCACGGCGTCGGTGCCGCTCCCACCGTCGAGGATGCGCACCTTGTAGTCGATGAGCTCGAGGTGCGCGAGCTCCGGGAACGCAGTCGCGAGGCCGGCGCGCAGCGCGTTGTCGAGCGCGTTGACCGGACCGTTGCCCTCGCCGGTCGCGACGATGCGCTCTCCCCCGGCGTGCACCTTCACGGTCGCCTCGCTGACGACGTTGCCGTCCTCGCGCTGCTCGACGATCGTGCGCCACGACTCGACGCGGAAGTGGCGGCGGCGCTCGCCGGCCATCTCGTCGCGCAGCAGCAGCTCGAACGACGCGTCGGCCGCCTCGAACGTCCAGCCCGTGCTCTCCAGCACCTTCACCCGGTCGACGACCCGGCCGAGGACCGCGGGGTCGTGCGACAGGTCGATGCCGAGCTCGCGACCCTTGAGCTCCACCGACGCGCGCCCGGCCATCTCGGTGACGAGCACGCGCATGTCGTTGCCGACGAGCTCGGGGTCCATGTGGTTGTAGAGCTCGGCGTTCACCTTCAGCGCGCTCGCGTGCAGGCCCGCCTTGTGGGCGAAGGCCGAGACGCCGACGTAGGCCTGGTGGGTGTTCGGCGGGAGGTTGGCCATGTCGGCGAGCGCGTGCGAGACGCGCACCATCTCGGTCAGCTTCCCCTCGGGGAGGACGCGCATGTCGAGCTTCATCTCGAGGTTGCCGACGACGGCGAACAGGTCGGCGTTGCCGGTGCGCTCGCCGTAGCCGTTGGCGGTGCACTGCACGTGCGTCGCACCCGACTCGACCGCCGCGATCGTGTTGGCGACGGCGCAGGCCGTGTCGTCCTGGCAGTGGATGCCCAGGCGCACGCCCGAGCGCTCGAGGACATCGGCTACGACGCGTCCGATGCGGCTCGGGAGCGTGCCGCCGTTCGTGTCGCAGAGGACGCCGACCGACATGCCCGCCTCCGCCGCGACCTTGAGCAGTGCCACGCCGTAGTCCGGGTCGTGGGTGTAGCCGTCGAAGAAGTGCTCGCAGTCGACGAACACGCGACGGCCGTGGGCGACGAGGTGCGCCACGGTGTCGCGCACCATCGCGAGGTTCTCCTCCAGCGTCGTGCGCAGCGCGTGCTCGACGTGCCGGACGTCGGACTTGGCGACCAGGCAGACCACCTCGGTCTGGGCGTCGACCAGCGCCCGTACCTGAGGATCGGTACTGGCCGTCAGGTCGGCCTTCCGGGTGGCGCCGAACGCGACCAGGACCGCGTGCTTC
>JADGOZ010000083.1 GCA_017882705.1 Candidatus Nanopelagicales bacterium | reverse complement strand
TTCCGCAACGACAAGGGCTGAGCCGCCGACCCACCGGCCTACCTCGACCGACCCGGCCTACGTCGCCAGCGCGACCGTGTCGACGTCGGTCAGGCGGCCCATGCGCATGTAGAGCGCGATGCCGCCCGCGGCGATGGCCGCCCACATGCACCACAGCGAGGCGAAACCCTCGATCTCGTAGCGCGCGAGGATCGCGACGGACGTGTCGCAGGGCGTCGACCCCGATGACGACGAGGACGGCAGCGCCGACCAGGTCAGCCTGGGGTGAGAAGCACACGCCGGCACGCTACGGCGACCTCGTCGCAGGCCGTCCCGCTTGAGCCAGAGTCGAGGGCACCCCCCACCCCTGACCGGGGCACGGCATGATCGCCTGCATGACGCCGCCCGACGCGCACGAGACCCCCGCCCGCACGTTCAACCTCGCGATCGTCGGGCTGGGCAATGTCGGCTCCGCACTCGTGACCCTCGTGCGCGAGCGGGCCGACCAGATCCGTGACGAGTACGGCCTCGACCTGCGGATCACCGGCGTGATGTCGCGTGGCCTCGGCATGGTCGCGGACCCCGCGGGCCTCGACGTCGTCGCACTTGACGCCGGCGACGTGCCGGAGGGCGAGG
This sequence comes from Candidatus Nanopelagicales bacterium, assembly GCA_017882705.1. Lineage (GTDB taxonomy): Bacteria > Actinomycetota > Actinomycetes > S36-B12 > CAIYMF01 > Longivirga. The sequence goes on along the minus strand of JADGOZ010000083.1, from coordinate 21,955 downwards.
CCTACGACGCGTCCGCGGTCGCCACCTGGCTCGACGCGACCCACGCGGACGTGCTCGTCGAGCTCAGCGCCGTCGACCCTGTGGCGGGGGAGCCGGCGACGTCGTTCCTGCGCGCTGCGCTGTCGCGCGGCATCCACGGCGTGACGGCCAACAAGGGCCCGGTCGTGCACGCGTATCGCGAGCTCACCGCGCTCGGCGCCGAGCACGGCGTGCGGTTCCGCTTCGAGTCCGCGACCGCCGACTGCCTGCCGATCTACTCGCTCTACCGCGAGTCGCTCCCGCTCGACCGGCCGCACCGCGTCCGCGGGCTCATGAACGGCACGACGACCGTGATCCTCGAGACCATCGAGGCGGGCGGGACGTTCGACGACGGCGTCCGCGCCGCGCAGGACGCCGGGATCGCCGAGGCCGACCCGAGCCTCGACGTCGACGGGTTCGACGCCGCGGTCAAGGTCGTCGCGATCGCCAACGTGCTCATGGACGCCGACCTGCGCGTCGCCGACATCGACATCACCGGCATCCGCGAGCTCGACTTCGCCGAGGTCCGTGCGGCCAAGCACGCCGGTACGCCGGTGCGCCTGGTCGCCACGGTCGAGAAGGTCGACGGCGTGGTGCACGGCCGGGTCGCGCCGACGCGGCTCGAGCCCGGCGACCCGTTCCTCACGATGGGCGCGATGGCGCTCGGCGTGCACTTCGAGGGCGACCTGATGCCGGGCCTCACGGTCGTCGGCCACGACCTCACCCCTCGCTCGACGGCCTACGGAGTGCTCGCCGACGTCATCTCCGTCCTGCGCGGTCGTTGAGCCGGGCCGAGCCGGTCAGTCGGGCAGGCGGTCCAGTGCGGCGTAGCCGCGGGTCGGACGGCGGGGGTGCGTCTTGTGCGGGGGACGCCGGTAGCGTCGCTTCAGCCGCTCGATCGGGTCGTGCTCGTCGTCGAGGCGAGCCGGACCGCCGAGGCTGAGGCCGATCCACTGGATCCGGTACTCCACGTACTTCTCGGCCCGTCGGACCATCGATGCTGTCGTCACGTCGACCACCTCCGCGTGCTGCGGGTGTCGCTGCCGGGCGGATCCCGACCCTGGACCGCTCCAACTTAGGCATGCCTTACTTACGAGGTCAACGTCACCGAGGTCTCGACCGTGCGAACGCGGCAGCGTGCCGCACGACGTGGACCGCATCGTCGGACCCCTGTGCCAGGTGCAGCTGTCGTTCAACGCGTGGAACGTGTCGATCAACGGCATCACCGCCGACCTCGGCATCCCGCCGACCGCGGTCGGCACCGCGCTCACGACGGGCACGTTCGCGATGGCGTCGTTCATGCTCCTGGGGGCGAAGCTCGGGGCGAGGATCGGCGTACGGCTGGCCTTCCAGATCGGCGTGATCGTCCCCGCGGTCGCCGCGCTGCTCATCGCGACGGCGCAGAACGGCGGCACGCTCATCGCCGCGCAGTTCCTCTCCGGCATGGCGATCGCGATCGCGGCGCCCGCGCTCACCGTCATCATCGCGAGCAACTACCACGGCCGGCAGCAGGGCCAGGCGATCGGCTTCCTCGCCTCGGCGATCCCGCTCGCGCAGGTGGTCTCGATCCTCATCGCCGGCGTGTTCGCCTCCACGATCGGCTGGCGCTGGTCGTTCCTCACGGTGGCCACGATCGGCGCGGTCAACTTCCTGCTCTCGTGGAAGCTCACGGTGATCCCGGCGCAGAGGAGCCTCGTGATCGACGGCCGCGGCGCGGTGCTCTCGTCGGTCGCCGTACTCCTGCTCAGCGTCGGCTTCACCGGCCTGAACTCGTGGGGGCTGCTCGAGGCCTCGACGAACGCGCCGTTCTCGATCCTCGGCCTGTCGCCCGTGCCGTTCCTGCTGGTGATCGGCGTCGTGTTCTTCCAGTGCTTCTTCCGCTGGACGCGCCACCGGATGGACGGCGGCAAGGTGCCGCTGTTCTCCCTCGACGTGCTCAAGAGCAACAAGGAGCGCGCGGTCACCTACTGCATGGCCATCATGCTCTTCGTGGGCACGGCGGCCAGCTTCCTGCTCCCGCTCTACATGCAGACGGTGCAAGGGTTCTCGGGCATCAAGACCTCGCTCTCGATCATCCCGTACACGATCTCGATCTTCATCGCGAACACCCTCGTCTCGCGGCTCTACGACAGGTTCTCGCCGGGTCAGATCGCGCGCGTGTGCTTCGTGATCGTCGCCGCGGCGATGTCTCTGCTCGCGTTCACGATCCACAACGACTGGGGTCAGGTCGTCATCGTGATCGGCCTCGTCACCCTCGGTCTCGCCCAGGGCTGCATCGTGGCGCTGGTGTTCAACACGCTGCTGACGGCGGCGCCGAGGGAGCTCTCCGGCGACGTCGGCGCCTGGCGCGGACTGACGCACAACCTGTCCGGCAGCGCCGGCATCGCCGTCGCGACGGTCCTCGCGGTCGGCTTCCTCGGGTTCGGCGTCGCGCGTGATGCCGCGTCGAACCCGGTGATCACGCCGGAGCTGTCGGCGCAGGTGAACCTCGACAACATCAACTTCCTCACCAACGACCAGCTCGAGGCCGTCGTCGCGCGCACCGACGCGACGGCCGTGCAGAAGGCCGCGGCCGTCACGATCTTCGAGGACAACCGCCTCAACGCGCTGCGCGCGACGATGCTCATCCTCGCGCTGCTGGCCCTGCTGGCCGTCGTGCCCGCCGGTCGCATGCCGGACTTCCGCACCGACGGCGACATCCCGGTCGGCTACCCCGACGAGGACCTCGCCGACGCCTGACGACGAGGGACGGCCGATCGACGCCTGGTCCGTGGGCCGCGACGCTGCGTCGCCCCACGACCGGCAACCCCCGTCGAGCTGTGGTGTCAGGGCGGCCTCCACGGCGTCGTGACGCCACGTCTCGCGGTGTGGGCGGGCTCGCGGGGGTGTCGGAGGCGGCAGGTAGGGTCCGACCGTCATGAGTGAGTCCCACGCCGCCGCAGCCGCAGCAGCTCCCGCGGTGCAGTCCGACGCGGCGCGGGTGCTGCAGGACGTGTTCGGGTTCAGCTCGTTCCGCGGGGCTCAGGAGCCGATCGTCGAGCGGGTGCTGGCCGGCCAGGACACCGTCGTGCTCATGCCGACCGGCGGCGGCAAGTCGCTGTGCTACCAGCTGCCCGCCCTGCTGCGCCCCGGCGTCGGGATCGTCGTGTCGCCGCTCATCGCGCTCATGCACGACCAGGTCGAGGCGCTGCGCCTGCTCGGCGTGAAGGCGTCCTTCTGGAACTCCACGACCACGATCGAGGAGACGTCGGCGATCCGTCGCGACCTGCTCGCCGGCAACCTCGACCTGCTCTACGTCGCTCCCGAGCGGCTGCTCATGCCGTCGTTCCTCGCCACGCTCAACGACATCGCCAACGGTCCGGGCATCGCGCTCTTCGCGATCGACGAGGCGCACTGCGTGTCGCAGTGGGGCCACGACTTCCGTCCCGAGTACCTCCGCATCGCGGAGGTGACGTCGTACTTCCCGCGCGTGCCGCGCATCGCGCTCACCGCCACGGCCGACGCCATCACGCGCCGCGAGATCCACGACCGGCTGCGGCTGCTCGAGGCGCGCGAGTTCGTCTCCAGCTTCGACCGTCCCAACATCCGCTACGTCGTCGAGGAGAAGCAGGACGTCCGCGCGCAGCTGCTGCGCTTCCTGCAGACCGGCGACGACGGCGCGTCCTTCCGCGGCTCGTGCGGGATCGTCTACGCCCAGTCGCGCAAGCGCACCGACGAGATCGCCGAGATGCTCCGCAAGGAGGGCTACGACGCCCTCTCGTACCACGCCGGGCTCGGCAGCGACGTCAGGAGCGCGGTGCAGCAGCGGTTCCGTCGCGAGGACGGCGTGATCGTCGTCGCGACCATCGCGTTCGGCATGGGCATCGACAAGCCGGATGTCCGCTTCGTCGCGCACGTCGACCTCCCGAAGAGCCTCGAGGGCTACTACCAGGAGACCGGGCGCGCGGGCCGCGACGGCGAGCCGGCGGTGGCGTGGATGGCCTACGGCCTCGCCGACGTCGTGCAGCAGCGTTCGTTCATCCTCAGCTCCGACGGCTCGCCCGAGCACCAGCGGGTCGACCAGATGAAGCTCGACGCGATGCTCGGCTACGCCGAGGCCGCCACTTGTCGCCGTCGCCTCCTGCTGGCCTACTTCGACGAGGAGTCCGGCGACTGCGGCAACTGCGACGTCTGCCTCGACCCGCCCGAGCTCTGGGACGCCACCGTCCCCGCGCAGAAGGTGCTCTCTGCCGTGATCCGCACCGGGCAGCGCTTCGGCGCGGGGCACGTCATCGACGTGCTCACCGGCAAGCTCACGGCCAAGGTCGAGCAGTGGGACCACCAGGAGCTGCCAACCTTCGGCGTCGGTGCCGACCTGTCGGGTCCCGAGTGGCGCAGCGTCGTCCGCCAGCTGGTGGCGCGCGGCGTGCTGTCGCCCGACCCGACCCGCATGGGCGCGCTCACGGTCACCGAGGCGTCGCGCCCGATCCTCGAGGGCACCGCCCGGGTCGAGCTGCGCCGCCTGTCGGCCGCGCCCGCCAAGGTGCGGAAGACGCGCACGTCCTCGAGCCGCGGCGCAGCCGAGTCGACGGCGAGCGACGACGACAAGGCGCTGTTCGAGATCCTCCGCGACGAGCGGAGGGTCATCGCCGACGCGGAGAGCGTCCCGGCGTACGTCGTGCTCCCGGACCGCACCCTCTGGGAGCTGGTCACCACCCGTCCGGCCACGACCGACGAGCTCCTCGCGGTGAACGGCATCGGCCCGGTGAAGGCCGAGAAGTACGGCGCGACCTTCCTCGCTCTGATCGCCGCGCACGCGCCGGCGGTCCGGCCCTGATCTCCGGCGCGAGTGCGGAGACGCCCGCGCAGCAGCCTGGGACCGACCGCTCAGGGCAGCGGGCCCTGCGCGTTGGGGCAGGGAGAGGGGTCGTAGATCCACCGAGTCGCAGGTCGGTCACGAGCCGACCACGATCCACCCGGTCGCGGAACCGACCGTGGTCCCGGAGCTCGAGTCCTCGTCCGTCCGCCGGAGGTCGACGGCATCCGTCCCGGCCGCGCCCGAGGGCCTGGCCCCGGACCCCGTGACGTCGATGCTCGCGGCCCGGGTGGCTGCGGTGGACGCGGGCGACACCACGGCCACCGCCGCCTTCTACACCGCCGATGCCGTGCTCGAGGAGCTGGACCAGAGCCCGTCACCGGCGCGGTGATCCCGGGGCAGAGCACGCCGTAGGGAGCATTCGACGGATCGTCGGTGTCGCGTCGCGCGGTGACCGGACCTGCGTCGGACCGGTCGGCGTGGCAGGCTGACAGCTGGACCGGTATCCGCAGCGTGTCCGCGCGCGGACGACGAGGCTGCGCCGGTCCCGCTGCAGCGCCTGAACCGAGGTGACCGCGATGGCAGCCCTCCTGGTCGAACCCCCTGCGTCGTCCGAGCTGACGCGGACGTGTCCGCACCGCACGGTCCTCATGGCCGCGGAGTCCCTGGTGGCCGTGGCCGGCGCCGCCGGGGCGGTCCAGCTGTGGGAGGGCACCTACGCGCCTCCCGCCGACGCCATCGCCCCGCTGGGACTCACCACCTGGAGGGTCCCGGCGGTCTGGCTGTTCGCGTCGGTGGCCGTCCCGTCCGCGACCGCAGCCTGGCTGCTGCACCGTCGCTCGGCGAGCGCCCCGACGGCGGTCCTCGTGGCGAGCGGCCTGCTCGCGACGGAGCTCGCGGTGCAGATCCCCTTCGTCGGTCCGAACCCGCTGCAGGCGGTCCTCGGGTCGGTGTCCGCGGGTCTCGCCGGCTTGGCGGTGCACGCGCGCCGTGCTGGATGGACGAAGGGAGCCGACTGATGGCCAGTCCCTGGGCGTGGCTGAAGGAGCTGTTCGGCGGGACCCCGGAGTGTCCGGAGTGCCACGGGGCAATCCGCAAGGCCGAGGCGTACTGCACGACGTGCGGCTACGACCTCGTGACGCGGACGAAGGCAGAAGGAGGAGGCGCTCGCGGGCCGGTGTGACCCTCGGGCTCGTCGTTCGACGCAGATTCGACGGAGAGCTGGTGACCGGACGGTGGACGACGACAGGACGACTGCCCTGCGGACGCGGGGTCTCACGAAGTTCTACGGCGACCAGCGCGGGATCGAGGACCTCGACCTCCAGGTCCGGACCGAGGAGGTGTACGGGTTCCTCGGCCCGAACGGGGCCGGGAAGACGACGACGATCCGGATGCTGCTCGGGCTGATCCGCTCGACGCGCGGCGACGCGTCGATCCTCGGCGAGCCGCTGCGGTTCGGTCCGGTCGGCGTGCGCGCCGACATCGGCTATCTCCCGGGCGACCTCGCGCTCTACGAGCGGATGACCGGTGAGCAGCTGCTGGCCTACGTCGCCCGCCTGCGTGGCGGCGTCCCGCCCAGCCGGTACCGGTCGCTGTCCGAGCGCCTCGCGCTCGACCTCTCCCGCCGCGTGGGAGACCTCTCGCGCGGCAACCGGCAGAAGGTCGGCGTGGTGCAGGCCTTCATGCACTGGCCGCGCCTGCTCGTGCTCGACGAGCCGACGTCAGGGCTGGACCCGTTGGTGCAGAAGGAGTTCCAGAGTCTCGTCCGGGAGGCGGTGGACTTCGGCGCGACCGTGTTCCTGTCCTCGCACGTGCTCACGGAGGTGGAGCAGCTCGCCGACCGGGTGGCCATCGTGAACGACGGGCGCCTGGTCGTCGTCGACACGGTCGACGGCCTGCGCGAGAGGGCCACCAAGCGCGTCGAGCTGGACTTCCCGGGAACCCCACCGGCCGACCTGGGCTCGGCAGCGGGCGTGCGCAGCGTGGAGGTGCGCGGCGTCACGGCCGTCTGCACGGTCGCGGGACCCGTCGGGTCGTTGCTCGCGCTGGCGGTCGCGCACGACGTGGTCGACGTCCACACGCACGACCCGGACCTCGAGGACGCGTTCCTCGGCTACGTGGCGGGAGCGTCGCGATGAACATCGTCCAGACCCATGAGCACCTCGGCGCCCACCGCGCTCCCGAGGACGACGCCGCGCAGACCGCTCCGTCGCCGGCGTCGCCGCCGTCAGGCCCCGCCCAGGTCGCCACGATCGCGAGCCACACGCTGCGGGAGCGCTGGCGCTCCCTGCTCGTGTGGTCGCTCGGCCTCGTCGGCATCTCGGCGATCGAGCTCGCGGTCTACCCCTCGATCCAGGCCACGGGGCAGGGCTGGCAGGCGATGCTCGAGCAGTGGCCGGACGCGCTCAAGGAGGCGTTCCGCCTCGACGCCTACACGTCGGGAGCCGGGTTCCTCAACACCGAGCTGTTCTCGATGATGTTCCCGATCATGCTCATCGCCGTGGCCCTCGGTGCCGCGGCGGCGGCCACAGCGGGGGAGGAGGAGCGCGGCACCGCCGACCTGCTCCTGTCGTTGCCGGTGGTGCGCGGTCACGTGCTCACCGGCAAGGCGATCGCGATGGTGCTCGGCGTGGTCGTCGTGATGGCCGCCGGCGCCGTCACGATCGTCGTCGGGGCACCGCTCGTCGACCTCGACGTCGGCGTCGTCGAGGTGGTCGCCGCCTCGGTCATGACGGCCCTGCTCGGGCTCCTGTTCGGCTGCGTCGGCCTGCTCCTCGGTGCTCTCACCGGCAAGCGCGCGGCCGCGCTGGGCGGCGGGATCGGGCTCGCGATCGCGGCGTTCCTGCTGCAGGTCCTCGCGCCGATGGCCGACTGGCTCGAGCCGTGGCAGAAGGTGTCGCCGTTCTCCTGGGCGCTGAGCGCCGACCCGCTGCTCAACGGCGTCGACTGGGGCGACGTCGGGCTTCTCGTCGCCGTGTGCGCGCTCCTGCTGGCCGCGGCGGCGCTGGTCTACCACCGGAGGGACATCGCGGGCCGCTGAGCCGTCGGCACCCGGCCACCCGGGCACCCGGGCACCGGGATCGAGCCATCCCCGAACCAGCGGAGGAGCACGGCATGGACGCGAACGGCACGCTCACCTTCCTCGGTGCCGCCGGCACGGTCACGGGGAGCAAGTTCCTCGTCGACGACGGACGCAGCCGCGTGCTCGTCGACGCGGGGATGTTCCAAGGCCTGCGCGAGCTCCGGCGCCGCAACTGGGTGCCGCTCGCGGTGCCGGCCTCGAGCTTGGACGCGGTCGTGATCACGCACGCCCACCTCGACCACACCGGCTACCTCCCGGCGCTGGTCCGCCAGGGCTTCCGAGGACCCGTGATCCTGACCCGCGGCACGGCCGAGCTCGCCGAGCTGGTGCTGCGCGACAGCGCCAAGATCGCGCAGGAGGACGCCGAGTACGCCGCGAGCACCGGGTACTCCAAGCACGAGAAGCCGCAGCCGCTCTACGACCTCGACGACGTCGAGGCGCTGCTCCCGCAGCTGCGCATGGTGGACTTCGGCGTCCGCACGGTGGTGGCGCACGGGATCGAGGCGACGCTCCAGCCCGCCGGTCACATCCTCGGCTCCGCGTCGGTCCTCATGGAGGTCGGCGGCGGCCGGCTCGTGCTCAGCGGCGACCTCGGCCGACCGAACCACCCGCTGCTCGTCGCGCCGCCCGCACCGCCTCCGTGCGAGGCGCTCGTGATCGAGTCGACCTACGGCGACCGGGACCACGACGAGGGCGGCCTCGACGCGCTCGCCGAGATCATCGTGGAGACCGTGCAGCGGCGCGGCATCGTGCTCGTCCCGGCGTTCGCCGTGGACCGCACCGAGGTGATCCTCATGGCGTTGCGCCGTCTCACGGCGGAGGGCCGCATACCCGGCGTACCGATCCATGTCGACAGCCCGATGGCCCTCGGTGCGCTGCGGATCTACCGCGAGGCGCTCGACCGCGGCGACGCCGACGTCCGCCCTGAGGTCGGACCGTCGGCGCTCGACTTCGACCGCGCTGTGCTCACCGAGGCGCGGACCGTCGAGCAGTCGCGGGCGCTCAACGCGGCGACGGGCCCGTGCATCATCGTCTCGGCCTCCGGCATGGCGACCGGCGGTCGCGTGGTGCACCACCTCAAGCGGCTCGCGCCTGACGGGCGCAACTCCATCGTGCTCGTGGGCTACCAGGCTGAGGGGACGCGCGGGCGCGACCTCGTCGAGGGGGCGCGCATGCTCAAGATGCACGGGGAGTACGTGCCGGTCCGGGCGCAGGTGAGCCATGTCGAGGGCTTCTCCGTGCACGCCGACGCCGACGAGCTGCTCCGCTGGATCGCGTCGGACGCCGAGCAGCCGGACGTCGTCTACGTCGTCCACGGTGAGCCTGCCGCCTCGCGGGTCCTCGCCGACCGCGTCCGCGACGAGCTCGGGCTGCTCGCCGTGATCCCCGAGGACGGCGAGAAGGTGCGGCTCGGGACGCGTGCCGCGGTGAGTGCGACATGAGCTGGAGGGGCCTGGTCGGGGCCGACACCGTGGACTGGCTGGTCGAGGACGACGTGCCCGCCGTGCGGGCGTTCGCGCTGAGCCGTCTGCTCGACCGGCCGCTGGACGACCCGGAGATCCTCGCGGCCCGGTCCGCAGCGATGGCGAGCGACCCGATCCGATCGATCCTCGCCTCCCAGGAGCCCGACGGGCACTGGGGCCCACCGGGACCCGGCTACTACCCGAAGTACACGGGGACCGTCTGGCAGCTGATGTTCCTCGACCAGCTCGGCGCGGACGGTGCGGACGAGCGCGTCCAGCGCGCCTGCGACTACGTCCTCGAGCACACCCCGACGTCGGCCGGCGGCATGGGCGCGCTGGCGAGCCGGTCGGACACGCTGCCACCGCCGTCGGCGGCCATCCACTGCCTCAACGGCAACGTGGTCCGTGCCCTGGTCGGCTTCGGCCGCCTCGACGACCCGCGCGTGCGGGCTGCGGTGGAGTGGGCGGCGCGCGCCGTCACCGGGGAGGGGATGGAGCGCTACTACCGCTCCGGCACGAGCGGTCCCTGCTTCGAGTGCGCGGCCAACGACCGTCACCCCTGCGCTTGGGGGGCGGTGAAGGAGCTGCTCGCCTTCGCCCGCATCCCGCCGCGGCGTCGTACGCCGCTCGTACGGCGGGCGATCGACGTGGGAGTCGACCTCCTGCTCTCCGTGGACCCCGCGACGGCGGCGTACCCGACGGCCGACCGCGACTCGAAGCCCTCGGGTGCGTGGTTCCAGCTCGGGTTCCCGAGCGCTTACGTCACGGACGTGCTGCAGAACCTGGAGGCGCTCACCGAGCTCGGTCGAGGGCACGACCCCAGGCTCGCGAACGCCGTCGCCTGGCTCCTCGACCAGCGCGACGCCGACGGTCGGTGGCACAACCGGCATGCCTACAACGGCAAGACGACCGTGCCCTTCGAGCGCCAGGGGGCGCCGTCGAAGTGGGTCACCGCGCGTGCCTGCGCCGTCCTCAAGGCCGTGCCCGTCCCGGCCGGCGCGCGATGAGCTCAGGGCTGCCCGTGGACCGTTCGTCGCGGGATGCAGGCGTGCCGGCGGACTCTGCCGAAGGGCTCACCGTCGAGGAGGCGGGTCGTCGGCTCGAGTCGATGGGGCGCAACGAGATCGAGGCACGCGGCCGCGTGACGGTGCTGGCGGGCATCGTGGCGCAGCTGCGCGACCCGCTCATCCTCGTGCTGCTCGCCGCGTGCATCCTCACCCTGGTGACCGGCGACTACCCGGACGCGATCATCATCGCGTTCGTCGTCGTCGTGAACACCGTCGTGGGCGTGTGGCAGGAGATCAAGGCCGACAAGGCCGTCACGGCGCTCGCCGCGATGAGCTCACCGTCGGTCCGCGTGCGCCGCGGCGGCGTCGAGGCCTCGATCCCGGCCACGCACCTCGTCCGGGGCGACGTCGTGCTGCTCGCCGAGGGCGACATCGTGCCTGCCGACTGCCGGCTTCTCGAGGCGTCGTCGCTCCTGGTCGACGAGTCCGCTCTCACCGGCGAGTCCGTCGCGGTCGGCAAGGCAGCGCCGCACGACGAGGAGGCGGGCGATGCGCTGTCGTCCGGAACCGTCGTCGTGAAGGGCCGCGCGGTCGCCGTCGTGGAGGCCACGGGGGCGTCCAGCGCGATGGGCCGCATCGCCGCGCTGATGGACACGAGGCTCGAGCCGACCCCGCTGCAGAGGCGGCTCGCGGGTCTCGGGCGGGTGCTCGCGCTCGTGGCGGTCGTGCTGTCCGGGGTGGTCATGGTGCTCGGCCTCGTGCGCGGCGAGCCGCTCGAGCTCATGCTCGTCACCGCGGTCAGCCTGGCCGTAGCGGCGGTGCCCGAGTCGCTGCCCGCTGTCGTCACGGTGAGCCTGGCTCTCGGCGCGCGGCGGATGGCGGAGCGCAACGCGATCGTGCGGCGCCTGTCAGCCGTCGAGACCCTGGGCTCGGTCACGGTCCTCACCACCGACAAGACCGGAACCCTCACCCAGGCGCAGATGCTCGTCGAGCAGCTCTGGACCCCCGAGCACCTCGTGGGGGTGAGCGGCGACGGCTACGCCCCCGACGGCGACCTGGTCTACGCCGGGACACGTCTCGACGCCGAGCACGCCACCGACGTCCGCGACCTGCTGCGCGCCGCGGCCCTGTGCAACGACGCGCGCCTGGTGCCGCCCGTCGACGCCGGTTCCCCCTGGACAGGGCTCGGCGACCCGACCGAGTGCGCGCTGCTCGCCGTCGCGGCGAAGGCCGGTCTGCACAAGGAGGAGCTCGACCGGCTCCACCCGAGACTGGGTGAGATCCCGTTCGACAGCGCGCGGCAGCAGATGACGACGGCGCACGAGGACCCGTCGGGTGCGCCCGGTCGCGTGCTCGTCGTGTCCAAGGGGTCGGTCGAGGCACTCCACTCGAGCCACGCGAGCTCGGGGCACGCCCTCGTGTGGCGGGGAGCGGCAGCCCAGGCGGCGGACCTTGCGGCAGAAGGCTTCCGGGTCCTCGCGGTGACCTCGGGAGAGACGTCCGACGTGGCCCGCTGGCAGGAGACGGAGCAGCGGCTGCTCGGGCTCGTCGCGATGAACGACCCCGCCAAGCCCGCGGCGCGCACGACGATCGACATCTGCCGCGCGGCCGGGATCACCCCGGTGCTCATCACGGGCGACCACGCCGAGACCGCCCGCTCCGTCGCGATGACCGTGGACGTCCTGACCGCGGAGGAAGCGGCGCGCGACGACGCCGTCGTCACGGGTCCGCAGATCGTCGCCGGGGCGGTCCCCGACCTCACGGCGCCGCGCGTCTTCGCACGCGCCACCCCAGAGCAGAAGCTCGACATCGTGCAGGCGTGGAAGGACCACGGGGCCGTCGTGGCGATGACCGGCGACGGGGTGAACGACGGGCCGGCGCTGCGCCGTGCGGACATCGGTGTCGCGATGGGGCACCGCGGCACCGAGGTCGCGCGGCAGGCGGCCGATCTCGTGCTCGCGGACGACGACCTCGCGACCGTGGTCGCCGCCGTGGGCGAGGGGCGGCGCGTCTACGACAACATCCGGCTGTTCCTCGTGTTCGGGCTCGCCGGCGGCGCGGCCGAGATCCTGGTGATGCTGCTCGGGCCGTTCGCCGGCCTGACCGTGCCCCTGCTCGCGGCGCAGATCCTGTGGATCAACCTGCTCACCCACGGGCTCACCGGCGTGGCCCTCGGTGCCGAGCCGGCCGAGCGCGGCATCCTGCAGCGCGCCCCCCGACCCCCGGAGCAGAGCGTGCTGGGCGACGGGCTCTGGCAGCGCGTCGTCGCCGTGAGCGCGGTGCTGGCGGTCACGACGCTGGAGCTGGGCCTGTGGGCCGAGGGCAGCGGCCGGGCCTGGCAGACGATGGTGTTCGTCGCCCTGACCGCGCTGCAGCTCGGCGTCGCGCTCGGCCTGCGACCGCGTCAGCTCACCCGGGCGAACCCGATGCTGCTCGCGGCGGTGACCGGCTCGTTCCTGCTCGCGCTGGCCGGCGTCTACCTGCCGCTGCTCCAGGACCTGCTCGGCACCGTGGCGCTGCCGGCCGGCGACGCCGCGATCGCGTCGTCCGCAGTCGTCGTCGGCTGGGTAGCAAGCCGGCTCACCCGCAGGCGTCGCCCGACGGCGACACCCGCCGGGACGGGTGCTGCCGTCCGACCCGAGCCGGAGAACGTCGGGTGAACTCGGGTGCGGACCGGCGTCCCGCGAGGGACAGTGGGTGCCTGCCGACGCCAGGGAGGCTCCGTGGCCGACATCCTGTTCGTGCGCGAGCTCGCGGCCGACCGCGACCTCGTGCTGGCCTTCGCCCCCGACGGCAGTCCTGCCTGGGCCCTCGACCTCGAGAGCGGCCTGCAGTGGTGGTATCCGGGCGGTGACCGTGCCCGCGTGCGCGAGGCGATCGCCGAGCACTGGTCCGGCTTCGCCACGATGCCCGTCACCGCCGCGTCCTACGCCGGTCCGCACCCCGCCCTCGAGCTCGGCCGACGGGCCGACGCCGCGGCCCGCGTCGAGCCGCCGTCGCCGCCGACGCCCTGGACGACACAGCTCGCCGCGCTGATCCGCGCGCTCTCGATCCCCGCGCGGGTGGCCGTCGCCGTGGGCGTGCTGCTCCTCGCCGCGGCCGTCGTGCCGTGGGTCGCGTCGTTCCTCGTGGCCGGCACGTCGGCCTCGCACGGGGTCGACGACGCGACGGTCCCCGCCGTCGCGACGGCGGGGGAGCGGTGCGACGTGCGCGGCGAGGTGTCGCACGACTCGGGGGGCCGAGTCCTCGTCTGCGTATCGCCGTCGCGGGCCCTCAGCTCCCAGCTCGAGTGGCGCGCGACGACCTGACGCGCCCAGATGCGGCGTCACGCCGACCTGCAGGCCGTCGTCGCGCCACATCTCGGGATCCGTCGCGGCGGTCAGTCCGGGAGCTTCAGGGCCGAGAGGACCGCGGCGAGGAGCTCGTTCCTGGCGTCGTGCAGGCTCGGGCCGTACCACGTGAGCATCCGGCCGTTGATGAGCGCGGTCCGCACGGGCACCGCCTCGGGGCCGTCGCTCGCGCTGAAGACGTAGGGCTCGTCGGGGAGCAGCACGAGGTCGACGTCGCTCGAGGTCAGGGCGCTCACGTCGACTTTCGGGTAGCGCTCCGCCGCGTCGGCGAACACGTTGACCAGTCCGAGCCGGTGCAGCACGTCGCCGGCGAAGGTGGAGCTCCCCACGACGAACCACGGGTCGCGCCAGACCGGCACGGCCACCCGGATCCCGAGCGGCACCGCCGGCTCGTCCCACTCCGCGCGCGCCTCGGTGAGCCAGGTCGGCTCGCCGACGCGCAGCGCCTCGACGAACAGGCGCGACATCGACGTGAAGGCCTCGGCGACGGTCTCGATACGAGTCACCCACACCGGCACGCCGGCGTCGCGGAGACGGCGTACGTCGATCTCCCGGTTCTCCTCCATGTTGGCCACCACCAGGTCGGGCGCGAGCGCGACGATGGCCTTGCAGTCGGGGTTCTTGGTGCCACGGATCCGCGTCACGTCGAGGTCGGGCGGATACACGCACCACTCGGTCGCGGCCACGAGCACGCCCGGGGCCGACACCGCGATCGCCTCGGTCAGCGACGGGACGAGCGACACGACGCGGGTCGGCGTCCGCGACAGCACGACCTCGTGCCCGAGATCGTCCACCAGTCCCATGCCTCGACCCTAGGCGCGAACCGCAGGACCCACGACCGGGGCCGTCGGCTCACTCGTCCCTGCCGGGGAGGTAGGAGACGTGCTCGAGGGCGACGTGCATGGCGACCGTCACCTCGAAGCGGTCCTCGAGCTCGGGACGGTCGACGTGGCGCGCACCGTCGTCCAGGTCGACCCAGCCGACCGGCTCGCCGGCGGGGGTCGAGACGTAGAGCCGGTTCTCGTCGTGCGTGCGCCAGCGGCTCACGACGAGGTCATGGACGTCGTGAGCGGTGTGTTCTGCGTCGTCCCAGGTCACGAGTTCAGGATCGGCGCCCGCCAGGACGGAGCCGACCCGCCGTACGGGTGGTCCTCGACGCGGGCGCGCAGACCTGCGAGCGTCCCCGACGCGCCGACACCGCGACCCGTGCGGGTGGAGGATGGAGCCGGAGGGCTGAACCATGACCGAGGAACGTCAGGTCGGTGCCACCAGCGGATGGCTGGTCCTGCCGATCGTCCTGCTGCTCTATCTCGCCACTCCCGTGCTCTTCTGGTGGTCGTTCGCGGGCACCGACCTGAGCATCGACGGCGCCCAGCCGCTGTGGTGGTTCCTGCTGCTCGCCGTCGTCGTCGGCGTCGTGGCCGTCATCGCGACGGTGGGCTTCTACACGCTGCAGCCGAACGAGGCACGCGTGCTGATCCTCTTCGGCACCTACAAGGGGACCGTCCGTCACGCTGGGTTCGCCTGGGGAAACCCGTTCTACGCCAACGGGTCCGCGGGTCACCAGCAGCAGTCCGTCGGGACGCAGCGCAAGAGCAAGTCCGAGTCGGAGTCGCCGCAGCAGCCGGCCGCACCGCGCCGCTACAAGGTGTCGCTGCGCGCGCGCACGCTCAACGGTGACCGGCTCAAGGTGAACGACCGGCGAGGGAACCCCGTCGAGATCGCCGCCGTCGTCGTCTGGCGCGTCGAGGACACCGCCCGCGCGGTGTTCGACGTCGACGACGTGGAGACCTACGTCGCCACGCAGAGCGAGACGTCGGTGCGCCACCTCGCCACCAAGTACCCCTACGACGCGGGAGAGTCCGCACAGGACGAGCCGGAGGAGCTGACCCTGCGCGGGAACGTCGACGAGGTGTCGGAGGCGCTGCGCCAGGAGCTCGGGGAGCGGCTCGCACCCGCCGGCGTCACGGTCGACCAGGCGCGGCTCACGCATCTCGCGTACGCGCCTGAGATCGCGCAGGCGATGCTGCGCCGGCAGCAGGCCGAGGCCGTGATCGCGGCCAGGCGCAAGATCGTGACCGGCGCGGTGAGCATGGTCGAGATGGCCCTGGCCGACCTCGAGTCCAAGGGCGTCCTCGAGCTCGACCAGGAGCACAAGGCCACCATGGTCAGCAACCTCATGGTCGTCCTGTGCGGCGAGAGCCAGGTCACCCCCGTCGTGAACACGGGTGCGCTGTCGACCTGATGCGACGCCGCACCGCTATCCGGCCGTGCGGCCCGCGTCGCGGTGCCGTCCGCGCTGCACCGGGGGAGAATGGTGGTGTGTGAAGGGGGTGAGCATGATGCCCTCGGGTTGGATGCCAGACGCCCGCCATGACACGCGGACGAGCTTCCTGTTCGAGCCCCGGCGCGCGGCACGGTCGACGTGGCCGACGCACCGGGTTCCTCGTGTGAGCGCACGGCGCACGGCGCACCGGCACTCGCACCGGCCGCGCGCGATCTCGCACGGATGACCACCAGGGCACGGTCCGTCCGGGCCGCGCCCACGGGGACGTCGATCCTTCGAGGAGGTGTCGCACGATGACGACCCTGGAGAAGCACGACCGGCCCAGCTTCCAGGACCTGCTGTGGTCCACCTGGCCGATCAGCACCATGGCTCTCGACCTCCCGGTCGCAGACGCGATGACGATGAGGCTCGAGGAGTTCCGCGACGGCGACGACGTGGTCGTGCGCGCCGAGCTTCCGGGGATAGATCCGCTCAGGGACCTGGCCATCACCGTCGGCGACGGCGTGCTGACCATCGCCGCCGAACGGCGCGAGGAGTCGTCCGAGGGCGAGAGGGGCAAGCCCGGCTACCGGTCGGAGTTCCGGTACGGGAGCCTCCGGCGCGTCCTGCCGGTGCCGCACCGCGTACGCGCGGGCGACGCGCGCGCGACCTACGTCGACGG
Organism: Candidatus Nanopelagicales bacterium; assembly: GCA_017882705.1. Lineage (GTDB taxonomy): Bacteria > Actinomycetota > Actinomycetes > S36-B12 > CAIYMF01 > Longivirga. Next base: position 5,292 of record JADGOZ010000083.1, on the reverse strand, counting down.
CATCCTCGAGGTGAGGCTGCCGCTGTCGACGGCGCCGACAGCGCCCGACAAGGTCCCGGTCATGCGCGGCTGACGGGCAACGTCGATGACCGGTCTCCTGCGGCTCCTGCCTCGTGCAGCCCGTCGACGCATCCCTCCGAGGCTGACGGCAGCGGCAGTGTCCGCCCCGGCGGATCGGTTCGCCGATCGCGTCGACGCGGGGCGTCGGCTCGCTGTCGCGCTGCTCGCCCAGTCACCGGAGCTCCGGGACCGCCCGGTCGTGGTCCTGGGGCTCCCGCGCGGCGGCGTGCCGGTGGCAGCCGTCGTCGCCGAGGCGCTCGACGCGCCGCTGGACGTCATCGTGGTGCGCAAGCTCGGCGTCCCGTGGCAGCCGGAGCTCGCGCTGGGCGCGGTCGGGGAGGACGGTGTCGAGGTCCTCGACAGCCGCGTGCTCGCGCACACGCAGGTGAGCGCGGAGGACGTCGCCGCTCTCGAGCGCCGGGAGCGGGCCGTCCTGGCCGAGCAGGTCCTCGTGTTCCGCGCTCACCGACCGCGCCTGCCGCTCGACGGTGTCACGGCCGTCGTCGTCGACGACGGGCTCGCGACCGGGTCGACCGCGCGAGCGGCCTGCCGGGTGGCACGACGGCTCGGCGCCGGCTCCGTGCTGCTCGCCGTCCCTGTCGGCGCGGCGGACACCGTCGCCGGGTTCGCCGACGCCGACCGGGTGCTGTGCCTCCTCGCACCGGAGGACTTCTCCGCCGTGGGCCAGTTCTACGACGACTTCGCGGCGACTCCCGACGCGGAGGTGGTCCGCCTGCTCGAGCTCGCCGGCGCGCGGACGGCTGACGATCCGCACGGGCGCATGACGTCGGAGCGGCCAGGGACGGCCTGACCGCTCCGACGCCGCCGTGCGGCTCAGTGCGTGAGGATCACGTCGCGGTGCTCGTGCTGCGACATGGTGCTGCTGGCCTCGGCCAGCAGGGTGTCGGCGAGGCGGCGCAGGGCTCGCGCCACGGCGACCTTGTCGCCGACGATCGGCATGTCGTCGTCGTGCGGTGCCCGCACCGAGCGTCCGTAGCGGCTCTGCACGGGTCGGCCGTCGTCGACCCGGAGCACGGCGCGCGCGGTGGTCTCGTCATCGCACTCGACGAGCTCCACGTCGACGACCCAGCTCTTGATGCGGTCGACGGGCGACCTGGGGGCGACGACCGTCGAGTCGCGCAGGTCGATGGTCTCGACACGGCCGTCCAGGCCGGGGAAGTAGACGCCTTCGTGGCCGTCGTCGTCCCAGCGCACGACGTAGGGGGGCGTTCCGTCGGGGTGTCGGAGCGCGACGATGGTTCCCGTGCGTGCGGGGGCGCCGGTCTGCACCGACGCCACGATGACTCGATCACCTACCTGTGCCTTCATGACGCACGCTCCCTCACCGGTTCCGGTGCCGACGCCTCCACAGGGCCGATCGCCGGGTGACCTGGCGGGCGCCGGGGCCAACGCCCGGCAACTCGTCCATCACGTCCACGGTACCTCGCATCGGTGCGATTGAGTCCAGTCCGCTCGGACGTTCTCGACGGATTCGCAAGTGCCGGTGGGAGACTGGGAGCGTCTCGAGGAGGCGAGTGACGTGACGTACGAGATCACGGTGGAGGAGCGTCCGGAGCAGACCGCAGCGGTGGTCCGTGCGACCGTCAGGCTCGAGGAGCTGGCGGGATTCCTCGGCCAGGCGTTCGGCGAGGTCGCAGGGGTCCTGGCCCGGCAGGGGCTCTTCCCCGCAGGTCCCCCCTTCGGCCGCTATCGCATGGTGGACGACGGCTTCGACGCCGAGGCGGGATTCCCGTCGAGCGGTCCGGTGACTCCCGAGGGCCACGTCGTCCCGGTCGTGCTGCCCGGCGGCGAGATCGCGGAGACCGTGCACATCGGCTCCTACGACGGCGTCGCTGCGGCGTACGGCGCGGTCATGGAGTGGCTCGGCGAGACGGGGCGCGAGGCGACGGCCGACCCGTGGGAGCTCTACCTCGACGGTCCCGAGGTCGCGCAGCCCCGCACCGTCGTGTGCTTCCCCTGTGCCGTGAGCCGTTAGCTGCTCGGGGTGCGTGAGGCGCCTGGACAGGAGCACGCTGCCCTCATCCATGCCGTCGTGCGAGAGGAGTGGACATGTACGCACTGCGCCTTCCGGGCTGGAAGTCCGAACCGGTGCTCGTCGAGGTCGAGGACCCCCGGCCCGGCCCGGGTCAGGTCGTCATCAGGATCGGTGGGGCCGGGGCGTGCCACTCCGACCTGCACCTCATGCACGACTTCGAGGGCGGACTGCCCTGGGCGCCGCCGTTCACCCTCGGCCACGAGAACGCCGGCTGGGTGCACGAGCTCGGCGCCGGCGTCACGGGAGTCGACGTCGGCCAACCCGTCGCGGTCTACGGGCCGTGGGGCTGCGGAGCGTGCCCGCACTGCCGGCTGGGCATCGAGACATACTGCGAGAACCCGATGGCGGCGCCGGTCCCCGGCGGTGGTGGCGGTCTCGGCCTCGACGGCGGCATGGCGGAGTACATGCTCGTCCCGGACGCCCGCTTCCTCGTCCCGCTCATGGACGGACTGTCACCCGCCGCGGCAGCACCGGTCACCGATGCGGGCCTGACGCCGTACCACGCCGTACGCCGGTCCTGGGCGAAGCTCGCGCCGGGGACCACGGCGGTGGTCATCGGCGCGGGCGGGCTCGGCCACATGGGCTTGCAGATACTCAAGGCCACGACTGCCGCACGCGTGGTCGTCGTCGACCCGAAGGACGACGCGCTCGCCCTGTCGACCGAGCTCGGTGCCGACCTCACCGTGAAGCCGGGCGACACGGCCGCGGCCGACATCCGCGAGTACACCCACGGTGTCGGGGCCGACGTCGTGCTGGACTTCGTCGGTGCCGACGCCACGATGGCGCTCGGCGCCGCGATCACTCGTCAGATGGGCGATCTCACGATCGTCGGCATCGCGGGCGGCACGCTGCCGGTGTCGTTCTTCGCCGTGCCGTACGAGGTCTCCATCCAGACCACCTACTGGGGGAGCAGGCCCGAGCTCGTGGAGGTCCTCGACCTCGCGTCGCGCGGCCTCATCACGCCGCACTTCACGACGTTCCCGTTGTCCGAGGCCGCGCACGCCTACGAGCTGCTTGCCCGCGGCGAGGTCTCGGGCCGTGCGGTGATCGTCCCCTAGCGCGTCGACGTACGAGGTCCGCGTGCCCGGGAGCCCGACGGTTCCCGGGCGCCTGGGCAGGCTCTCAGCCGTTCGGCGTGCGGTGCGACGCGATGCGCGGCTCGTGGCCGGCGTCGGCGACGAGCTCGCCACCGGCCTCGGTCCAGGCGCGCAGCCCGCCGTGGAGCAGGACGGCGTCGACGCCTGCCGCGCGCAGCCGGGCGACCGCCTCGGTGGCGCGGCGACCCGTCCGGCTCACCACGATCACCCGTCGAACGCGGGTGGTGTACGGCGTCGCCGTCGACAGGTCGGCGAGCGAGATGTGGATCGAGTGCGCGGCGCGACCCGCGGCCCACTCGTGCGCGTCGCGCACGTCGAGCAGGAGCGCGTCGCCCGTCAGCGCCGCGATCGCCTCCGCGGGCTCGACCGACGGGACTCGTCCTGAGACCGACGTCGACATGGCCACCTCCCGACCCGGTCGCGCACTGCCCCTCGCGAACGGCCGATCGAGACACCGCCCGCGAGGAGGGGCGGCACGACCTCGTGCCGTTCTCCTCGGACATCTCGACGCTAGCCCCGTGCGTGCCTCGACGCGAGCGGACCGCCGAGCCGTCCGTTCTTTGAGGCAGGTGTGCCTCAGCTGACCTGGTGCGTCCCGGCCGGCGGCGTGTTCGCGATGGCGGCGATGAGCGACTCGCGACGGCGTACGACCTCCTGCAGCGACGCGGCCAGCGCGGCCTCGCCCTCGGGTCCCGCGGCCGTCGCCCGCAGCGCGACGTCGGACTCGAGCGAGAGCTGCAGCGCGCCGAGCGCGCCGGAGACCGCGCCGAGGTGCGTGGCGCGCTCGGTGGTCGGGATGTCCGCGCCGAGGCGGTAGAGGTCGCTCTGCAGGTCGTCGAGGCGACGCTTGCCGTCCGGCCACTGCGACGCCACCTGGGTCGCCGGCAGCGCCCGGTTGGTGATCGAGGGCACCAGCGAGTCGACCGCCCAGCGCGCCTCGCCGAGGTCCTTCTGGAAGGCGGCATCCCACCGGCGGCGCTTGCCGCTCACGACGGCCCACCACCCCGCGAGCGCTGCGACGGCCGCGGCCAGCAGCGCCCACGGCCACCAGGGCGTCGGCGAGTCGGCAGGCACCGGTGCGGGGGAGGGCGAGACGGTCACGCTCGGCGACGCGCTGGTGGGCGTCGGGGTCGGAGTCTCCGGCGTGGGGGTGGGCGTGGCCGACGTCGGAGTGGGCGTCGGGGTCGGTGTGGGAGTGGGGGTCGCGGTCTTCGTCGGAGTCGGTGTCGGCGTCTTCGTCGGCGTCGCAGTGGGAGTGGGAGTCGGAGTGGGCGTCTGCGTCGGCGTGGAGCTCGCGGGCTCCGTCGGCGGTGCGCTCGTGGTGTCGCTGGCGCTCGGCGCGGCCGTGTCCGTGGGTGTGAGGGTCACGGTGTCGGAGGGCGTCGCGGTCCGTGACGGGACGGTCGGCAGCGACAGCGACGGCCGTGCTGTGGGCGACGAGATGCTCCCGTTGCCGCCGCACGCCGTGAGGAGGAGGCCTCCGGTGAGCACCAGCATCGCCATGGTCGCCCTCCGCCGTGCCCGCATCGCACGTCCCCTCGTCGTGGCCGCGGCCTCGGCGCGGTCTCGTGGGCACACGCTACCGACGGGCTCTCGTGCGAGCCGGTGCGACGCGGCCGCGTGCCGTGCCCTCCCCGCCCACTCCGCAGAAACTGGAGTGCTTTCCGCGGATTCGGGCTGGGAGGCGGGGGGCAGGGGGTCAGCGGCAGGAGCAGCGGCGGTCGGCGGGGACCGAGGCGAGCACCTGGTCGACGTGCATGCCGCAGCCGGACCAGGTGACCTTGCCGCAGGAGCGGCAGAGGGCGGGACTGCACATGGGAACCTCGTCTCGTCGGGGGTGAGTCGCAGCAAGAATACCCCCAGGGGTATAGTGGTCACCACACCCGCCGAACGAGAGGACCCGCGAGATGTGCCGACAGGTGACCTGCCGGAAGTGCGGCAACGCGACGTGGGCCGGCTGCGGCCAGCACGTCGACCAGGTGATGCGCGGCGTCCCGAAGAGCAAGCGCTGCGCGTGCCCGCCGACCCCGTCGCTCGTCGAGCGTCTCTTCGGCGGCCGCAAGGCCACGGTGTGACGAC
>JADGOZ010000082.1 GCA_017882705.1 Candidatus Nanopelagicales bacterium | reverse complement strand
TCGTCCTGAAGGCTGCGGGCACGTACCGGATCCACCACGCCGAGGTCTTCATCGGCGTGTTCATCGGTGCCGTGACGTTCACCGGCTCGATCGTCGCGTTCGGCAAGCTGTCCGGCCGCATCGACTCCAAGCCGCTCATGCTCCCGGGCAAGAACATCCTCAACGTCGGTGCGCTCGTCGCGTTCGTCGCGCTCACCGTCTGGTTCTGCGTCAGCCCGCAGCTGTGGCTCCTCGTGGTCGTGACGGTCATCGCGCTGCTGCTCGGCTGGCACCTCGTCGCGTCCATCGGTGGCGGCGACATGCCCGTCGTCGTGTCGATGCTCAACAGCTACTCCGGCTGGGCCGCCGCGGCGTCGGGCTTCCTGCTCGAGAACGACCTGCTCATCGTCACCGGCGCGCTCGTCGGCTCCTCCGGTGCCTACCTGTCCTACATCATGTGCCGCGCGATGAACCGCTCGTTCATCTCCGTCATCGCCGGCGGCTTCGGCATCGAGGCCGGCCCGGCCGACGACAAGGACTACGGCGAGCACCGCGAGGTCAACGCCGAGCAGGTCGCCGAGCTCCTCGAGGCGTCCAAGTCCGTCATCATCACCCCCGGCTACGGCATGGCCGTAGCCCAGGCGCAGTACGGCGTCGCCGACCTCACCCGCAAGCTGCGCGAGCGCGGCATCGCGGTCCGCTTCGGCATCCACCCCGTCGCGGGTCGTCTCCCCGGGCACATGAACGTGCTGCTCGCCGAGGCCAAGGTCCCCTACGACATCGTCCTGGAGATGGACGAGATCAACGACGACTTCGCCACCACCGACGTGGTGCTCGTCATCGGCGCCAACGACACCGTCAACCCCGCGGCAGAGGACGACCCCACCAGCCCGATCGCCGGCATGCCGGTGCTCAAGGTCTGGAACGCCGGGCAGGTCATCATCTTCAAGCGCTCGATGGCATCGGGCTACGCCGGAGTCCAGAACCCGCTGTTCTTCAAGGAGAACTCCGCGATGCTCTTCGGCGATGCGAAAGACCGCGTCGAGGACATCATCCGCGCGCTGTAGTCGCTCGCTTCGGTTCTGCCCCGGTCCAGTCAGCTGGCCGGGGCGGCGCCATGTCGCGGCTCAGCGCAGCCCGAAGGCCACGAACATGGCGCCGGCGACGGCGACCGCGGACGCGACGACTCCGCACCCGACGGCTCGGGCACCTGGCGCACCGCCTGGGGCGAGACCATCCCCATCCACGCGACCCGCTACCTCGACGGCGGCGGCACCACCCACGCCACCACGACCGACCACACGGACACCGGTCCCCGGTCGATCCCCGGCGTCCTCGACCGCTTCGCCGACTCACCACCCCGACGGACCGTCACCCCACCCGACGACCCCGGCGACACCCCACCCTTCTGACCGGCTGCACGCCGACATCGGACGCGGTCGCGTGCTGCTGTGCGGCGATCGGGCTTGAGCGAGTCTTGACGGAGCGTCACCCACCCGGCGCAGCATCTCGAGAGGTCGCGCGTCGATGACGTGGGTGCCAACCCCTCGGCACCACCCCCGGAGGCTCTTGATGATGCGCAGGACGATCACCACCGCATTCCTGGTCACGGCACTGCTGATCCCCGTGACCGCGGCGTACGCCGACAGCTCGGGTCGACCGGGCGGGTCGATCACCACACCCGAGTCGCCGACGCCGGCCAACGGTGGTGACCAGGGCTGGGGCAACTGCGGGCACAACTCCAGCGGGGGCAACCCGCACACCGGCGACCAGGGCGTGGGCGGCGGCAACGGTGGCGACGTCAAGACTCTGTGCGACTCGCCGCTCCCGACGTAGCCCCAGCAGACGAGCGACGCTGACCGCAGGACCTCGGTCCCGCCGTCAGCGTCCCGTGCCGCTCCAGCGGCGCGCCGGTCGAGCAGTCAGGCGCTCGCGGGCAGGACGACGTCGAGCCAGCGGCGGGCGGCGAACGGACCGGTCAGCCGCACCGTGCGGAGATCGGCGTACGCCGGGTCCGCGAAGCGGCGCTCGATGTCCTCGCGACGTGCGGCGTACTGCGTCCACGCCCACTGCACGGGATGCTCGGGGTCGAGCCAGTCGGAGAACGTCTCGGTGTTGCCGTTGAAGATCTCGTCGCGCTTCCACGCGCGCCCGAACGAGCGCCGCAGCACGCGCGACATGACGACCACCCGCGGGTAGGACAGCCACACGACCGTGTCGGCGCGGCTCCACACGAGGTCGCGCACCTGCTCGTAGCCGTGCGAGTCGAAGACCCATCGGTCCTCGCGCGAGATGCGGTCGACGTCGTCCTCGAACGACTCGAGCGGCACCCATCCGGGCCCGTGGTAGAGCGCGTCCATCTCGTGGAACGGGAGATCGGCGCGGGCGGCCAGCTCACGGGCGAACGTCGTCTTGCCGGATCCGGAGATCCCGGCGACGAGGACGCGGTGCACGCCCCGAACCTACCCGCCGCGGTCGGCTCACCCCTCGTCGAGGAGGGCCTCCAGCGCGGCGCGGTCGAGCAGCCCCTCAGGACGCACCACGGCACCGTCACGCACGTAGAGGAAGGCGGCGTCGACGTGGTCGAGGGGTACGCCGGCGAGCTCGGCGTAGGCGACGCGGTAGATCGCGAGCTGCAGCGGGTCGGACCCGTGCTTCTGCGACGTCTTCCAGTCGACGACCTCGAAGCGCGTCGAGCCTTCGGGCGTCGACGAGGAGAAGACCGCGTCGATGCGACCCGGGACGACGCGGCCGCCGAGCACGAGCGAGAACGGCACCTCGATGCCGATCGGGCTGCGGTCGGCGTACGCCGACGCCAGGAACATCTCCTGCATGGCGGCCAGGGCGTCGTCGGAGTCGATGCCGGTGTCGGCCGCCCCGGGCAGATCGTCGGGGTCGAGCAGCGGCGCGACGCCGAAGTGCGCCTCGACCCAGGCGTGGAAGCGCGTGCCGCGGCGAGCGGCGGGTGCGGGAGCCGACGGCACCGGGCGGGCGAGCTGACGGGTGAAGGCGTCGGGGTCGGCCGCGAGGCGCAGCAGGTCCGACGCCGACAGCGACGCGGGCAGCGGCACCACCCGGGTCGCGGACCGGTCCGCCCGCCGCTCCTCGAGCAGCAGCGCGATGTCGTCGTCCCACCCGCGGACGAGCTCGAGGTCGTCCGCCGCGAGCCCGAGCAGCGGCGACCCGAACTCCCCCGCGCCGGCCACCGTCGCGAGCGCGGCGTGCTCGGCACGCAGGTCGACGACGTCGAGCCCGGCGGCGGCACGGACGCCGGACGCCGCGGCGGTCGCGCGCGCCTGCAGGTCGCTGCCGGAGGACGGCGGCCAGGCGACGTCGACCGGCACGCCGTAGGTCGGACTCGTCTCTCCCTCGGGTGGCTCGTCTACCCAGGCGTCCACCGTGCCTCCGCCCCCGATGCACTGGTCGCGCAACGTGCGCAGGTAGTCGGACGGGCCGCGGCGCTCCTTCTGGGTGGGACCCCACCACGACGAGCTCGCGAGCACGAGCTGCTCGGCGCGCGTCACGGCGACGTAGGCGAGCCGCAGCTCGTCGAGCAGGCTGTGCGCGGAGCAGAGCTCGGTGAACGCCTTGTGCTCCCTGGCCCGGAACCCGGGCAGCGCGGGCAGCGACGCGGCGTCGCCGCGCAGCGGGAAGGGCACGGCCTTCGCGTTGGTGGTCCACCGCGTCATGCCGCGATCGCCGGGGAACACGCCGGCGGTCAGCGACGGCAGCACCACGACCGGCCACTCGAGCCCCTTCGAGCGGTGCACGCTCATCAGCGCCACGGCGTCGGACCGAGCCGGACGGTCGAGCTCGGGCACCTTGCCGAACCGCGCGGCCATCGTGAGCCAGGAGAGGAACGCGCTGACGCCGACGTCGCCCTCGGCGTCTGCGAACCCGGCGACGAGCTCGACGAACGAGGCCAGGCCTTCGGCGCGGTGCAGCTTCAGGACGTCGGGCGACGCCGACATCTCGATGTCGAGACCGGTCACGGTGATGACGCGGTGGACCAGGTCGGGCAGCGGGTCGCCCAGCCCACGGCGCAGTGCCCGGATCTCGGCCGACAGCGCGGCGAAGCGGTCGAGCGCGAGGGGGTCGTAGCCCAGCTGCCCCGGGTCGTCGAGGGCGTCGAGGAGGGACACGACGTCGGCGGGGTCGACACCGGTGACGGCGGCGTCGAGCTGCTCGTCCACGTCGGCGTCGGCGACGCGGCCGTGCGACCCGGCGAGGTGGCCGGCCCGCTCGCCGAGCAGCGCGAGGTCGCGCAGCCCGATCCGCCAGCGCGGGCCGGACAGGATCCGCACGAGCGACGGGTTCGCCGCGGAGTCGTGCAGCACCTCGAGGATCGCCACGACCTCCGCCACCTCGGGCATCGCGAGCAGACCGTCGAGGCCGACGACGTCGACCGGCACGTCGCGCTCGCCGAGCGCGCGCAGCAGCGCCGGGAAGTCCGAGCGCGCGCGGCACAGGATCGCCACGTCAGCCGGGGGCGTGCCGGCGGCGACCACCGCGGCCACCCGCTCGGCGACCCACGCGACCTCGTCGGCGTAGGACTCGTGCAGGGCGACGCGCAGGCCCCCGGGAGGCTTCGGCTTCGCGGCGGGCGGCACGAGTGCGGCGACCTGCGGGTGCAGCGCGCGCAGCGGCGCGGCGAGCTCGTTGGCGGCGTCGAGGATGCGGACGCCCGATCGACGGTTCTCCGCCAGTGTGAGAACGGGCGCGGGACGGCCGTCGGGGCGCGGGAAGTGCTGCGGGAAGCCGTCGATGTTGGCCACGCTCGCGCCGCGGAAGCCGTAGATCGCCTGCAGCGGGTCGCCGACCGCGGTGACGGGGTGGCCGCCGCCGAAGAGCCCGGTGAGCATGACGCGCTGGGCGACGGACGTGTCCTGGTACTCGTCGAGCAGCACGACGCGGAACTGCTCGCGCAGCGCCGTGCCGACCTCGGGGCACTCGAGCGCGAGGCGCGCACCGAAGCGCATCTGGTCGGAGAAGTCGACGAGGTCGCGGGCGCCGCGCGCCGCGCGGAACTCGTCGACGAGGTGCGCGAGCTCCGTGCGCGTGACGCACACGCCGCGCATCACGAGCGCGGTCTTCTGCGCCCTGTCGAGCGCGTCGATCTCCGCGACCAACGCCGCGTCCCAGGCGCGGAGCTCCGCGGGCGTGAGGCAGTGCTCGGCGAGCTCGGAGTCGAGCGCGCGGACGAACTCGACGACCGAGCCGACCGCCTTGTCGAGCGAGGACAGGTCGCGCTCGGTGCGGGTGACGACGCGGTGGGCCAGCTGCACCGACGCCGCCTCGGTCAGCAGCCGGCTGCCCGGCTCGACGCCGATCCGCAGGCCGTGCTCGGCGAGCAGGCGCCCGGCGAACGCGTGGTAGGTCGACACGGTCGGCTCGCCGACCGTGTCGAGCGGCAGTCCCGAGGTGCGGTCGGCGAGCTGTTGCACGGAACGGCGTACCCGACCGGAGAGCTCGCCCGCCGCCTTGTTCGTGAACGTGAGGCCGAGCACCTGCTCGGGCAGCACCTGCCCGGTGGCCACGAGCCACACCACACGGGCGGTCATCACCGTGGTCTTGCCGGAGCCGGCGCCCGCGACGACGACGTAGGGCTCCAGCGGGGCGGTGATCGCGTCGAGCTGCTCCTCGCTGAACGGCACGCCGAGCAGCTCGACGAGGTCGCCGGGCCCGAAGTCGGGAAGGCTCACGGCAGCACCTCACGGCCCTCGTCGTAGGCCGGGCACGCGACGCGGACGTCGCACATGCGGCAGGTCGACAGGCTCGGCCGCGCCGGGAACGTCTCGGTGCGCACGACGCGGTCGGCGTCGGTGAGCGCGACGTCGACCCACGTGACACCCTCGCCGATCGGCGGCTGCTCCTGGACCTGCGGGGCCTCGCCGCGCCCGAGCCGCAGCAGCACGAGCTCGGCACCCGCGACGGTCGGCGGCTCGCCGACCGGACCGAGTCCGACGGCGTCGCGCACCTCCGGCGGCAGGGTGTCGAGGGCGCCGTCGCGCACGGCGAGCTGGTAGACGCCCATCTGCGGGTGCTGCGGCAGGTCGTCCTTCGCCACGGCAGCCTTCTGGGTCTTGAGGTCGGCGATGCGCACCGCTCCGTCGGAGTCGAGCTCCACGCGGTCGAAGGACCCGCGCAGACGCACCCCCTGCTCCCCCACTGGAACGGTGATCGCGAACGGGTGCTCGCTCGCGACGAACGTGCGGTCGGTGCGGCCCGCGTGCCAGTGCAGGAACTTCTTCACCGCGTCGCTCGCCGCGACCCGCTCGGCGCGCGACTGCCAGAGCGCCTCGAAGCCGAGGTCGGCCCAGACCTGGTCGATCCGGGCGTCGAGCACCTCGAGGTCGGCGGGCAGCTCCTCGCGGGCGACGGCGTCGGCCAGCACGTGGACGATCGAGCCGAAGCCGAGCGCGGTGGTCCGCGCGACCTGCGCGTGGACCTCGTGGTCGAGGAACCAGCGCAGCGGGCAGCCGACGAGCGCGGACAGCTGGCTGCCGGACAGGTCGAGCGCCCGGTCCTCGGGCCGGACGGCGACCTCGCTCGAGGTGAACTCGTCGATCCCCCACCAGCGGTGGGGGTGGGCCGACGCGACGAGCGGGCGGCCGTCGTCGTCGGCCGCGTGCGCCAGCACCGCGAGGCGGCGGACGGCGGCCGCACGCAGTGCCTCGGGGCGCTCCGGATCGACCGCCGCGGCCCGCAGGCGAGCGACGAGACCCGGGACCGACAGCGGTCGCGGCGGTCGGCCGCTGACGTGCCCGGAGGCCGGCGAGCGGTCCTCGGGGTCCACCACCCGGCCTCGCACCTCGTCGACGAAGCGCGACGGCTGAGCGCCGTCGTCGAGCGGGCTGCGCACCGCGGTGACGACCAGCCGCTCCTCGGCACGCGTGCAGGCGACGTAGAACAGCCGGCGCTCCTCGGCCAGCAGGCTCGACGGCGGCGGCGTGGGCACGAGGCCGGTGACCTCGAGGCGGTCGGCCTGCAGGAGCGAGCCGCGACGTCGGACGTCGGGCCAGAGCCCCTCCTGCACCGACGCGACGACCACGAGCCGCCACTGCAGGCCCTTGGCGCGGTGGGCGGTCAGGATGCGTACGGCGGGACCCCGCAGGCCCTTCTCCGCGAGGGAGTCGGCGGGGATCTCCTGCGCCTCGAGCTCGGCGAGGAAGTTCCCCACGCCGCGCTGCCCGGAGTAGCGGTCCTCCACCCGCTGCGCAGCGGCGAACAGCGCGAGCACGGCATCGAGGTCGTTGTCGGCGCGACGTCCGGCGTCGCCGCCGCGCAGCGCCGCGGCCTCGAGCCGCTGCGGCCAGCCGGACCCGCGGAACGTGCCCGACCAGACCGCCCAGAGGACATCCTCGGCGCTCCCGCCGCGGTCGACGACCGCGCGGGCCGCGTGAAGCAGGCGCCCGAGCCGTACCACGGCGTCGAGCGCGTGCCGTGCCCGGGCGTCCGGGCCTGACGAGGACGACGAGATCGGGAGGACGACGTGGTCGGGGTCGGCCGACACCTCCTCGACCAGACGGCGCACCAGGGTGGCCGACGGCGCAGGCCGCGCCGACGGGTCGG
>JADGOZ010000081.1 GCA_017882705.1 Candidatus Nanopelagicales bacterium | reverse complement strand
GCTCCACGCCTCGGCGCGGTGCTCGCGCGCGGCGCGCACCGACTCCGACGACTCCGACGGCCGGATGTCGAACGCCAGGCTGACGACACCGTCCTCGATGTGGTGCGACGGGTGGTAGCCCGCCTCCTCGAACGTCGCCAGCATGCGGCGGTTCGTCGGGAGCACCTCGGCGACGAAGCGGCGCACCCCGCGCTCCCGCGCGGCCGCCGCTAGGTGCTCGAGGAGGACCGATCCGAGCCCGCGTCCCTGGTGGTCGTCGCGGACGACGAAGGCCACCTCGGCGTCGCGGGAGTCGAGTCGGTCATAGCGCCCGACCCCGAGGAACTCCCCGCCCACGGTCGCGACCAGGGCGACCCGGTCGACGTGGTCGACGTGGGTGAAGCGGTGGATGTCGCGCTCGGTGAGCTCGGGATACGGGGCGAAGAACCGGAAGTAGACCGTCTCGTCGGACAGCGAGCGGTGGAAGGCCGCGAGGCGCTCGCCGTCGTCCGGCGTGATCGGGCGGATCCGCACGGTCCGGCCGTCGCGGACCGGGACGTCGGCCTCCCAGTGCGCCGGTGCGGGAGCGACCTGCTCCGGCTCTGTGGTCACGGGGCCACCGTAGCCGCCGAGGGAGGTGGAGGCCGCTCGCCGCACCTCGGCCACGGGAGCGGCGATAACGTGGCGGCATGCGCCTGAAGATCCATCCCGAGGTCGCCGACGCCCTCGACAGCGGCCGCCCGGTGGTGGCCCTCGAGTCGACGATCATCAGCCACGGTCTCCCCCGCCCCGACAACCTGCGGGTGGCCCGCGAGATCGAGCACAGCGTGCGCGAGGGCGGCGCCGTCCCCGCGACGATCGCGGTCGTCGGCGGCGTGCCCCGCATCGGCCTCGACGACGAGGCGCTGCGGACCATCGCGATGGACGACGCTGTCGTCAAGGTCAGTGTGCGCGACCTCGGCACCCTGGTCGCGAAGGAGGGCCACGGCGCCACGACGGTCGCCGCCACGTCGCACCTGGCGGCACTGGCGGGCATCACGGTCTTCGCCACCGGGGGTCTCGGCGGCGTCCACCGCGGCGCGCGCGAGACCTGGGACGAGTCGGCCGACCTCACGACCCTGTCGACGACGCCGGTCACGGTCGTCTGCGCCGGGGTGAAGTCCATCCTCGACGTCGCCGCGACGCTCGAGCGGCTCGAGACGCTCAACATCCCCGTGCTCGGCTATCGCACCGACCGCTTCCCCGGCTTCTACCTCGCCGACTCGGGTTTCGCCCTCGACTGGCGGGTTGAGTCGCCCGAGGAGATCGCCGCCGTGCTGCACGCCCGCACCACGCTGCAGTGCGGCGCCGGCGTGCTCGTGGTGAACCCCGTGCAGCAGGCCGACGAGCTCGACCGTGCGTTGCACGACAGCGTCCTCGAGTCCGGCCTCGCCGCGGCCGACGCGGCCGGCGTCCACGGCAAGGACGTCACGCCCTTCCTGCTCGACCACTTCCACACCGCGACACACGGTCGCAGCCTCGAGGTCAACGTCGCCCTCGTGCGCAGCAACGCCGCGCTGGCCGCCGCGATCGCCACGGCACTCCTGGCATGAGCACCGACCGGGTCCGCTACGTCGTCGTCGGCCAGTGGATGACCGACGTCGTGGCGGAGCTGCCCGGACCGCTCCGCGAGGGCACCGACACCAACGCGTCGGTGCAGGTGCTCGGCGGCGGAGCAGCCGCGAACACCGCTGCCTGGCTCGCGCACGGCGGCGAGGACACCACCCTCGTCGCCCGCATCGGCGACGACCTGCTCGGGCGCGCTGGGCGTGCGGAGCTCGAGGCGATCGGCGTCCGGTGCAACCTCGCCGTCGACCCCAGGAGGCCCTCCGGCACGTGCATCGTGCTCGTCATGCCGGACGGCGAGCGCACGATGATCCCCGATCCCGGCGCCAACGAGGCGCTCGCCCCCGGCGACCTGTCCGACGACCTGTTCGCCCACGGCCGGCACCTGCACCTGTCCGGTTACACGCTCCTCGTGGACGGAAGCCGGATGGCCGGGCTCTCGGCGCTCGACCGCTCCCGTCTGCGCGGGATGACGACCAGCGTCGACGTCGCGTCGGTGGGGCCGCTGGCCGACACCGGGTCCGACCGCTTCCTGTCCTGGGTCACTGGGATCGACGTCCTGTTCGCCAACGAGTCCGAGGCGGCCCTCCTCGCGAACCTGCCCGCTCCCCGCCCGGAGGACGACGACGCGACCGCGCTCGCCGGCGCCGCCCTCGCTGCGCGCACCCTGTGCTCGACCGTGGGGACCGTCGTGGTGAAGCTCGGTCCGCGAGGCGCCTACGTGCAGGACTCGTCGGGCGCCACTGCCTTCTCGCCCGCGGAAGGGGTCGACGTCGTCGACACGACGGGTGCGGGCGACGCCTTCGCCGCGGGCTGGCTGCCCGCGTGGCGCGACGGCGTCGACCCGGTCGTGGCCCTCGAGCGCGGGAACCGGGTGGCCGCGCAGGTCGTGGCCCGCGTGGGCTCGCGCCCCTGACCGGGATCCGGGGCGTCGGCCGACACGGGTCCCGGGGCCGGAGGGGTGCCACGGCTCGACGGCCCCGAATGGCAGAGTGGGGCCCATGACGACGTTCGCGCGGCTGGTCGCCTTCCTCCTGGGCCTCGCCGTGGCCGCGTGCGCCTGGTTGCCCTGGGTCCGCTCGGTCGACGCCTGGCACCTGGCGCTGCGCACGATGCTGAGCCCGGGGAAGAACGACGGCGTGACCTGGAGCACCTCGCTCGGCCTCGCCGTCACGCTCGCCGCAGCGGTGATCGTCTTCGGCTCGCTGTTCAACTCCCGCACCCTCATCATCGTCGGGGGGCTGCTCTCGGTGGCCTTCCCGACCATCTGGATCCTGAGCAACGCGATCTCGACCGGGAGCGGCGGAGCGCCGATGACCCAGATCCAGTTCGGCGCCTACGGCGCCGCCGTGCTCGGCTTCATGACGCTGATCCTCGCGGCCGTGGCCCGCGACACCCGGATCCCCACCGTCCGCTGACCCACTCGCGCCGCTCCCGGCGGCGCCCTGATCCAGGAGCACGCGACCCCGCATGGCCCGCAGCACCACGCCACCCCCACCTCCGGTCCCGGAGAAGATCGTCGACATCGACGTCGGCGAGGAGATGCGCGGCTCGTTCCTCGAGTACGCCTACTCCGTCATCTACTCGCGCGCCCTGCCCGACGCCCGCGACGGCTTGAAGCCGGTGCAGCGCCGCATCCTGTTCCAGATGGCCGAGATGGGCCTGCGACCCGACCGCGGCCACGTCAAGAGCGCGCGCGTCGTCGGCGACGTGATGGGCAAGCTGCACCCGCACGGCGACGGCGCGATCTACGACGCGCTCGTGCGCATGGCCCAGCCGTTCTCCCTGCGCCTCCCGCTCGTCGACGGTCACGGCAACTTCGGCTCCCTCGACGACGGCCCCGCCGCGATGCGCTACACCGAGTGCCGGCTCGCCTCCAGCGCCCTGCTCATGACCACCTCGCTCGACGAGGACGTCGTCGACTTCAACCCGAACTACGACGGCCGCGAGCAGGAGCCGGTCGTCCTCCCGGCCGCCTACCCCAACCTGCTCGTCAACGGCGCCGCCGGCATCGCCGTCGGCATGGCCACCAACGTGGCTCCGCACAACCTCGTCGAGGTCGTCGCTGCCGCGCGCCACCTGCTGACGCACCCGAGAGCGACGCTCGACGACCTGATGGGCTTCGTGCCTGGCCCTGATCTGCCCGGCGGCGGGAAGATCATCGGGCTCGACGGCATCCGCGAGGCCTACGAGACCGGCCGCGGCTCGTTCCGCATCCGCGCGACGGCGCACGTCGAGAGCGTCACCGCGCGCCGCAAGGGCATCGTCGTCACCGAGCTCCCCTACAACGTGGGCCCGGAGAAGGTGATCGCCAAGATCAAGGAGGCGGTCGACGCCAAGAAGCTGGCCGGCATCGCCGCCGTCGACGACTTCTCCGACATGGAGTCCGGGCAGCGCCTCGTCATCGAGATCAAGAACGGCTTCCACCCCGAGGCCGTGCTCGAGCAGCTCTATGCGCTGACGCCGATGGAGGACTCGTTCGCCATCAATGCCGTCGCGCTCGTCGACGGACAGCCGCGCACGCTCGGCCTGCGCGAGATGCTCGAGGTCTTCGTCGAGCACCGCCTCGACGTCGTCCGACGGCGTACGTCGTACCGCCGTCGCCGCGCCGAGGAGAGGCTCCACCTCGTCGACGGCCTCCTCGTCGCGATCATCGACATCGACGACGTCATCGCCCTCATCCGCTCGAGCGACGACACCGCGACCGCGAAGACACGCCTCATGCAGGTCTTCGACCTGTCCGAGATCCAGGCGACCTACATCCTCGAGATGCCGCTGCGGCGGCTCACGAAGTTCAGCCGCCTCGAGCTCGAGACCGAGCGCGACGAGCTGCACGCGCGCATCGCCGAGCTCACCGAGATCCTCGACGACGACAAGCGCCTGCGCCGCGTCGTCGGCGACGAGCTCGCCGCGGTCGCGAAGGACCACGGCACGCCGCGCCGCACCGTCCTGCTCGAGTCGGCTGCGGGTGTCGCGACGCGCAGCGCCGTACCGCTCGAGGTGGCCGACGACCCGTGCGTCGTGCTGCTGTCGAGCACCGGCCTGCTCGCACGCACCGGCGACGACCGCGACCTTCCCGCCGACGGCGAGCGCGGGCCGCACGACGTCGTCGTGTCGGCGGTGCGCGGGAGCGCCCGAGGGCAGGTCGGTCTCGTCACGAGCACCGGACGCGTCGTGCGGGTGCCGGTCCTGGAGCTGCCGACGCTGCCGCCGACCCACGGCGCTCCATCGCTGGCCGGCGGCGTACCCCTGGCTGCGCTCGTCGAGCTGGAGAAGGGTGAGCAGCCGGTGGGGTTGTGCTCGCTCGCCGCCGACGGACCCGGACTGGCGCTGGGCACGGCCGACGGCGTGGTCAAGCGCGTCTCCCCGGACGTCCCGTCGTCGGCCGACTCGTGGACGGTCATCCGGCTCGAGGACCGCGACCGCGTCGTCGGTGCCGTCGAGCTCACGACCGGGGACGAGACCCTCGTCTTCGTCACGAGCGACGCGCAGCTCCTGCACTTCCCGGCGTCGGCGGTGCGCCCGCAGGGGCGCCCGGCGGGCGGCATGGCTGGGGTGCGGCTCTCGGACGGGCAGCGGGTCGTGTACTTCGGCGCGGTCGACGCCGACCGCGACTGCCTCGTCGTCACGGCCGCGGGCACGAGCGGTGCCCTGCCCGGGACGTCGGGCGCCACGGTGAAGGTCACGCCGTTCGCGGAGTACCCGGGCAAGGGGCGCGCCACCGGCGGCGTCAGGGCCCAGCGCTTCCTCAAGGGCGAGGACACCGTGCTCGTCGCCTGGGTCGGCCCCGGTCCTGCGCGGGCCGCCACCCCGCAGGGGGCACCGGCACCGCTGCCCCCGATCGACCCCCGGCGTGACGGCTCCGGGCTGCCGACGTCGAAGCCGATCGCCGCCGTCGGCGGACCGATCGTCCCGGGCGGGCCGCGCAGCGGGTCGCCGGTCATCGGGCCCGCGGAGTGACAGCCCCCGAGACCTCCCCCGCCGACGTCACGCGCTGCTCGGTCCTGTCCCGCAGGGCGGACGAGCCGCTCGCCGGCAGCGCCCCGCGGGCCCGGGCGTGGCTCGTGCTCGAGCAGTCCGGTCCCTACGGCTTCTCCGCGCTCACCGAGTCGCACCTGCCCGAGCCGGTCCGCGCCGCGTTCGGGGATCTGCCGAAGGACTCGGGCACCACCGTCGCCCTGGCCCGTCGCGTCGGCCGCCACGCCGACGCGCACGCCGCCTCCGACGGGCGTCGATTCTGGTTCGCCCACGTCGCCCCCGGCGGCGTGCGGATGCGTGCCGGGGCGCTCGACGACTCCGAGCTGCTGCGCCCGGACCTCACCGAGGTCCTGGCCGCCGCGTCGCACGGCGAGCTCCCGCCGTGGGGCGAGCGGTCGGACGAGCCGCTCCTCCTCCTGTGCACCAACAGCAGGCGCGACGTCTGCTGCGCGCTGGAAGGGCGCCCTGTCGCGGAGAGCCTTGCTGCGGACCCGGAGTACTCCTCCCGCGTCCTCGAGGTGAGCCACCTCGGCGGGCACCGGTTCGCACCCACGGCGTTGCTGCTGCCCTCCGGGCACGCGTTCGGTCGGCTCGACCCGCAGTCCGCTCGAGCCGTGCTCGACGCGGCCGCGGTCGGCGACCTCGGTCCGGTCGACCACCACCGCGGCCGTACGTCGCTCGCGCAGCCGGCTCAGTCCGCGGAGACGGCGACCCGTGCGGCCGAGGGGATCGCGGCGCTCGACGACCTCGACGCCCTCCGGCGCGTCGACGGCCGGGTCGTTCCCGCAGGCCTGCGCTGGAGCGGCGACGACGGCGTCGCGGAGGTCGAGGTGCGCCACCGTGACGGACGCGCCTGGCACGTGTCGGTCGTGCGCGAGACGCTGCCCGACCCGAAGCCGGAGTCCTGCGGCAAGAAGGCCGTCGACGCCCACGTCTGGGTGGCCGGCCCCGTGGTCCCTGCGCCTCGCTGGGCGTGATCGACGGGTGTCCCGTCGTCCCGGCGGGACACCGGTTCGCTAGCGTCGCCGCGTGACCTCCGACTTCCCGACCGAGATCTTCAGCGACGTCCTCGAGGGCAACGCGGCCTACGCCGCGCGCTTCCCCGGCACCGGTCTGTCCGGTCGCGCGGCGAAGGGCCTGGCCCTGGTCACCTGCATGGACAGCCGCATCGAGCCGCTGCAGCTGCTCGGCATGGAGCAGGGCGACGTCAAGATCCTGCGCAACGCCGGTGCCCGCGTGACCGACGACGTCCTGCGAACCCTGGTCCTCGCGGCCTACCTGCTCGACGTGACACGCGTGCTCGTCATGCCGCACACGCACTGCAAGATGGCCAGCGCCACCGAGGAGGAGATCCACGCGTCGATCCTCGAGCAGTACGGCGTCGACACGAACTCCGTCGAGTTCCGCACCGTGCCCGACCAGGAGGCGGCGCTCGCCTACGACGTCCGACGGATCCGCAGCTACCCCCTGCTCCCGCAGGACCTCGTCGTGGCCGGCGCCGTCTACGACGTGCACACCGGAAGCATCAGCCCCCGCGACGTCTGAGACCCCGACGTAACTGGTCCAGTGGTCGTTTCCCGACCCGGGAAGCAGCCATGCCACCAGTGACATCGCTCCGGGGCTGTGGACGGGTCAGCCGCGGGATGCGGCCATCAGGGCGTCGCGGTCGTGGATCGTGGTGCGCTCTCGGCCCTGCGACGACCCGAGGGCGCGCTCGGCGGCGTCGATCGACTTCCAGCCGTCGAAGGTGACGACGTCGACCCCGCGCTCGGCGAGCAGCGCGACGATGCCGTCGCCGCCGTTGCCCTCGACATCGCCGAGGTCCGCGAGGAGCGAGGCGACCGTCGCGGCGGCGTCCTTCTTGTTCGTGCCGATGATCCCCGTGGGACCGCGCTTGATCCACCCGGCGACGTACAGGCCGGGTACGACGCTGCCGTCGGCCTCGACCACCCGACCCTCGACGTTGGGGATGACGTTGCGGCGGTCGTCGAACGGCGCGCCCTCGAGCCCCACCCCGCGATAGCCGACCGAGCGGATGACGAGCTGCGCCCCGACCTCGTAGGTCTCGCCCGTGCCGTGGGCCCCGGCCTCGTCGACCGTGGTCCGCTCGACGACGACCGTGCTCACCCGGTCGGTGCCGCGGAGCTCGACGGGCCGCGCGTGGAAGTGCAGGTGGATGTGCCGGTGGGTGCCGTCGAGCTCGTGCTCCGCCCAGCTCCTGATGACCTCGACGTTGCGCGCCACGACCCGGTCGCTCTCCACGAGCGCGGCACTCACCGGCTCGAGATCGAGGTCGTGGACGTCCTCGAGGACGACGTCGACACCATCGAGCTCGGCGAGCTCCTTGAGCTCCTTCGTGGTCCACGTCGCCTGGGCCGGGCCGCGGCGCCCCAGCACGTGGACGTCGTTGATCGACGACCGGCTCAGTGCGTCGAGGACGTGCTGGGGCATGTCGGTGGCCTGCAGCCGCCCGAGCGGCGCGGTCAGCACGCGGGTCACGTCGACCGCGACGTTGCCCACACCGACGACCACGACGGAGCGAGCCGCGGCGAGCGCGCTCTCCATCCCCTCGCGGTCGGCGTCGGGATGACCGCAGTACCAGGCCACGAAGTCGGTGGCCGCCACACTGCCGGCGAGCTCCTCGCCCGGCACGTCCAGGCGACGGTCGCGCGAGGCGCCGTACGTGAGCACGACGGCGTCATAGGCAGCGACGAGCTCGTCCACGGTCACGTCACGACCCACCTCGACACCTGCGAGCAGACGCACGCCGGGCTTCTCCAGCACCTTCTGCAGCGTGTCCCGCACGCTGCGGATGGAGTGGTGGTCCGGGGCGACGCCGTAGCGCACGAGCCCGAACGGCACGGGGAGCCGGTCGAGGACGTCGACGTCCGCGCCGGCACTGGACAGGGCGTCTGCGGCGTAGAGGCCCGAGGGCCCCGCGCCGACCACAGCGATCCGCTTCGTCACGGGGGCATCCGACCACACGGGCCGCCCCTGGTGCTCGCCGACGGGCCGCAAGGGGCGCGCATCACATTCCGGCGGCACCCCGCGTGGTCGCCCTCACCGACCGCTGGTGGGACAGCTCCCCGTGAACGCGCAGCTGGCGCCGCCGCGCGCCTTGTCCGGCGCGAGGACGTTGAGGGTGAGGCAGGCGACGAAGCTGGTCGCGGTGAGGGCCATGGCGACCGTGCCGAGCCACCAGGCGCGGCCGTGGGTGTACCGCGCCGACCGACGCGACCGCAGGCCGTAGACCACGGCGAGGACGCCAGCCACGACCGCGAGGGCGAAGCCCGGAACCCGGCCGACGGCCCAGAGCAGGACGACGGAGGCGACGGTGAACGCGACGGCGGTCGTGCCCGGGCTCAGGCGCCCGACCCCCCGGTCGTCCGCGGACGTCGTCGCGAGCTCGAGATCGCGCATCGCCCGCTGCTCGGCGGGACGGTCCTCCCCCGCGGCGGGAGCCTGGACGCCCCAGGGCACCTGCTGGTGCCCCAAGCCGTAGCCGTTCCCGACGTAGGCGCCCGAGTTGTCCCACGGATCGCGGTGCTCGCTCACAGGTCCCCCTCGGTGCGGGAGGGCGGACACCCCCCCCCGGAGCGATCGACGGTACGCGTTCGCGACGCGCGAGGGGGCGCAACGCCGACGCCACGCGGGCGACCGGTGAGGACCCGACGGCCCTGGGCTGGCACGCTGGACCTCCGGCCGCGCATCCACGCCCGCACGACAGGAGACACCCATGACCGACGCCGTCGCGTTCGGCCTCGACACCTTCGGCGACGTCACGGTCGGTCCCGACGGCATCGACGTCGCACAGCCCCAGGTGATCCGCGACGTCGTCGAGCAGGGCGTGCTGGCCGACCACGTCGGCGTCGACGTCATCGGGGTCGGCGAGCACCACCGTCAGGACTTCGCCGTATCCACGCCGGACGTCGTCCTCGCGGCGATCGCGGCCCGAACGGAGCGGATCAACCTGGGCTCCGCCGTCACGGTGCTGTCCAGCGACGACCCGATCCGGGTGTTCCAGCGATTCGCGACGCTCGACGCGGTCTCGAACGGACGTGCCGAGGTGATCCTCGGGCGCGGGTCGTTCGTCGAGTCGTTCCCGCTCTTCGGCTTCGACCTCGCGCAGTACGAGGAGCTCTTCACCGACAAGCTCGACCTGTTCGCCGCGCTGCTCCCGGAGCAGCCCGTGACCTGGTCGGGTCGCACCCGCGAGCCGCTCACCGACCAGCGCGTCTACCCCACGACCGCGCACGGTCTCAAGGCGTGGATCGGCGTCGGCGGCAGTCCGGAGTCCGTCGTGCGCGCGGCGCGCTACGGCTTCCCGCTCGTCATCGCCATCATCGGCGGCCCCGCCGAGCGCTTCGTGCCCTTCGCCGATCTCTACCGTCGAGCCCTCGGCGAGCTCGGCCGCCCCGAGCTGCCGATCGCGGTGCACTCCCCCGGCCACCTCGCCGACACCGACGAGGAGGCCAAGGAGCAGGCCTGGCCGCACTACGAGGTCATGCACAACCGGATCGGCGCCGAGCGCGGCTGGGGTCCGACGAACCGGGTCCAGTTCGAGCAGCAGGTCGGCGCCCAGGGCTCGCTCTACGTCGGGTCCCCGGAGACCGTCGCCCGCAAGATCGCGACGACGTGCCGGGCGCTCGGGCTCGCGCGCTTCGACCTCAAGTACTCGATGGGGCGGCTCCCGCACCCGCTGCTGATGCGCAGCATCGAGCTCTACGGCACGAAGGTCGTCCCGCTCGTCCGCGACATGCTCGCCTGACTCACCAAGATCACGACTTGTGGACGCCACAGTGAAAGAAACTGCTCTTGATCGTCCCTAAGGGACAGATCGCGCAGGGGGTCAGGCGTCGATCCTGGTGCGGTCGAGGCCGGCGGCCCCGTCGACGATGAACTCCTTGCGGGGGGCTACGTCGCTGCCCATCAGCAGGTCGAAGACGGCCAGCGCGTCGTCGATCTCGCCCATCGTGATGCGCCGCAGGGTGCGAGTAGCAGGGTCCATCGTGGTCTCGCGCAGCTGTGAGGCGTCCATCTCGCCGAGACCCTTGTAGCGCTGCGGGGTCTTGAAGGACCGGCCCTTGGTGGTGAGGTCGGCCAGCACGCGGCGGTACTCGTCCTCGCTGTAGGTGTAGACGATGTCGTTCTTCTTGGTGCCCGGGTTGGTGATCTCGAAGCGGTGCAGCGGCGGCACCGCGGCGTAGACCCGGCCGTCCTCGAGCAGCGGTTTCATGTAGCGGTGCACGAGGGTGAGCAGCAGGCAGCGGATGTGCGCACCGTCGACGTCGGCGTCGGACATCAGGATGATCTTGCCGTAGCGCGCCTGCTCGAGGTCGAACGTGCGCCCCGAGCCTGCGCCGATCACCTGGATGATCGCGGCGCACTCGGTGTTCTTGAGCATGTCGGCGACGGACGCCTTCTGCGTGTTGAGGATCTTGCCGCGGATCGGCAGCAGCGCCTGGTGCTCGGCGTTGCGCGCGAGCTTCGCCGTGCCGAGCGCGCTGTCGCCCTCCACGATGAACAGTTCGCTGCGCGCGACGTCGTCGCTGCGGCAGTCGGCCAGCTTGGCCGGCAGCGCCGAGGACTCGAGCGCGTTCTTGCGCCGCTGCACGTCGCGGTGCGTCCGCGCGGCGATGCGCGTGCGCGCGGCGCTGGCGACCTTGTCGAGCACCGCCTTCACCACGAGCTTGTCTCCGCGCGGCGGCGAGGTGATCCACGCCGCGAGCTCCTTGGACACGACGTTGGCCACGATCCTCGTGGCCGCCGGAGTGCCGAGCACCTCCTTGGTCTGGCCCTCGAACTGCGGCTCCGACAGGCGCACGGTCACGATGGCCGTGAGGCCTTCGACGATGTCGTCCTTGAGGACGTTGTCCTCGCTGACCTTGAGCGACTTCTGCGCGCGCAGCTGCTCGTTCACGGTCTTCACCAGCGCGCGCTCGAAGCCCTGGACGTGGGTGCCGCCCTTGGGCGTCGCGATGATGTTGACGTAGCTGCGCAGGTCGGTGTCGTAGCCGGTGCCCCAGCGCAGCGCCACGTCGACGCCGAGCTCGCGCTCGACCTCCTGGGACACCATGTGGCCCTTGCCGTCGAGGACCGGGACCGTCTCCTTGAAGTGGCCGGAGCCCTTGAGACGGAGGACACCGGTGACCGCCTCGTCCTTGCTGAGGAACTCGACGTACTCGGTGATGCCGCCCTTGTAGAGGTAGGTCTCGACGGACACCTCCTCGCCGCGCTCGTCGCGGATCTCGATGGCCAGGCCGGGCACGAGGAACGCCGTCTGGCGGGCGCGGGCGCGCAGCGCCTCGACGTCGAACTCGGCGTCCTTGACGAAGATCTGCCGGTCCGCCCAGTAGCGCGTCCGGGTGCCGGTGACGCCCTTCTTGGCGCGCCCGGCGACGACGAGGCCCGACTTCTTCGAGAACGCGGCGTCGGGGCCGTCGCCGTCGAACAGCCCGGGGATGCCGCGCTGGAACGACATCGTGTGGATCTTGCCGTCGCGGTCGACCTCGATGTCGAGGCGCTCCGAGAGCGCGTTGACCACGGACGCTCCGACACCGTGCAGGCCACCGGAGGCGGTGTAGGACCCGCCGCCGAACTTGCCGCCGGCGTGCAGCTTGGTCATGACGACCTCGACACCCGTGAGCCGCGTCTTGGGCTCGACGTCGACGGGGATGCCGCGGCCGTCGTCGCGCACCTCGACCGACCCGTCGGCATGGAGCACGACGTCGATGCGGTGGCAGTGCCCCGCCAGCGCCTCGTCGACGGAGTTGTCGATGATCTCCCACAGGCAGTGCATGAGGCCGCGGCCGTCGGTCGACCCGATGTACATGCCGGGGCGCTTGCGGACGGCGTCGAGACCCTCGAGCACCGACAGGTGCTTGGCCGAGTAACCGCCCGTGGTCTTGGCGCTACGGGCGGTGACGGGCTGGGCGGTCATGGTGCGGCACGCTCCGGAGGACGACGACGGACCGACGGCACGGACGCCGTCCCCAGCCAGGGTAGTCGCCGGATCGGACGCCACCCGTGGGGCCACGCCGGGCCGGCCCGCAGCGCCGTGGTGCCGTCGGAATGCAGCGGCGCCCGCGGGACGTTACACACAGTGTTAACACGACACGCCGAGCGACAGGGTTGGCACGAAGGGGTGATCCGAGTCACGATCGGCTTACGCCAGAGGCGAACCGGGGATGGCCTGGGCGGTGCTCGTCGTTGGACCGTGCGAGACTGGACACCGACCAGGAGGTAGTTGCTGATGACCCCCACGCTGAGCCCGACCGCGCAGCTCACGGCGCTCGACCGCTGTGACCGCTGCGGCGCGCAGGCGTACGTCCGGGTCGTGCTCGTCGCCGGCGGCGACCTGCTCTTCTGCGGCCACCACTTCCGCGAGCACGAGGCGCGGCTCCGGCCGCTGGCGCTCGACGTCCAGGACGAGACCGGCAGGCTCACCGAGCCCGCACCGGTCCCCATCGAGGACTGACTCGACCCGAACCTCGCCTCAGGGCCGCCGACCGACTGGTCGGCGGCCCTGAGCCGGTCTGCGGGTCACCAGCGGTCGTGGACCAGGTCCCGGACGCGCGCGTCGTAGACCGAGCGCACGGTCTCCAGCGCAGCCGGGGTGAGTGGCTCGAGCCCGGCCGCCGACGCGTTGGCCACCGCCTGCTCGCGGTTGCGCGCCCCGGGGATGACGGTCGTGACCCCGGGCTGGTCGAGGATCCAGCGCAGCGCGAACTGGGCGGTCGTCGCCCCGACGGGAACCGCCGCGGCCAGGTCCCGGACCGCGGCGAGCCCGACGGCGAAGGGCACGCCGGAGAACGTCTCCCCCACGTCGAACGCCTCGCCGTGGCGGTTGTAGGTGCGATGGTCGTCGGCTCCGAAGGTGGTCGACTCGTCGTAGCGACCCGACAGCAGCCCCGACGCCAGCGGGACGCGCGCGATGATCCCGACCCCGGCGTCGTACGCCGCCGGCAGGACCCGCTCGAGGGGCTTGAGGCGCATGGCGTTGAGGATGATCTGTACGCTCGCCACGTGCGGACGCCTGATCGCGGCCAGCGCCTCGTCGCACGTCTCGACGCTCACGCCGTAGGCACGCATCCGACCCTCGCCGACCATCGCGTCCAGCTCGTCGAACACCGCATCGACGGAGTAGATCGCGGTGGGCGGGCAGTGCAGCTGCACGAGGTCGAGCGTGTCGACGCCGAGGTTCTGCCGCGACCGGTCGTTCCACGAGCGCATCGCGTCGGGCGAGTAGTTCTCCACCTTCTGCTCGACCCGACGTCCCATCTTGGTGGCCACCATGACGCCGGCGTCCGGGTGCGCGGCACGCCAGCGGCCGATCAGCCGCTCGCTGCGCCCGTCGCCGTAGACATCGGCCGTGTCGATGAACGTGACGCCGGAGCCGACGGCGGCGTCGACGACGGCGAGCGCGTCGTCCTCCCCGACCTCGCCCCAGTCACCTCCGAGCTGCCAGGCGCCGAGGCCGATGACGGACACGGGACTTCCGGCGAGTTCGCGATGCTCCATGTCCGCAGACTACGCAGGAGCCCGACGGGCGACAGGTAGCCTGCCGAGGTGCCCGCCTGGGGAGAGGCTCTCGTGGCGCTCGCGTGCGCCGTCGGGATCCTCGGCGTGGTCGTGCCGGTGCTTCCCGGCGACATCCTCATCGGCGGCGCGATCGTGCTGTGGGCGGTCGTGGAGCGGTCAGCCGTGTCGTGGGTCGTCGCCGTCGTCGCCGTCTGCGTGCTCGTCCTCGGCCACGTGCTCACGGTGCTCGTCCCCGGGAGGCGCTTGACGGCGGCCGGTGTGCCCAAGCTCGTCCTGCTCGCCGGCGGCGCGCTCGGCATCGTCGGGTTCTTCGTCGTGCCGGTCGTGGGCCTGCCGGTCGGCTTCGTCCTCGGTGTCTACCTCGCCGAGATCGCGCGGCTGCGCGAGCACTCGGCCGCGTGGACGACGACGGTCGAGGCGATGAAGGGGACCGGCCTGGCCGTGCTCATCGGGTTGTGCGCCGCGGTCCTCGCCACGACCGTCTGGGCCGTAGCGGCCATCACCACGTAGCAGGCACCGCTCCACGCACCCGAAGGGCCGGCCGCCGCACGATGCGGTGGCCGGCCCTTCGACGTGGCGGGAGCGGTCAGCTCTCGATGTCGTCGGCACCGGTGTCGACTGCGGAGCGGCGGCGGCTGGCGAGCATCGTGACGCCACCGACCCCGAGGAGCCCGGCGCCGAGAAGCGCGAGCAGGCCGCTCGGAGCGCCCGTCTTCGGCAGCGTGGTGGCGTTGCCGCCGGTGCTCGGCAGGGCCGGTACGGCGATGCTGTCGCTCGAGGTCGGCTCAGGCGCGGGCGCCTCGGTGGGCGTACCCGTCGCGGTCTCGGTCGGGGTCGGGGCCGGGGTGGTCGCGGTCTCGGTCGGGGTCGGGGCCGGGGTGGTCGCGGTCTGGGTCGGCGTGGGGTCCGGGGTCGTCGCGGTCTGGGTCGGCGTGGGGTCCGGGGTCGTCGCGGTCTGGGTCGGCGTGGGGTCCGGGGTCGAGTGCGACTCGGACTCCGACGGCTTCGGGGTCGGCGTCGGGTGGCAGGGGGTCTTCGTGGGCTTCGGGGTCGGGTGGTGCGCGTCCTTGGACGTCGTGGGCTTCGGCGTCGGGTGGTGCGCGTCCTTCGACGTCGTGGGCTTCGGCAGCGGGTGGCGCTCCGAGCCCGACGAGGTGGAGTGCGAGTGCGACTCGCTCTGCGACGGGGTGGCGGACGCCGGGCCCATGAGGGCGGCGGTCGCGAGAAGGGTGAGGCCGAGGCCTCCGGCGGCGGCGGTGGCGAGGGCGCGGCGGGTGCGGGGGTTCGACATGGGGGGTGTCCTCCGGCTGATCGTGGGGGCAACGGCTTCGTTGGTTCCGCACGATCGAGGCCGGTCTCACCACTGGCTCACCGCGACCGCTTCCCCTGGGGGATGCTGGTGACCGCTCGTAGCGGTCGCGGGTCGTAGCCTCCTCGATCCACGGTCCCTCGTCGAGGAGCCGCATCTGGAGGGTGGAGGACGCAGCGAGGGGCGTGCACGACGCGTGCACAGGCACTGCTCCGAAAGGGTGTCGCCGGGCTCGAAACATGAGCGTCCGGTGAACTTCGCGGCCCGGACCCCTTGCGTCAGAGCACGTCGCGGTACTCCGCGATCTCCCACTCCGTGACGTGGAACTGGTAACGCTGCCACACCTGCCGCTGCACGGCGCAGTACATCTCCGCGACGTCGCGGCCCATCGCCTCCACGAGCACGGAGTCGGCCTCGAACGCCGCGACACCGTCGAAGAGGTTGGTCGGCACCCCGGGGTAGGACGGGTCCGAACCGACGTCGTGCGCCGCGGGGTCGCCCGGGTCAGCGCCGGTAGCGATGCCGTCCAGCCCGGCCGCGAGCTGGGCCGCGGCGAGCAGGTAGGGGTTCGCGTCGGACGCCCCGAGACGGTTCTCGATCCGCGTGCTCTCCCCGCGAAGGACCGCTCGCACCATCGCCGTACGGTTGTCGATCCCCCACCCGGCGCGCAGCGGCGCGTAGGCGTTGGGCCGCAACCTCTTGTACGCCGTGACCGTGGCCGCGGCCACCCCGGTGATGCCGCTCGCGTGCGCCAGCTGTCCGCCCACGTACGCGCGACCCAGCGCCGACAGCCCGTCGGCGGCGGCGAACAGGTTGCTGCCCTCGTCGTCGAGCAGGGTCTGGTGCAGGTGGAACCCGCTCGGCGGGTGCTCGGCGTGGTTGCTCGGCACGCTCATGAAGGTGGCCCGCAGACGGTGCCGCTCGGCGAGCTCCTTGGTGGCCAGCCGGGCCAGGAAGATCTGGTCGAGGGCACGGAGGCCCACCGTCGGCTCGACGTTGATCTCCATCTGCCCGGCGCCGTGCTCGTTGAACACCTCGTAGACCGGGATCCCCATGCGTGGCAGGAACTCGAAGAGGTCCTGGACGAGCCCGTCGATCCGGGAGAGCGCGACGTTGGAGTACCAGTCCTGCATCCCGAACGCGGAGCCTCCATGCGGTCCGTCGGCGTCGGGCGTCATCAGGTAGAACTCGACCTCGGGGCCGAGCAGCGGGGTGTAGCCCGCGTCGGTG
The DNA here is from genome assembly GCA_017882705.1 of Candidatus Nanopelagicales bacterium. Taxonomy (GTDB): domain Bacteria; phylum Actinomycetota; class Actinomycetes; order S36-B12; family CAIYMF01; genus Longivirga. Next base: position 23,468 of record JADGOZ010000081.1, on the reverse strand, counting down.
GCGGAGCCGATGACGCGCCGCGCCGCGGAACGCGGTGCGGGCGCCAGGCCGAGGTCAGCCTCAAGGTCGCAGATCACCACTGCCGTGGTGGGGTTCCACGGCAGCACGGTCCACGTGTCCATGTCGGGCACGAGGAACGCGTTGCCCATCGGCACCTCGACGTCGCTCGGCAGGTTCTGCCAGACGTCTCCGTAGAGCACGGGTGCCGCCCAGACGTGGCGTCGCTCGCCGAGACCGCGGAAGTAGTCGGCGCTCACGGACTTGGCGCGGACGACGCCGTGGGCATCGGGCACGAGCAGGCGCACGATGCGCACCTCGGCGTCGTCGGCACGGACCGGCATGCTGGTCATCGAACGGCCTCTCGTGGCTGCGCTCTCCCCCGTGGCCGTCGACGACGGCGGATCGTCACCCTAGCCACCCGCGCGACATCGATGCTCCGCGGCCGGTTTCGCACCGGAACGCCTCGGGTAACGCCGCGGTGACGCACCTCGCGCCAGCACGCCTCCCGTCGACGATGAGAGAACACTGGTGACATGAGCGGGACACCTCTCGGAACGGACCCCTCAGGCTGGTACGGCGACCCGGCGGGTCTGGGGCAGCAACGTTTCTGGTCCGGCACGGCCTGGACCTACGTCGGGGCTCTCGGTCGTCGTGGCCGCCACGCAGCTGCCGGACACCGCCCTGGTGTCGCCCGCCCTGCTCGTCGCCGCGGTCATGTCGGCGGCGATCGCCGTCGAGCTCCGGTCGCTCACCGCCCAGGTGTGCACTCCGGTGCTCGTGTGCACAGCCTGGATCGTCTACGCCGTAAGGGCCCTCGACGGCAATCCGCAGTGGGTCGCCGTCCCCATCGGGCTGACGCTGCTCGTGATCGTCGGGCTGCTCCGCCATCGGCTGCGCACCTCCGGGAACGACCCCGCGGCGCTCGAGGTCGTGCTGCTCGAGCTCGCCGGCATCGGCTGCCTGGTCGGCTCGTCGTTCGTGCAGGCCTTCACCGTGGCCCTCGCCTACGCCGCCCTGGCGGCGGTCCTCGGCCTGCTGGTCGCCGGCTGGGGCGTGCTCACGAGGGTGCGGCGCCGCGTCACCGCGGGCGCCGCGGTCGCGTTCGCGGGCCTGCTGGTGCTGGTCGGCGTACCGCTGGCGCAGCTGCTTCCCGCGTGGAGCGGCGTGACCCTCTGGGTCACCATCGCGTGCGTGGGCCTGCTCGCCATCGTGGGCGCGACCCTGCTCGAGAAGGGACGCGCGGTCCTGCGCGCCGGTCTCGACAGCTTCGCCGCACTGACCGAGGGCTGGGAGTGACGGGGTCCCCCACCCCTGACCGCGAGCTGCGGGTCAGAATGTCGCGATGAGCACACGGGACGCAGCGACGACCACGACTCGGAGCGTTCCGTCGTCGTTCCACGTGCTGAGCAAGCCCACCGGCGCGATCTGCAACCTCGACTGCTCGTACTGCTTCTTCCTGGTGAAGGAGGAGCTCTACCCCGGCAGCTCGTTCCGCATGGACGACGACCTCCTCGAGACCTACCTGCGCCAGCTGCTGGAAGGTCACCGCGACCCCGAGCTCACGATCTCGTGGCAGGGCGGCGAGCCGACCCTCATGGGAGTGGGCTTCTTCCGCCGGGTCGTCGACCTCGTCGAGCGGTTCCGGCGACCTGACCAGGCGGTCGAGCACGCGATCCAGACCAACGGCACGCTCGTCGACGACGAGTGGGCGGCGTTCTTCGCCGAGCACGACGTGCTCGTGGGGATCTCGATCGACGGTCCGCGCGAGCTGCACGACGCGTACCGGGTCGACAAGGGCGGCAAGCCCACGTTCGACCGGGTGGTCCGCGGGCTCGACCGGCTGAAGGCGCACGGTGTGCGGTGGAACGCGCTCACGACCGTGCACCACGCCAACGAGCACCATGGGCTCGACGTCTACCGCTTCCTCCGCGACGACCTCGGTGCCGACTTCGTCCAGCTCATCCCGATCGTCGAGCTCCCGGCACCCGGCGGCGTCCCGACCGGATCCGTCGTCCCCGAGCGATCCGTGTCGCCCGAGGGCTTCGGCCGGTTCCTCGTCGAGGTCTTCGACGAGTGGGTACGCCGGGATGTCGGGCGCGTCTACGTGCAGATGTTCGACTCCACGCTCGCGAGCTTCGTGGGCGTAGGCGGATCGCTCTGCGTGCACGCGGAGACCTGCGGCACGGCGCTCGCCCTCGAGCACAACGGCGACCTCTACTCGTGCGACCACTTCGTGGAGCCGGAGCACCTGCTCGGCAACATCACCCTGCTCCCGCTGGTGGAGCTGGTGTCGTCACCGCAGCAGAAGGCGTTCGGCGACGCGAAGCGCGACAGCCTCCCGGCGTACTGCCGTTCCTGCGACGTGCGGTTCGCATGCAACGGCGGGTGCCCGAAGGACCGGTTCACCATGGCACCGGACGGCGAGCCCGGCCTGCACTACCTGTGCCCGAGCTACCAGACGTTCTTCCGGCACGTGGACGCGCCGATGCGCCTCATGGCCGCGCAGCTGCGCGGCGGCGGCTACGCCGACGCCGTCATGCCCTGGATGGCGCGGCGCGACGCGCGCGCCTAGCGTCCGCATCGCTGCGACGGCACCACAGGCGGACTCAGCCCGAGGTGCCGTCGATGCGGCGGATGTAGGCGTCGAGGCAGCGCTCGGCTCGACCACGTGCCTTCGAGATGGCGAGGATCGCCGCCTTGTCGAGGGGCTCGGTGTCCTTCGCGCGCAGGTAGGAGTCGACCGTCTTCTGGTAGTCGGCCTCGGCCTCGGCCCACGCCGTCCGCGCCTCGTTCTTCGTCTTCGCCATGACGGCGACGCTACCGCCCTGCGCCGCGCAGCAGGGGATGCCCGACACGCGACGAGGGGCGGATCACGCCCTCGACGGATACGGTCGAGAGATGCGCACGCTGCCGCTCGACTCTGCCGCCGTCACCGCGGTGGACCTGTCGGCGGCCTACCCGTGGCCGGTCGACCGGGCATGGACCAGGGTGGCGATGCTCCGCTCGCTCGACGGTGGCGTGGCCGGGGCAGACGGTCGCAGCCGCTCGATCTCGTCCGACACCGACCGCGTCGTGCTGCACGAGATCCGTCGACTGGCCGACGCGATCGTCGTGGGTGCCGGCACGGTCCGCGAGGAGCCGTACGGCCCGATGCGGCCCGACGCCGAGACCGTGGCGGAACGCGCCCGGCTCGGGCTGGCGGCGGCACCGGCGTTCGTCGTCGTGAGCGCGAACCTCGACCTGCCGTACGACGCACCGATGTTCACTGGGTCCGGCGTACGCCCCGTCGTCGTCACCGCGGACGACGCGCCGGCCGGGGCCGTGGATCGAGCCCGTGAGGTGGCCGACGTCGTCGCCCTCCCCCGGACCGGCCTCGGGGGGCGGGTCATCACGGCGGCGCTGCACGACCGCGGCCTGCGCCGCCTCCTGTGCGAAGGAGGACCCGGCCTGCTGCACTCCTTCACCTCGGACGACGCCGTCGACGAGCTCGACCTGACGATCGCGCCCGTGATGCCCACGTCGCACGGCGTACCCGCCCGCGGGAATGCGCCGCTGTCCCCGAGCGGTTTCCGACTCGTGGGGCTGCTCGAGCACGAGTCGTTCCTGTTCGCCCGCTACCTGCGCCTGACGCCCCCGAACCCCGAGGACTCGGCATGATCACGCTGTCCGCACTCGCCGCGCTCGCCGAGTGCCACCGCTCCGAGCTCGACCTGCCGGTCGAGCCGTTGCTGCTCGGCGCCCGGACGATCGACACCGACCTCGAGCCGGTCGTCATGGGGTGTCTCAACCTGTCGCGCGACTCGACCTACCGCGACAGCGTGGCGACCTCGACCGCCTCCGCCGTGCGGCGCGGTCGCACCATGGCCGCCCAGGGCGCCGACATCGTCGACATCGGCGCGGAGTCGACCAACGCGACCTCCGGCCGCGTCGACGTGGCCGGCCAGATCGACAAGCTCGTCCCCGTCGTCGCCACCCTCGCCGCGGACGGTGTCTGCGTGTCCGCCGAGACCTATGAGCCCGAGGTCGTGGCGGCGTGCCTCGAGGCCGGGGCGGCGGTCGTCAACTTCACCGGGGCGAGCACGCAGGACGACGTGTTCGACCTCGTCGCGAAGCACCGCGCCACGCTGATCCTCTGCAGCATCACCGGGAGCGACGTCCGCGAGATCACCGACGTCGATCGTGCGGGCGACCCCGTGCCGGGACTGGTCGCCCACTTCGAGGAGCGGGTCGCACGTGCCCGCGAGCACGGGGTCGAACGGCTCGTCATCGACCCGGGGCTCGGCTTCTACTACGGCAACCTCACCGACCCGTCGATGCGCATCGCGCACCAGACGCAGGTGCTGCTCCAGACCTTCCGGCTCCGGTCGCTCGGGCTGCCCGTGTGCCAGGCGCTTCCGCACGCCTTCGACCTGTTCCAGGACCAGTTCCGCCAGGCCGAGCCGATGTTCACGCTGCTCGCGCGCCTGGGCGGCACGGGGGTCTTCCGCACGCACGAGGTCCCGCAGGTCCGTGCCGTGCTCGACGCGCTGGTCAGCCTCGACGCTGTCTGACGCGATCGCCCGCGAGCGCTCAGCCTGCCGCCGCCGCGGCCACGAACGCCGAGGTCACGACGCCCCAGGCGTTCCACGTGCGCTCGCGGCGTACGTCGCCCGCCTCGCCCAGCGCTGCGAACCCCGTCTGCTCGAGGCGCACCTGGGTCGTGGACCCGACCTCGGCGAACGTGAGCACGACGCGCGTCGCCTGCGAGCGGTCGAAGACGTGCACCCACAGGAAGCCGATCTCGCGCGGCTCGTCCCACGCCGTGATCTCGCCCCACTCGTGCTCGCTGCCGTCGCGTCCCCGCTCGACGATGCGGCCGCCCACGCCCGGCTCGAAGACGATGGAGTCGGGGTCGCCGCTCACCGTGTGGCCCTTCGGCCACCACAGCCCGGCCCGCTCGGTCCAGACGCGGAACGCCTGCGACGCCGGCGCCCGCACCTCGAACTCGACGACCAGCGTGTCCGACCCCCTCACGTCTGCTCCCCGTCGAGGTTCTCGGCCACGAGCGTGTAGCGCGCCGAGGCCTCCTTCCAGAGGCGGTCCATGTACTCGCGCAGCGACGCGACGCCCTCGGGGCGCACCCGGTAGACGTGCCGCGTGCCGTCGGCGACCGAGTCGACCAGCCCGGCGTCCTTGAGCAGCCGCAGGTGCCGCGACACCGCGGGCCTGCTGATCGGGAACCGTTCGGCCAGGACGCCGACGGACGAGGGCTCCCGGGCGAGTGCCTCCACGATCCCGAGGCGCACCGGGTCGGCCAGCACCTGCAGCGCGTCCACTCTGGCTCCTCCGTCAACTTCCGGTTACGGTAACGCTCACGTTACCAATACGGAGGTCGTCATGCAGTTCTCGACCCGCACCACCATCGCCGCGCCGGCCGAGACGGTCTGGGCCATCCTGACCGACCTCCCCGCCTGGCCGTCGTGGAACACGACCGTGACCGCCACCGAGGGCACGGTCGCGCTCGGGCAGAAGGTCACCGTCTCCGTCACGGCCAACCCCAGGCGCTCCTTCCCGGTGAAGGTCACCGGGCTCGACGCCCCGACGCGGATGGTCTGGATCGGCGGCATGCCCTTCGGGCTGTTCACCGGCACCCGCACCTACTCCCTCGCCCACGTCGACGGGAGCACGCAGTTCGCGATGGACGAGGTCTACGCCGGTCCGCTCGCCTCGATGATCACCCGGTCGATCCCGGATCTGCAGCCGAGCTTCGTGGAGTTCGCCGCCTGTCTGACGGCCCACGCCGAGGCCACCGCTCGGAGCACCTCATGATCCGCGGGGTGGTCGTCACCTACACGCTGAGGCCGGACGCGATGGACGAGCACCTGCGACTGATCGAGGGGGTCTTCGCGCAGCTGCGCGCAGAGCGACCGAGCGACCTGTCCTACCAGGTGCTGCGCCTCGCCGACGGGGTCTCGTTCGTGCACGTGTCGACGTCGGACACCGCCGACGGGTCGAACCCGTTGCCGCAGCTCGAGGCGTTCCGTGCCTTCGGCGACGACCTCGGGTCGCGGGTGGCGTCACCGCCCACCCCGAACGCCGCGGAGGTCGTGGGCTCCTACTCTCCGGCAGCGCAGTAGCGAACCCTCAAGGCTCGCGCACCCGGTCGGCGACGTGCTCTCGCCGACGCTTCACTGGAGGAACGGAACCCCCTGGTGACCCAGGCCGCCTGGATCCCTCGGCACCAGCCGTGCGCGAGAAGGGGACACCATGAGCACGTCGAGGACGACCTCTGCCACCGCCGGCCGGCTCTGCGCCGCGATCGCGACGGTCGTGGTCGCCGCCGTGGGCGTCCCCCTCCCGGCCTCCCGAGGTCGTGCTTGCGTGCGCCCCCACCGACAGTCAGGACTGAGGGCGTGCGCATCGCTACGCTCGAGAGGGTGCAGCCGGTCCCCACCGTGGACCGGACGGACGAACCGTCTCGACGGGAGCCGTGGCAGGGCATGTGTGACACCTTCGTCGCGCTGAGCGACGCGACGGTCGACGGCTCGGTGATCCTCGCCAAGAACAGCGACCGCGAGCCGAACGAGGCCCACGAGGTGGTGCTGGTCGCGGCGGCCTTTCACCCCACGGGCTCGAGCCTGCGGTGCACCTACATCGATGTCCCCCAGGCCCCACGGACCAGCGCCGTCCTTCTCTCCAAGCCCTATTGGCTCTGGGGCGCCGAGATGGGCGCGAACGAGCATGGCGTGGTCATCGGCAACGAGGCCGTGTTCACCAAGGTGCCGCACGAGTCGGAGCCCGGCCTCATCGGGATGGACCTCCTGCGCCTCGCGCTCGAGCGCGGCGCGACCGCTGCCGAGGCGGTCGAGGTGATCACGTCGCTGCTCGCCGAGCACGGCCAGGGCGGCAGCTGCGGGCACACGAGCGACCTGCGCTACGACAACAGCTTCATCGTCGCCGACCCGACCGGCGCCTGGGTGCTCGAGACGGCGGGTCGCGAGTGGGCCGTGCAGCAGGTGCGGACCACGCGGTCGATCTCGAACGCGATCACGATCGGCGCGACGTTCGACGGCGCCTCGGACGGGCTGGTGAGCCACGCCGTCGAGAAGGGCTGGGCCAAGGGGCGCGACGACTTCGACTTCGGGCGGTGCTACTCCGACTTCCTGTACACCCGCTTCAGCGACGCCCGCACCCGCCAGTGCCGGACCACGGACCGGCTCACTGCCCGCCGCGGGGCGGTCGACGTCGCGGAGGCGCTCGCGATGCTCCGCGACCACGGAGCCGACGACGCGGACGCGGCACATGGCTGGACCCCGGCGCGTGGACCGGTGGCCGGCCTGCTGGGCCAGACCGTCTGCGCCCACGCCGGATACGGCCCCGTGCGGATCAGTCAGTCCACCGGCTCCTGGGTCTCGCACCTCGGCGCCGACGGCACGTTCACGCACTGGGTCACGGCCACGTCCGCGCCGTGCACGTCGGTGTTCAAGCCGCTGTGGTTCGACGCGGGGGTCCCCGACACCGGCCCGCGGCCCGGACGGGAGTACGACGCCGCCTCGCTGTGGTGGAGGCACGAGGACCTGCACCGCTCCACCCTGCGCGACTACGCCCGGCTGCTGCCCCTCTATCGCGACGAGCTGCAGGATCTCGAGGCCCGGTTCCGGGCTGCTGCCGCCGCTGCGGATACGCCGGAGGCGCGCCGCCTCTGCACGGCCGGCGCGTTCGAGGCCGCCGCCGCCGCCGAGCGGCGCTGGTCCGACGCCGTGCGCGCGGCGCGACCTGCCTCCGCCGGCTCGGGCCTGTTCGCGCGGGCCTGGCGCTCGTTCGACCGTGCAGCCGCACGTCCGTGAGACCCGCGTCGCGCGGCGCAGCACGCAGTGCGCCGAGCAGGGAGAGGTGGAACCGATGACCGGTCCCCAAGGGCGAGCGACAGTGTCACGCGAGGGCGCGCTCGAGCTCGCCGAGCGCTACGTCTGCCCGGACCGCGTACGGACCCTGCGCGCCCTGGCTGTCGACCTGGTCGTAGGACGCCGCGAGGGCTACCGGCTGTGGGACGTCGACGGCCGCGACTACCTCGACCTGCACCTCAACGGCGGCGTGTTCAACCTCGGCCACCGCAACCCCGAGCTGGTCGACGTCCTCGTCGACGCGCTGCAGACCCTCGACATCGGTAACCACCACTTCCCCAGCGTCGAGCGGTCCCTGCTCGCCGAGCAGCTCGTCGGGCTCACTCCCGGCTCGCGCTACGCCGTCTTCGCCAGCGGCGGCGGCGAGGCGGTCGACCTGGCGCTCAAGAGCGCCCGGCGCGCGACCGGCCGCCGCAAGATCGTCTCGGTGACCGGCGCGTACCACGGCCACACGGGGCTCGCGCTCGCTGCGGGCGACGAACGAGCCGCGGAGTCCTTCCTCTCCGACGGCGCCCCCCGCGACTTCACGCGCGTGCCCTTCGACGACCTCGAGGCGGTCGAGCGTGCACTGGGCGCGGGCGATGTCGCCGCTGTCATCCTCGAGACTGTGCCCGCGACGGTGGGGTTCCCGCTCGTCTCGCCCGACTACCTGCACGGGGTGCGCCGGCTGTGCGACGAGGCTGGCGCCCTGTACGTCGCCGACGAGGTGCAGACCGGGCTCGGACGCACCGGCTCGCTGTGGGGCGTCCAGCGGGCCGGGGTCGTGCCCGACGTGCTCGTCTGCGGGAAAGGGCTCTCGGGCGGGCTCTACCCGCTCGCTGCCACGCTGCTCTCCGAGCGGGCCGGTCGTTGGCTCGAGGAGGACGGCTGGGGGCACGTGTCCACCTTCGGCGGCGCCGAGGTCGGGTGCCGCGTAGGACGCGCGGTGCTCGACATCACGACGCGCACCAGCACGCAGGACCGGATCTCGGCACTGGTCGCCCGCTTCACGACCGGGCTCGACGAGCTGCAGCGCAAGCACCCCGACCGGCTGCTCGAGGTCCGCCAGACAGGTCTTGTGATCGGCCTCCGCTTCGACCACCCGCAGGGCGGAATGCTCATGACGAAGGCGCTGCACGGCCTCGGCCTGTGGGCGATGTTCGCCGGGTTCGACCCCTCGGCCCTGCAGGTCAAGCCGGGGCTGCTCATGGACGACGAGATGGCGGACGACGTCCTGGCCCGGCTCGACCGGGCGGTCGCCACGCTGCCCGCCGGAGCCGTGTCGTGACCGCCGCCCCCGAGGACGTCTCCGCGATCCTGAGCGAGCTGGAGTCCCGGCTCGATCCGGCGGAGCCCGAGCGCACCCCGGGGCTCACCGTCCTCGCCTACGGCGAGGTCTCGGCGTGCCTGCAGCTCACCGGGCTGCCGGGCCTGGTCTGCAAGCGGATGTCCGGCTTCGCCGACGAGGCCGCGGCGGAGCGCTACCAGGAGCTCGTCCGCACTTACCTGTCCGAGCTCGCTGCCGCCGGCGTCCAGGTCGTCGACACGGGGGTGGTGCCGATCCCGCGACCGGGACGGCCACCCGTGGTGCACCTCGTCCAGCCCGAGCTCCCGGTCGCCTCGCTGGGGCACTCGATCCTGAAGACCGCTGACGACCCCATGGTGGTCGACGCCGTGGAGCGCGTGCTCGCCGCTACGCTTCGCCTGGCCGTCTACCACCGTGAGAGGTCCGACGGCCTCGAGGTCGCCCTCGACGGCCAGCTGTCGAACTGGTCGTTCGGACCCGACTCCCCCCACCTCACCGACCCGGTGCTGGTCGACGTCGGCACTCCCTTCATGCGACGAGCGGGCCGGCACCTCGTCGACATCGGCTGGCTCGAGACGCCGATCCCCGCGGGAGTACGGACCTACTACCACCGGCGCGGCCTCGTCGGCGCCTACCTCGACGACTACTACGACCCGCGCCTCGTCGCCGTCGACCTGCTCGGCAACTTCCACAAGGAGGGGCGGGCCGACCGCGTGCCGCTCGGCGTCGACGTGGTCAACGGCTGGCTCGCCGGCGACGCCTCGGTGCTCGGTCCGCACGAGCCCGTGACGGCCGAGCAGGTGGAGAAGTACTACCGGTCGGATGCCGACCTGCTCGCGCTCTACCTGCGCCTGCGCCGCGCCGATCGCTTCGTGCGCACGAAGGTCCTGAGGCAGCCGTACGACTTCGTCCTCCCCGGCCCCGTCACCCGCTGACGCACGGCGTCCGGCGGTCCTACGGCGGTCGACGAAGAACGCCGCGTCGATGTTGCCGGTGCGGGCGTCGTCGGCGCCGGTGCGCATGGAGACCGGGACGATCACCCCCACCCGCGCTGCCGCGTCGAGCGCCCCGTGGGGGCCAGCGTCGCGCGGAGACCGGCCGACAGCGCGGCGAGATAGACGTCGTTGAGCGAGCAGCCGACGCTGTCCGCTACCACGTCGAGAGGGTGCGCGGCTCCCCGGGCGCACGCACCTGTCCTCGCACGTCGGACGATCGCCTCCCGAGCGGTGCCTCGCGTCGGGGTCGTCGGCACGCGAGGACGGCTCACGATGGACGACTACTCGACGTGGGTGCTCTGGCGCTGACGCGAGCCTTGCCAGGCGACACGGTCGACGAGCAGCGAGCACACGAACAGGGCGTAGACGACGCAGAACAGCGCCGTCAGAGTCGTGGCGCCGAGCAGCACGGGATGCCACACGTCCGTGGCGCCGGCTTGCGAGCCCGCGCCGCCGGTCACGTAGCGACGGATGTTCGTGCTGTATCCGAGGCCCGAGGCGAGCGTGAGGGCGACCCCGGCGAAGATCCGCACGTGACGGGCGTACAGGCGGTCGACCCAGTCCTCGTGCGTCGAGGCGAGCCCTGCGACGGCGACGAAGAGGACTCCGGCGTAGACCGGCCACAGGTACCGGCTCTGGAGGTAGCCGCCAGGCGGTCTGCTGGTCGCCAGGACTGCCGTCGTCAGGAAGAGCGAACCCAGGCTGACCATGCCGATCGAGAACGCGATCGACGAGCGCCGCCGGCTGAGCGCGGCGAGCACCAGGAACCCCCCGACAGCGAAGAACGCGGCGACCACGGCGAGCGGAACTTCGGTGTCGTTCCAGCCGAGGCGGCCGATCGAGTTGACCCAGTAACGTACCGAGATCAGCGCCGCGTGCGCCCACTGGTAGGCCGGCGAGCGGTCGTCCACGGGCGGGTTCGCGATCCACGTGACTGCCAGCGCCCCGCGCGCGATCACGACTGCTCCGACCGCTCCCACGACTCCGTAGATCGCGATGACCACGGACCAGAACCGTCGTGCGGACGCCGGCGCCGTCGGGGCGAGCCGTGCCAGCAGGACCGGTGCCCCGAGCAGCAGTCCGACCACGAGCGTCTCGCCGCCGTGCGGCCTCACGAGAGCCCCGACCATGACTCCGGTGGCCATCCCGAGCGAGGACCACACCACGTCGCGCCGGCTCCGGGCCAGGGCCAGCGCCACGAAGCTGCCCCAGGCGCAGACGGCACCGGCCAGCTCCCAAGCCGACGGGTTGACGGAGGCGCAGAGGAAGAACACGAGAGGGGTGAGCGCCACCAGCAGTGCGAGCCCGACGCCCCGCACTGCGGTGAACCCGGAGATCCGGCTGATCAGCACCAGCGGGATCATGATCAGCAGGGCGCTCACCGACGCGACCGCGATACGCATGGCCAGCACGGACGACACGATGTCCGAGGTGAAGAACAGGCCGAGGAACCGGTGGAAGACCGGCGGGTACGAGTTCGTCGTGTTCGGCAGGACGACCGTCGCCGCCCCGATCTCGCCGGTCGGCGGCGCGCACGGGCTGGCCACGTGCGTCCGGCTGAAGCAGGACTGCGCGGCGACCTTCGCGGGGACGATGAACACCCGCGCCGACGGGGACTGCCCGTGGCTGACGGCCCACGCGGCTCCGAGATGGGCGTTCTCGTCTGGTGCCGATCCCGGCGGGCTCGCCACGGCCCAGGCCACGAAGCACAGCCACAACGTCACCGCGACCATCGCCAGCCTGACCCAGCGGACGAGGTCTCGTGACCCGTCGCCTGGCGACGGCTCGTCGGTGAGGTCCCTCACGCGCGGATCGAGCCGTGATCGGGGTCGTCATGACCCGACAACGGCTCTCCGCGGAGCCGCAGGGGTCCACGCTCCCGTCCTCGGCTCGTCGGCATGGAGGAATGCTAACGGAAGCGTGGCCGCTTCCCCCGCTCGCCGACGCGCCCGCACCTGCCGCGCTCCGCCGCGGCGATCCGGCTGAGGCCCTCCCACCACGAAGCCCCGGATCCGTTGTCGGGCAACGGGTCCGGGGCTTCGTGCGGTGACGACTAGTCGAGGTAGTCGCGGACTCTAGACGCCTGAGCACTGTGCGAAAGCGCTTGTGCCGCACGGGATCTGCGAGCGCTGTGCGGCGCGATATCCTGGACTGAGAACCGGGCTTCTTGAGATGTTGCCAGTGCGCCGCATCTCACCCACGGGTGTGTCCTTGTACGGGCTCCACCCGCGTCGATCCGGCGAAGCCGCCCGGCAGGAAGCCAGACCCGCTCAGGCCACGTCCAGCGTCCCAGGCCACCAAACCCCACCAGGACCCGTTTCGGCGATCCCAGTCCATCAGGACGCCCGGAACGTGCCGGCCTGAGTCGAGAACCCACACGAGCGTCAGGAGGGGCTCAGTGGCCGTCTGTGCGAGGCGCGCACGTTGGCTCCGCTGAACCCCAGGTCTGTGGCTGCGTTGGTTCGTTCTCGCACGGCATCGCGTACGCCGGTGAACGATGGAGCCAGCAGATACCGGCATCGGGAGGTCGCCATGGGCTGTGACCTGCGACGAGCCCCTTCGTAGGCCGCTGACCTGCGTCAACGCTGCTCAGTGGTTGTCATCGTTTGCCAGTGGTTGTCGACCTCGTGTGTAACCGATGTGGAACAGAGCTGGGTGACGGCTGGCTTGAGCGGCCAACCCAGATGTGCCGCGGGCGCCCGGAGCGCACACTGGGGTGGAGGACCGAAGGGACGACGTCGTGAAGACCACTCGAGTCGAGGTCACCGAGACGTTCCTGCCGCGCCACCTGAGCGACCACGACCGCTGCGACCGCTGCGGGTCGCAGGCCTACGTCCAGGTCAGCCTGCCCACCGGACAGCTCCTGTTCTGCGCGCACGACTACCAGGAGTTCGAGGCGCGCTTGCGCCCGATCGCGACCGCCGTGCTCGATGAGCGGGACCGGCTGCACGCCATCTCATCCCCGGGGTCCGCGTACCCATCCACGGCGCCCTAGCCGCATCCGCGGCAGCAACCTCATGGTCTGCGGCCCCAGTTACGCATACAGTGAGAACGACACCGCGGCCTGAGACCCCGGGCCGGTGCCCCACCGCCGAGTACCGCTTGACGCATCTCGGCCAGTTCGAGGGTGTGCGCCTCCCGCGGGAACGCCACCCCCACGGCAAGGACACCGATGACCGCAGCGTTCTCACTCCCGTTCCAGGCCCCGCCCGTCCGCGAGCTGACCGAGGCGGAGACCGTGGCGGCCTTCGACGCCGAGGTCGCCGAGTTCGAGGCACATCCGCAGGAACTCCCTGCCCTAGCCGACCCGGACGGCCCCACGCCGCTGCGGATGACCCAAGGCGCACGGGCGGCCGCAATCGCGGACAAGGTCAGCGACGACGCGATCCGTACCGCCATCGCCGACCCGGACGAGCTCGAGCCCGACCCCGCCGGCAACGGCCGGATACGGCTGCGCCGCGGGACCTTGCGCGTCGTCCTCGCCCGCGACGGTGCCGTCCTCTCGGTCCGCGACCGCAAGCCGCGCGGCCGCTCCTGACAGGCCTGCTGTCCACCCTCGGGCACCCGCTCCGGTCGGGACGACTCACGCGGGTGCCGCTCCTACGCCGATGCCGCCAGCCCCAGCGGGAAGGGGACGCCGATGTGGCGACTCTCGACCAGCGTGCGACTCGCGGGGCTGGCCCTCTACGCCCTCGGTCTCGCTGTGGTTTGGACCCTGTGGGGTCTCCTCATCCTCGTCGGCTCCTTGCTCGCTGCGAGCCTCCGGCTCGTCGGGGTATCCCTAGTCGGGGTCGAGCGCCTCGTCGCCGCTCACCGACACTCGCGGCGATCGGCCGTGCGCGTCCTACCGAGACGCCGGGCCGCGAAGGCGCAGGCTGTGCTCACACCCTCACCGCTCCAGGGCGACGCTGGAACCGGAAGCCCGTGACGGAGGCATCTGATGTCTGAGCACGTCGTGAGTCCAGAACTCGCAGCACGGGCGCGACGGCACTTCGTGGAGGGCGCGGCGATCATCGCGGAGTACGAGAGGGTCGCTGACTCGATCCACGGCCGTGAGCAGGTCGCCGAGGCCGGACGGTTACTGGCCGCGGCCCACGATCTCCTGAGGGACTTTGGTCACGCGCACGGAGATGTCGTGGACTTACGTCGCCTCGAGGCGGACGCCTCCGAGCGGCTCGACACCTGATCTACCACGCGCGCGAACGCCCCCGCCGGCCAGCGGCCAGCCGACACAGTCCTCCTGTTGGTGAGTGTCCGGCGGACCGCCTGCGTCGTCGGCTCTGGCATGTCGTTCCCCTTCGTGAAGCTGCGCTAGTCGATCTCGACCACAAGTTGCCGGAAGCTCCCGCCGCGACCGTCCACAACCTTGCGGTAGTCCTGCCGTTCCAGGACGTAGTCACCGGGGAGCTCGATGGGGCCCTTCGTGTGCTTCTCGGTGCCGGCCGACTGCGGTCCCCATGCCCGGACGCCAGCGAGTCGCTCGCCCTCGTAGAGCCGGAAGGCGGCTGCTCCGGTGGGTCGGCCATGCCGTGGGCGCGTCCAGTACGACCGGTCGTTCGTGATGGCCACGACCTCTCCGTTGTCGGTTACCCCAGCCTTTACGAGGCGCTCGATACGGGCGATGTCCTTCATGAAGTCGTAGCCGCGAATGTCTTGCGCGCCCCGGGCCGGCAGAACGAACTGCTCACCGTCGACGGTCTCGTCCAGAGCGGCGCAGGGGTACTTCAGTTCGAGGGCGGTGGAGAGTCCGAGATCGGACCGGCTGAACATCAGGTCCAACCGCTCCCCCCTGGCGGCCCGTGTCTCGAGCCTCACGTTCATCAGCGGGTCTGCGGAGTGCACCTGCCAAGCTAAGGCATGCTGAAAGTCGGCCTCGGAGTGGAAGATCGGTCGCTCACGGGACAGTGCGCCGAGCGCGTCGTGCGGGGGTACGGAACCGGCGATTAGCATTTGAGCAACCTCTGGCAGCGTGCGGCCACCATGTCGGTCATGGTCTGGGAGTCTGGATGAACTGCTGGACAACTGGTCCACAGGCGCTTGGACAGGGCAAGTGGTTCTCGGTGACCGTGCGCGGGAACAATGGATACGGCTCGACGTGGTATGTCCCGGCGCCGGCAGTCAGCAATCAGTGGACCTCGTCGCCACACTGCTGACGGGAACTGGATAAGCCGCATCTGGGGGTCGGCCTTCGGGCCGGCCCTCACCTGGACCGTGGCTGCCCCACGTCCACGAACCCGCCTCCACACCGACGGCTCCTGCCGCCGTAGCCGCGGCGGACGTCGAGCCGCGAGGCCGTCACCAGACCGACTGAACCGCGCCAGGTCGGGGCCAGTTACGCCGTGCTTGTCGCGGTCGGCGTCGGAGATACCACCGGCTGGAACTCCCGGTAGGCGACCTGGCCGTCGCTCTGCCGGACCACGAGCGTTCCCACGGTCGCACCAGTGCGCATCACAGGGAACGCGTAGCCCATCGGTGTCCACACCGGGTCGCCCAGCTGCGCAGCGGCCTGGTGGGTGGCCAACCAGCCGGTGGCGATCTTCGTCGCCTGCGCCACCGAGACCCGATCCTGGCCGGTGAACCCCGGGCCGATCATCCCCGGCCCGCCCCCAGGACCGCCGTAGCCGACGCCTCGGACCACGCCCCCATGCAGCCGGTGCCCGAGCAGGACCACCGCCGCCAACGCCATCGATCCGACCAGAACCGCGACCGCGAACGCCAGCGCGACCGCGTACCCGCGACGGCTCACGGCTGCTGCGCCTTCATCTCGGCCAAGGCTGTCCGGCGTCCGCGGTAGGTAGCCTCGTCGATCTCCCCGAGCGCGAACATCCGGTCCAGGATCTGCTCCGGGGACTCCCCGGGAGCCCCTGGCGTCGCCTGCCGGGCCACGGGCGGCCCGGCCTGCGAGTGGCCCAACCCCGGCCACACCTTCGTCACCAGCCAGACGATCAGTACGATGAGCGCCAACCAGAACAGGCCCACCAGCAGCAGGATCAGTCCGCCGCCATGGCCGAAGCCGCCATACATCATCACGACCACACCCTCACCAACCCGACGGACTGTCGGGTGCTGCTTCCAGTGTCACCCCGACACCGGGTACTCGATCACACACCGAGCGGTGGAGACCACGAACTCGATGCGAGACGCCGTCGCTGAACCCGCTGGTGAGAAGGGGCCGCTAGACGACGAGGGAGCAGAACGAGCCGACCTCCGGCTCTCGACACAGGTCGGGTGCCGCTGGTAACGCCAGTCCACGTAGGTCGACACCGCCTCGAACATGGTGACGACCTGGTTGATGGTTACCGGCGCTCATCGAGTTCCACCCCGGCAAGGCCGGGAGCTGCCTACAGGAGAGCGGCTCCCCGGTCGTTCATGGCCGCTGGCAGACGGGTGATGGCCTCGACGCGCTTGTGAAGCTGGCTGCGGGTCTCGCGACGCACGGTCCTGCGCAGCTCCGCGGAGATCCGACGCATGCTGAACTCCACGTGCGTGGTCACGGGGTTGATGGCCACCAGCGTGTACCCGCCGACCATGCGCGCCAGCCCGCGCGTGAGCGTGAACTCCAGCAGATGCGGTCGCTCGAAGCGGGTGATCTCGTAGTCCTCGCCCGCGGTCTTCCCCTGGAGGTCGATCACCCGCTGGTGGAACGTGGTGCCCACGCCGACCGGCACGCCGCTTCCGGAGATGCGAGCCACGAGCGCGACGTCGGGCCGCCAGGCGGGGTTGTTCCTGCCTTCGGCCAGGAAGTCGAAGACCTCGTGGATCGGGCGATCCACCGCCACGGACGCGCGCTCAGCCTCCACGGCTCCCCCTCCGAGGTGCCATCTCTGCTACCGGAGCCCACGCTACTGTCACCCGCTCCGGATACGCGGCAGCCGATCGCCGTGCGCAGCCATGCTGGACGCATGGCGAGCAAGAGCGAGGGCAAGGACCCGGTCTCCGTGCTAGTGGACCGGCGAGGACCTGTGGATCGACGTTGCCCCCTGGCCGGTCCCGGTCGGGCACGACGAGACCCTGGCGGATGCCGTGCGACGAACACTCATCGCCCTCGACATCACGTCGACGATCTGGTCTTCGACAGCACGAGCGACGAACGCCGGTTCCGCGACGCACTTGGCCAGGCCTGAGACCGCGTGCCTAGATGGACACCGGGAAGGCGAGCTCGTCAGACCTCCCTTCCGGTGGTTCCTGTCGGCTTCCCCGCAGGCGTACTGAACAGGCCGATCGAACTTCGGAGCCTCGTGCTCGCGGGTCAGAGTGTCCGATATGTGGCCGACTGCGGGCGTGGGTCTAGCCCTATCCGCAACCTCGGCGCACGCTGATGGAGCGACCTCGCCTGTCGAAGGTGGGGTCGCCGGGTTCGCCGACCGATCACGACCGACGGGTCGAGTGACGACGACGACCGAGGCGACGAGCGCCCCGGCCCTTCCCCCGACCGAGGCGCTCGACGTGGCTATCTCCAGCCACTCATGACCTGGGAGGTGCGCGATGTTGGTCTCGGACATCCTCCGCCACAAGGGTCACACCGTGGTGACCGTCAAGCCTGAGCTGGAGGTCGACGCCTTCGTGGCGTTGCTCGCCGACCAGCGCATCGGCGCGGCAGTCGTCTCCCCCGACGGGATCGGGATCGCGGGCATCGTCAGCGAGAGGGACGTCATCCTGGCGCTCGCAGCACACGGGCCGCAGGTCCTGGCGTGGCGAGTGAGCGAGATCTGCTCGCGAGACGTCACCGAGGCACTGCCGACCGACAAGCTAGACCACCTCATGAGCGTGATGACCGAGCGCCGGACCCGACACCTCCCGGTCGTAGTCCAAGGGGAGTTGCGCGGCATCGTCAGCATCGGCGACGTCGTGAAGGCGCGAGTGAGCGAGCTCGAAGAGGAACAGAAGGCCCTCACCAGCTACATCACCGGCCGGTGACGCAGCCCCTGTCCAGCGGGATGAGCCATCACCTGCGAGTGGCTCCCCTCGATGACCCAGCCGGGCCCACCAGGCGATGGATGCGCGGGCAGCTGCGAGCACTGTGACCCGGTCCAGGACCGCCTCTCGGGGGCTGGAGGACGCCCACGAGGGGCCCGCCTATCGGTGGACTTCCTCGCACGGACACCGCTGCTCCCGCGGCGTACAGTCCCCGGACTGTGACCGGCACCCCGACACCCGCCACCCCCGCCCCGCGCGTCCCCGCCGAGCGTCCACTGGCGTGGCTTGCTGTGGCCAGCACCCTGGTGGCATACGCCCTGATCGTCTTCGGCAGTCACGTGCGGGTCACCGACTCCGGGATGGGCTGCCCCGACTGGCCGCTGTGCGAGGGGAACGTCGGACCCTTGGGCGACTTCCACGCCGTGATGGAGCAGACCCACCGCTACATCGCTGCGGTCGTGGCCGTGCTCGTCGTCGCCACGGCCGTGGCGGCAGTCCGGTCCCGCAGACGACCCGCCGCCCGTCGTCCGGCACTGTTCACGCTCGCCGTGATCGTGGCCCAGATCGGGCTCGGCGCCCTGACCGTCCTGGCCGGCAACGACGCCCCGACCGTCGCCGCGCACCTGCTCGCCGGACTGGCGCTGCTGGGCGGGACCACGGTCACCGCGGTATGTGCCCTGGTCCCACGAGCAGCCGCACCCGCACCCCGGCTCGCACCGCTGGCATGGGCGGCCATCACAGCGGCAGGCGTGCTGTTCGTGTCCGGATCGCTGGTGGTCAACGCCGAGGCGGAGAAGGCCTGCGCCTCGTTCCCGCTCTGCCCGAGCGACCAGCCAGGCGCACTCGTCGCCCTGCACCTGGTGCACCGCAGCATCGCGGTACTGGCCGGCGTCGTCCTGATCGCGTTCGCCGTGCACGCCGCCCGCCGCTGGGCCACGGTCCGCGGGGCCCTCCCGATCGCTGCCGCGCTCGGGATCCTGGTCGGAGCCACCGCCGCCCTGGGCATCGTCAGCGCACTGCTCCAGGCACCCCCGGCCTGGCAGGACCTGCACCTGGGCGGCGCTGCAGCGGTGCTGGCCACCTCGGTCGCCCTGGCATCCCTGGGCTGGTTGGCAGGCGCGGACTCAGCCGTCGATGTCGCCGAGCCCGGCCCCGCCGCCTCGGACCAGATGTCGACGACCACAAGCACCTGACGACCTGCTCTACGGGCAGCTCGACAAGCAGCGGATGCTGTCCGCCACGTCCTCGCTGGTTCCGCCCCCTTCGGCGACATCCCCGTCCTGTTCGCGTTCTGCTTCGTCGATGCCGACCTCCCACTGCTGGAACGCCTGTCCATCCGCGACGTGTCCTTCTACGGATCACGACAACTCGGTCGCGGGCTGCGATCCGCGACAGGCCCGTACGACGCCGCCCAACGGGCCCTCATCCACCAGCTTGCTCGACCAAGGGCTACCGCCGGCCTGACGGTGAGCACAGGCGTCGCGACCCTCGGCTCCCTGTTGCGTCCGAGCGATGAGGGTCGGCCCCGGCACAACGGGGGATGCGCGCCGGGGCCGACACCGTCCAGGCTAGGACATCGACTCGGGTAGGAAGACGAAGGGCTGCGGTGGAACGGCGAGGTCCGCGCGCGGACAGCTCGAGAGCTCAAGTCCGCCGTGGCGCAGAGCGTCATCACACAGGTGCGCGACGGTCCAGTCGTGCTCCGCACCGAACCGGGTCACGGTGACCCGGTAGATCGTGATGTCGTACTTGTTCGGAGTGCCGTAGGCGACCTCGATCGTCCCGATCAGCTCAGCCCCATCGGGCAACCCCGGCCCACTCCACGGCCGCGCGTAGCGCGCCCACCTCGACGGCGAGCACAGCCAGACCCCGCCCAACTGCACATCGTCGAGCGCCAGCTCGACCATGATGGTGCGCGCCGACGACTCGGGCACCACAGCCGCAGGACGGATCACCTCCGTCACCACCACATCGTCGTAGACCTCGGTCGCGAAGATCTCCGCGTCGCTCACCGTGACGTCCCCTGCCGTTGATCGTGCCCAGCGCGCCTTGCCTGGACAACGTCGACCCAGCAGAGCGGGCACCGAGTACGCCGCACGAGTGAGACGCCCGCCATAACCCCGGTGACGCGAGGGCGCAGTCGGGACCGCGCGTTTCCGCTGTCGTCAAGCTCGGCCGCCACCATGCTGGTGACTTCGGGATGGCGCGGCAGACCGAGCCGCGGACCGAGGGTCAGGCTGGTGCGGAGGAGGTGCGACGGTGCGAGGTCCATCACGCTGGCGGGCGGCGGACCCTACGAGCGCGCCGCGGGTCGTGCCACCCCGCCCGTCGCGCTGGCTTGGGGCGCGGGACGTGCGCGTCATCGTCTTGGTGCTGGCCGGCTTCTTCGACGGGATCTCTGACAACTGGTTGCACGGTCTCGTGCTCTGGACTGCGGCGTATGTCGTGGGCTGGGAAGCCGCGCAGGAGCGCCTCGGAGCGGCACCCCCCGAACAACCCCTTCTTCCCCGATCGGCCCCGGGACGACGATCCCGCACCACGAGTGCGGTGCTGGTGGTGACCGCGTTGCTCTTCGCCGCGACGGTCGGCTCGTGGCATCGCTACACCTGGCCGATGACCGCAGCGATCGTGGTCGTCGCCATCGCCGGACTCGCAGTGGGGTGGCGCGGTCCGCTGACCGCACCGACCCCGGCACCCGCCCTGGACCGGGTCGGGTCCCGGCTGTGGGTCGGCCTCGCCGTCGCGGCCGGACTGTGGGAGCTCTTCGCCCTGTCCCGACAGCCGTCGCTCACCCAAGGGTCCTACGCCCACCCCACCGTCAGCGTGCTGATGGACTCCGTCCTGTCCACCCATGCTGGCCGATCTCTGGTGGTACTGGCCTGGTTGGCGCTGGGATGGTTCCTCCTCGACGCCACCAAGGTGATCCCGAGGTCACGGTCCGCGAGCCCCGTGACCGGAGGCACCGATGACCTGGCATGAGATCACCATTGCCGGGTACGCGCTTCTGGCCCTCGCCGTCGTCGCTTTCCAGGTCGCCAGCCGCAGGCCTGACTCGCGCATCCCACCACTGAGCTCCACCGCCGGCAGGGTGATGGCCACCCGATCCGGGCGCGTCGCCGTCCTCGCCGCGTGGGCCTGGCTCGGCCTGCACTTCTTCGCACTCTGAACCAGTGGACACCCACGATCGGCACCGCGATCACCTACACCAGAGGCTGGAAGCAGCCCTGTGTCCGGCTTGTGCCCCGCGCGGCGCGGGCTACCGCTCGCCAGAGCTCAGATCCGGGTCAGCACCTCGGCGCCCGCGGCGGTGATGGCGACCGTGTGCTCGCTGTGCGCCGTGCGGCAGCCCGTGGCGCTGCGCAGCGTCCAGCCGTCCGGGTCCATCACCAGCCGGTCGGTGTCGGCCATGACCCACGGCTCGAGCGCCAGGAGCATCCCCTCGCGCAGCGGGAAGCCGCGTCCCGGGCGCCCTGCGTTGGGAACGCTCGGGTCCTGGTGCATCGTCGAGCCCAGTCCGTGCCCGCCGAAGTCCGTATTGACCGGGTAGCCGGCGTCGCCGAGCACGGTGCCGATGGCATGCGAGATGTCACCGATCCGCACCCCCGGTCCCGCAGTCGCAATGCCGGCCGCCAACGCGACTTCGGTCGCGCGGATCAGGGCGGCATCCTCGGCCCGGGTCGCCTCGCCCACCACGTAGCTGATCGCCGAGTCGGCGACGACACCGCCCAGCGAGACCGCGAGGTCAAGGCCTAGGAGATCGCCGTCCGCCAGCGCGTAGTCGTGCGGCACGCCGTGCAGGACCGCGTCGTTCACCGACGTGCAGATGTAGTGGCCGAACGGCCCGCGACCGAACGCGGGCGCGTAGTCGACGTAGCACGACTCCGCTCCGGCCTCCACGATCATGGTGCGCGTCCACTCGTCGAGGTCGAGGAGGTTGGTGCCTACCTTCGCGCGCCCGCGAAGCGTCGCCAGGATGCCAGCGACGAGGGCACCCGTGTCCCGCGCTCGCGCCAGCTGGTCGGCGCTCAAGATCTCGATCAACGCGTGCTCCGTCTCATGGCCAGCCGTGGTGGGTGAGGTCCCATCGTCGACGATGCGACCAACCAGGCAGGCGCCGCCCATCGGGTGCCACCGTCGCCTACCGCCCATCCTCCCTCGCAGGCCCGAGGTCACGCCCGATCCCCTAGGAGTCGAAGTCGGTGCCCCCTCGGTGCCTCCTAGGATCCCCGCGTGGACCGTGGACGGCTCGAGGCCTTCAGCGATGGCGTCTTCGCGATCGCTGGGCCACCAGGTCAGGACGTAGCAGTAGTGCGTTCGCGCGCACAGTCCACAACCCCTGTCAGGTCGACCCCATAGGTCGGACCGCCGGTGTGCCGGTAGGTCTCCAGCAAGCCGGCCGCACGGTCGAGCAACCGTGTTGCCCCCGTGGTGTTCCCGCGAGCTGCGTGCGTCAGTGCGACGCACAGCTGAGCGAGCCCCTGCCACAGCTCGCGCTCCGTCGCCGGTGCGGCCTTCCACTGCGCTTCGAGGACCTCGTGCGCGGAGAACGGGCGACCCTCTCGAACCAGGCGACGAGCAACCGCGAGCGCCTTGGCTGGGGGCAGCGCCTCCTCGGGAACCGGCATGACGCCGGCCGAACCGTACGGGAGAGGACGCCCGAGCTCATCCCGCGGCCGCGCCTGACGGGCACGGCCAGCGGCGTCCCGGTCTCGCGGCTCAGTCATGGCACCCACCCCGCCTCCGCGTCGTCGCAATCAGGCCCGCACCTCTGTCAACCACGCCAGCATCATGCCGCAGCCGTCACATCACGCGTGCGCCAGCGACTTACACCCGCGCCCGTCGTCGAGGCCGCAGACCTTAGACGATGAACGACGCGAAGAAGCCGGCCTCCGGCTTGCGAACGGCTCGGGGCTTGCGAACAGGCTTCACTGGCTTCACCGGCTCCACCTTTTGATTCTCGTGCTTTGACTGCAGCTCGAGCAGACGCCGCTGACGCTCCAGAGCGGTCAGCACCAGTTCCGCAGCGCGCAGATCTCCCTCGACGGCTCGTCGCCAGTTCTTCTCCACCAGGATCTGCAGGTCGACCAGCCCCCCGTCGATGTAGTTGTCAGCCGCGACCTGCTGTCGTTGCTTGAGACATCGACGGACGGCCCGCCACGCACCGGACGGATCGGAGTAGCCGAGCTCCCGGGCGATGCCGTCATAGGTCATTCCCTCCCTGGCCAGCTCCGTCGCTCGGGCAGCCCGGTACTCGCTGCGAGTCCGGTTCACCGGCGCACCCAGAAGGTCATGTGATCCCCTGCCTCGAGCTGGGCGTGAAGCAACCCGCGAACCATCCAGGTCCTCACGACATCAACGGCGACACTCCTAACCGCCTCGCTGAAGCGG